>CAZQDT010000022.1:0-18908 GCA_964592005.1 uncultured Eubacteriales bacterium
ATGAATTTTATCGTGATAAAATGCTTTGTCTTTCAGCTAAACCTAATAAAGCACACGAAATATTAGCAGAGCTTGAAAAAACTGGCAAGTTGAAGGCTGTAATTACTCAAAATATTGATGGACTTCATCAAATGGCAGGAAGTAAAGAAGTTTTAGAATTACATGGTTCTGTACATCGTAATTATTGTCAAAAATGCCATAAATTTTTTGATGCGGAATTTATTTTGAATAGTACAGGGATACCCAAATGCGAATGTGGTGGTATTATAAAGCCAGATGTAGTTTTATATGAAGAGGGTTTAAGTTCATATACAATGAATAAAGCTGTAGAATATATACAAAATGCAGATATCCTTATTATAGGCGGAACATCTTTAGCGGTTTACCCTGTGGCAGGACTTATAAATTATTACCGAGGAAATAAACTCGTACTTGTCAATAAATCTACAACTCCTATGGATAATATGGCAAAATTGGTTATACAAGATAGTATTGGAAAAGTATTTTCAGAAATAGTATAGAAGAGGGATTAATATTTATGTTTGAAAATAAAATTCAAAAAGATTTAAAATTAGTTCCATCAAAATTAATTTTTAAATGAAAATAGGGGTGTGAAAAAACACCCTTTTTTCTGCTTTGAATTTTAAGAACTTTATATTAAATTGAATAGTTTTGTATTTCATTACCATCTAAGTCTTTAATTGTAAAAATGTTATTTTCAAAAATCATATAACTGTTTTTGTTATTTTCTTTTGGAATAGAAACAGAACCCGGATTTATATATATATAATCGTTAATATTTTTCATTGCTTGTACATGGGTATGACCATGCAAAAGGATATCGCCTTTTTTTAGTTTAGGAAGTTGTTGCTGATTATAAAGATGACCATGGGTAACAAAAATCATTCTATTTTCAAGATACATAATCATATAATCAGCCATAATTGGAAAATCTAAAACCATTTGGTCTACTTCTGCATCACAATTTCCTCTGACACATAAAATTTCACTGCTTATATTGTTTAAAAACTCAATAACTGCTTTAGGATTATAATCTTTTGGTAAATCATTTCTTGGACCATGATAAAGAATATCACCAAGTAAAATCAATTTTTCGGGATTTTCTTTTTTATACATATCAATCATTTCTTTGCAATAATATTCAGAACCATGAATATCTGAAGCAAACATTAATTTCATAAAATCACTCCTCAATTAATTTGTAATAGATGTAGTTTTTAAAATATTTGATTAATTATCCTGTATATTCATTTAAATCTAATTTTATCATAAATCCCAAGCTTTTTCTATAACTTTTTTGAAAAGTATGAAAAACACAAAAAGAGGGTAATATCAATTGTATTTTTTATGCTTTCTTTTAATTTTTTATTTTATCACTCGCTAAATACAACTTCATTATTAAATCCTTCATTCTCTATTTTCCATCTTTTTAATAATCTTTTAGCTGCATTTATTTCACAATCCTGTTTTCTCTATTTTCATTCTCATTTTCTATAAACTCTGTATCCAGACTTATTATTATATTTGGAGCTAATACTAATTTTGCTTCTACTACCTTGTGATAATATCTTTTTACTTTGTTTTGTTAAACATTTTTATTAAAAGCAAAATTTTTGATATATTTTTTGGAAACAAATAGAAATGTGGTGAAAAATTTAAACTTTTAGTTCTTTATATCAATTAGATTGCTGAAGTATTTGGTTTTTCCTGATAGAACATCATTGTAAAAATTCTGTTTCCAGTCAATATAATCTATACATTCTTGTATAAAATTCATTTGTTGTATTAAATTATTTTTCTTATTTTCTAAAATTATTTTCCTTTCTGGAATAGAACTTTCACCAAGTAAACATAAATTAATATATTTTTGCATTTCAGAAATGCTCATCCCACAGTTTTTTAGACAATTTAGGTTTTTTATCCAAGCAATGTCATTATCGCTAAATATTCGATAATTGTTTTTGTCACGTTTGACATTAGGGATAAGACCTTGATTACAATAGAATTTAAGTGTTTCATAAGATAATCCAGTTTCTTTACAGACTTGTTTCATTGTATACATAATTACCTCCAAAAGTAAAAAATACTTGACCGGTAGTTACTACCGACTGTTACAATGATATTGTAACATATAATTGTAAAATATTCAAAGGAGGAAATTAGAATGAATTATATAACGTTAAGCAATGGTGTAAAAATGCCGCAGTTAGGTTATGGAGTATATCAGGTGACAAAGGGAGAATGTGAAAGCTGTGTGCTTGATGCTTTAAAAGCAGGATATCGTTTAATTGATACAGCACAGTCTTATTTTAATGAAGAAGAAGTTGGTTCTGCGATTAAAAAAAGTGGTATTCCAAGAGAAGAAATTTTCTTGACTACCAAAATATGGATTGAAAACTATGGATATGAACAATGTAAGGCATCTATTGAGCATTCTATGCAAAAATTACAGACAGATTATATTGACCTTTTACTTCTTCATCAACCTTTTGCGGATTACTATGGTGCTTGGAGGGCATTGGAAGAATATTATGAAGCAGGAAAAATTAAAGCAATAGGTATTTCAAATTTCTATCCAGATAGAATGATTGATATTGCTACATTTGCACGTATTAAACCTATGATTAATCAAATAGAAATTCATCCACATCATCAACAAGGAGAAGCTAAAAAATGGAATGATAAGTATGGAATACAACTAGAAGCATGGGCTCCGTTTGGAGAAGGGCGAGGAGATATGTTTACAGAACCTATTTTGACTGAAATTGGTTCAAAATATGGAAAAACTTCTGCACAGGTAATTTTAAGATGGCATTTACAAAGAGGAATTATTATTATTCCAAAATCAACTCATTATGAAAGAATGGTAGAGAACTTAAGTGTATTTGATTTTGAATTGAGTAATGAAGATATGGATAAAATAGCTAACCTTGATAAAAAGCAAAGTTCGTTCTTTTCTCATTATGACCCTAATATGGTTGAATGGTTTGGTAAAATGGTTGAGGAAAGAAAAAAACAGCATGATTGTACGAAAGAAAAAAAGAACTGGTAACAATTAACGTAAAAAGAAATTTGATGAATTGAATGAGTGCTTGTTTAGTGAAAGTAAAAAATGATTAAAAAACGGTTTATTGATAAATTTTATCAGTAAAGGTATGTACACGAAATTTCAAAATTAGTATAATTAAATAAAGAACAAAAAGACATATGAATATATTTTTTGGTTCATATGTTTTTTTGTGGAAAAATTTGAAAGGAAGTGTTACATATGAATTTCAAAAATATATTGAAATCTAAGTGGGCAGTTTTTGCAGGAGGAATTTTGTTTGGAACAGCAGGTTTTAAAATTTTAGGAAGTAAAGATGCTAAAAAGCTTTATACAAATGTTGTTGCAAAAGGATTAAAAGCAAAAGAATGTGTTATGACTGCCGTAACTCAAGTTCAGGAAAATGCAGAAGATATTCTTGCAGAAGCAAAGGCAATAAATGGAATAGAAACAGATGAAATTGCAGAAGAAGAATAGAAATAAAGTGGGTGAAAATCCACTTTTTTTAACAGATTAGAAGGTGATGATTTGAACTATAAAATAGCTCATGAAATAAAAGGGAGAATAAGATTTAAATTTGATTTTCCTCTTTCAAACAAAGTGTCAGACTATATGGCTGATTATATGGAAAAAATAAATGGTGTCAAGACTATAAAAATTTATGAGAAAACTGGAAGTATTGCCATAGAATATGGTGGTAAAAGAGAGAATATAATTGAAGCAATTAAAAATTTTAATCCGAATGAAGCTAAAAATTATGTAAATAAATATTCGGGAAATGCAATAAATAGATATTATGGTAATAAAATCAAAGATATGATTTTTAATAGGGTAATACTTAAAATATTTCTACCACTGCCATTGAAAAAAGTGAGGGCATTTTTGAGGTCAATCCCGTATATAAAAAGTGGAATAAAATCATTATTGAAAAGAAAACTTGAGGTGGCAGTCCTAGATGCTGCGGCCATAGGAGTTTCGATGATTACAGGTGACTATAATACAGCAAGTTCAGTAATGTTTTTATTAAGGATAGGAGAACTTTTGGAAGAGTGGACACACAAAAAATCAGTTAATGATTTAGCAAAAAGTTTATCTATAAATGTTGACAGAGTGTGGCTTAAAACAGAACAAGGAGAAGTTTTAACACCAACAGGAGATATCTGTGAAAATGACCTTGTGATAGTTAGAATGGGAGCAATGATACCTTTAGACGGAATAGTTGAAGAGGGTGAAGCAATGGTTAATCAAGCTTCACTTACTGGTGAAAGTATACCTGTATGTAAAAGAGAGGGTATTACAGTATATGCAGGTACAGTGGTAGAAGATGGCGAAATTGTAATTCGTGTAAAAAACACAAGTGGTCAGACAAGATTTGACAATATTGTAAAAATGATAGAAAGTTCAGAAAAACTTAAATCAAGTGTAGAGTCTAACGCTGGAAAACTTGCAGATAAATTAGTACCTGTTAGTTTTTTGGGCAGTATATTCACTTATGTATTTACAAAAAATATAAACAGAGCGATTTCTATTTTGATGGTTGATTATTCTTGTGCTTTAAAGTTATCAATGCCATTAGCAGTACTTTCAGCTATGAGAGAATGTGGAAAATATAATATTGTTGTAAAAGGCGGAAAATTTTTAGAAGCTGTGGCAAATGCAGATACAGCAATATTTGATAAAACAGGAACTCTTACTAAATCAGAACCAAGAGTAGCAGAAGTAATACCTTTTGGAGATTATACAAGAGATGAAATGCTTAGACTTGCAGCTTGTTTAGAAGAACATTTTCCTCATTCAATAGCAAATGCGGTTGTGCGACAGGCAGAGATAGAAAATCTTAGTCATGCGGAAATGCACACTAAATTGGATTATATTGTAGCACATGGAATTGCTTCATATGTAGGAGAAAAGAGAGTTTTGATAGGAAGTTATCATTTTATATTTGAAGATGAAAAAACAGAACTTACAGAAAATATATGCAATACTTTGGAAAATTTGCCGAAACATTATTCATATTTATATTTATCAATAGCAGGAAAGCTTGCAGCGGTTATATGTATAGAAGACCCATTAAAAGAAAATGTAAAGTCTGTTTTTGAAAAGTTAAGGAAACTTGGGATAAGTAAAATAGTTATGCTTACAGGTGATAGTGAAAGAACTGCTAAGGCAATAGCAGAGAAAATAGAGGCTGATGAATATTGTTCAGAAGTCTTACCTGAAGATAAGGCGGCTTATGTGGAAAAAGAAAAAAAAGCAGGAAGAAAAGTTATTATGGTGGGAGATGGAATAAATGATTCTCTTGCTCTTTCAAAAGCAGATGCAGGAATTGCAATGAAAGAAGGAGCAGAAGTTACGAGAGAAGTGGCGGATATTACTATTTCAGGAGATGATTTGGAAGGACTGATTATTTTGAAACGAGTAAGTAATCAGCTTATGAAACGAATTAATAGAAATTATCGCTTTGTAGCAGGTTTCAATACAGGACTTATAGTTTTAGGTGCTGCTGGGGTACTGGCACCGGCTTCATCGGCACTTTTTCATAATATTTCTACAATAGCAGTAAGTTTGGAAAGTATGACTGATTTAATTAAATAAAAGTTTGTATAAAAAACATCTTATTTTAGTTATTTAAATTTAAGATGTTTTTTTGCTGGAATAAATATAGTAAAATTAACGAATAAAAAAGTTTGAATAATTATATGAGCTGTGATAAAATCTAAGTAGTTTTATTAAGAAAATTTCTTATTAAAAGATAGAGATTATATTTGCTGAGAGGGGTAAATATTTAATGAATAAAGTAAGCGAGGACTTGGAATATTTTTGTATTTTAGGTCAAGAGGAAGATTGGCAGACTAGACAAGAATTGAAAAATAAGATTTTGGAATTTATAAGTGCGGAATTTGGCAGTGGTCTGATGGGTATATTAGAGAAGCCAGAAGATGAAGTTTATTTTATAAGTAAGTATTTACTCACTTTTTTGGGTTATACATATAAAGAGTTTTTGGAAGAATGTAAAGGTAAATTTATAAATTGTGTTTTGGAAGAAGATAAACAAATAATTGCAGATAGTAAAGTTCCTGAAATTGAGGAAGGGGAATTTTGTGAATTAGTATTTAGGATTGTAAAGAAAAATGGTGAAATAGCTTGGGTATCTCAAAGAAATAAAAAAGTTTCACTTAATAATGGCAAGGTAGTATATATTTCAATGACTACGGATATAACGATAAGTAAAAAATTGATGGATAAGCTTATGAGCACAGACTATGATTGTATTTATAGTATTGATGCAATTAAAGACGAATATACAATGATAAGCATAGCTAAAGGTAAAAAAGGAGTATTTAGAGGTATTGGCAGAAATTATTCCAAAGGTATAGTTAATTTTGCAAAAGATTATATAAAAGAGGAAGATGTAGAAAGGTTTATAGAAGAAACAAAAATTGGAAATATGTGCCAAATGCTTGAAAATAATGATGAATATGTTACATATTATGGATTTAAAGGAGAAAATGGTAAGATATTAAGAAAGAAATTTAAATGTACATATATAGATGAAAAGGAGAAAATTATATTATTTACAAGGACGGATATTACAGATGTGTATGAACAAGAAGAAATAAAGAATTCTACACTTAGAGAGGCGTTGAGGATTGCAGAGGAAGCCAATTATGCGAAGACAGCATTTTTGTCGAGAATGTCACATGATATAAGAACACCTTTAAATGCAATTGTAGGTATGTCTAAAATAGCAGAAATGAGAATTAATGATAGGGAAGGTATAGAGGAATGTTTAGAAAAAATAAATTCTTCTTCAGAATATTTGTTAAAATTGATTAATGATATTTTAGATATGTCTAAAATTGAAAGCGGTAAAATGTTTTTAAATAAAGATGAATTTGACTTTAGTAGCTTGATTAAAAATATTGAGTCTATTATATATCCTCAAGCAGCTAAGAAATGTTTGAATTTTCAAATAAAGGTACAACCTGATTTGGAGAAATATTACATAGGTGATGCTTTGAGAATTAATCAGATTATTATGAACTTGCTTTCTAATGCTCTTAAATTTACACCTGCTAATGGAAATATATTGTTTGAGGTAAGAGAAAAATCTAAAAGCGAAGAAAGTGCACAGATGGAATTTATAATTGAAGATAATGGCATAGGTATGAGTGAAGAGTTTCAAAAGAGAATGTTTGAACCTTTTGAACAAGATGGAATAGGGGTTTCGAGAAATAACGCAGGAACAGGACTGGGTTTGGCAATAGTGCATAGTTTAGTTAAACTTATGGATGGAAATTTAAAAGTAAACAGTAAAAAAAGACAAGGGACTAAATTTGTTGTTACTTTAAATTTGAATTTTACAAAACAATCAATAGAGAAATTTTTAAATCAAAAAGAATGCTACAAAAAAAATCTTAATAATAAAAAATATTGTTTCAAAGGTCAAAAAATACTTTTGGTTGAAGATAATAGTATAAATATGGAAATAGCTAAAACATTTTTGGAGTTGGAAGGATTTGATGTCGATAAGGCATTTAATGGAAGAATGGCAGTTGATATGTATTTGTTGTCAGATGTAAATTATTATAAAGCTATTTTAATGGATATTAGAATGCCCGAAATGAATGGACTTGAAGCAACTAAAGCCATAAGAAATATGGAGAGAGAAGATGCGGCAAAAATACCAATAATAGCACTTTCTGCGAATGCTTTTGAAAGTGATATTTCTGAAGCTAAATATGCAGGAATGGATGATTACTTAATAAAACCATTAGACCCTGAAAAAATGTATAGGGTTTTAGGAGAATTTATTTTTGGGAAAAGACAGTAGTTGGAGGAATAAAAATGAGTAGATTAGATTGTGTTAAAAAATTTGCAGATAACGTAATTGAATATGGTATGGATAAGTATAGAGAAAATCCTACCTCTTTATTTGCAGATGGTATGGATACTTTGACAAAAGAACATATACAGTGGAGATTTAAAGGCGGAAGAGAGGTAGTTATTTCAAATTTAAATGACCAGCAGAATTTGTTCAGAGCTTTAAAATTACTTTCAGAACTTACATTAGATAACAAGTATACAGATGCTGCAAAATCAGCAATAAAATACCATTTTGACAACCTTCAGGATAAAAGTGGTCTTCTCCAAATGGGAGGACATTGGTTTATAGACCTTAAAACACTTGAGGGAGATGGACCTAGCGATAAAGGCGGAGTACATGAACTTAAAAATAGTTTCCCGTATTATGAATTGATGTTTGAGGTGGACAAGGAGAAAACTGCAAAATATATAAAAGCGGTATGGAATGCACATGTATATAATTGGAAAACTCTTGAAATAAGCAGACATGGAAAGTATGGATTGGAAGTAGGGGATATTTGGAAGAATGAATATGAAGAATATAAAGAACCTTTTTTTCAAACAAGCGGTCTTTCTTTTATGAATGCAGGAAATGATATGATATATGCGGCAGCTATGCTTTATTATTATACAAAAGATGAAGGTGCTTTACTTTGGTGTAAGCGTCTTGCAAAACAGTATGTAAAAGCAAGAAATCCTAAAACAGGTTTAGGCGGATATCAATTTACACAGCCTTTGAAAAAAGCTGAAACAGATGATGATAGAGATACAAATTCAAAATATGGCGATAGAGCAAAAAGACAGTTTAGAGAATTTGGAGATATTGCTTTGGAAGGAAATCTAGTTGCACATGGACAGGCAAGTACAATATATTATAAAAATGTTCTTATAGAGCTTTATATTTCTGAACTTTTAGGAGATGATGATTTTAAACAATGGTGTACTTCGGGTTTAAAGTCATATATTAAGTATGCTTATGATTTTGAAAGTAATGAATGTATACCAATGTTTTCAGATGGTACAGATTTGACAGATTATGAATTTCAAAGAGATGGATATTATGGAAAAAAAGGAAATTGTTATAGAAGAGAGAATGCTTCTTCAAGGTTTATGCTTTCAGGGATAAGGGCATATAAATCTACAAAAGATGAATATTTTTGGGAATTTGCAAGAAATGTTGCCATTCATAATGACTTAGGAGATATAGGAAGACCTAATACACAGCCAAAGCTTAATTATGAAACAAAAAATACAGAAGCGGTAGCAATATTTGCTCTTACAGATATTTATTCTATAACTAAAAATAGAGATTATTTAAAATTGGCAGAAGTTATAGCTGATAATATAATCAAAGAAAGATATAGAGATGGGTATTTTTATGAGTATCCAAATTCAAATAAATGTAAATTTGATACGATTGACCCTTTTGCAATACTTACACTTGAAGCAGCGTTGATTGATAAATTAGATAAAGCTCCTAAGTTTGTACATGGAGAGTCTTTTATTCAAGGCGGCTATGAAGATGAAAATGGAGTAGAAATAAGAATGTCATCTACAAGATTGTATATGTAAGAAAATATTATAAATTGGGGGTGGAGAGATGGAAAGTATAAGTCTACTGTGGGAAAACAGAGATGCAAAATTGAAAGCAGGAATTGTTAGTATTATACCTAATTCAGTTTTTATAGATATGAAAATAAAAGATATATTTTCGCAGGCTGTATTTAAAGAAGAATTTGATATATTTTTACATTATGCACGTATGATAAGTAGTAAAAATACGATAATTTACAGACAGCAGATAATAAAAGATATATTTGAAAATGAAGAAATTTATAAATTTTTAAAATATTTTAATGATAAATTAAGAAAGGTAAAAAGAAGCTATGAGCTTTTAGATAAAACGAATGAAATAATTGTCAGATATGGAATATTTGCGGAATTTTTGAACACCTATCAAAATTTTATTGAAGACATATATAAAAAATCTAAGAAACTCGAATTTAATTCAGAAGGGTTAAAAAGTTTTCTTGATTTCATTGATAAACAATATAATTCAAAGAAGTATAAAGAGGCTGAAGAAAGTATAGAAAATTTGAAAAATAATTTTAAAGAAAATTTGAATGCAGAAATAACGGTAAATGCTTTAAATGGTATATATGTGGCATATAGACTTGAGCAGCAGACTAAGGGAGAAAATCTTATAGACAGGTTTTGCAGGATTTCAAATGCTATGGGTATTGATATGGATAATATTGTAAGTCGTCTTGGAAAACAGGAATTATTTAATAAAAATATGCTTAATGTTTATAAGGATAGAAATTCGGATTACATAGATAATTTAAAGATAATTTATGAAAATTTTAGAAATTATGTAAATATTGAAATATTTGAACTTATAGAAGAAACGGAATTTTATTTTGTAATGTGTAAATTTTATAAATATTTAGAAAATCTTGGAGTAGATTTTTGTATTCCAAATATTTCAAATAACAGAAATATCTATATGGAAAATGTTTTTGATTTAACACTTTTGTACAAAATAGAATTTTCAAAGATTGTATTTAATGATTGTGATTTTTCAGATGAAGAAAGGCTTTTCATTATGACTGGTGTAAACAGTGGTGGAAAGACTACATATGTAAGGGCTTTGGGTATTGCAATGCTTTTGTTTAATGCGGGCGGATATATATGTGCTAAAAAAGCTGTAATGCCAGTTGTGGATATGATTTATACACATTTTCCGGTAGAAGAAGGATTTGACAAAACAGGTCGTCTTGAAGAAGAAAAAATAAGAGTTGATGAAATACTTAAAAATATTACAGAGAACAGTTTTGTTTTACTTAATGAAACATATTCTTCTACTTATGAAAGTCTGTCTTTGGAATTGAGCCTTTATTTAATTGAAAAACTTCAAAATAGCAGAGCATTTGCTATATATGTAACTCATAATCATACGATAGAAGTAAATATTAAAGAAACAGAAAATTTTAAAAATATAAAATATTTAGTTCCACAGATAGATGAAGAAGAAAAAAGTACATATAAAATTTTAAAATCTGATACCGGCGAGAAATCTCATGCAGATACGGTTATTTTTAAATATGGTCTTACGAAAGCACAATTATTATCAAAGCTTAGAGAAAGGGGCGAGGAGATTTGAGTATGAATTTTGAAGCACCGATAAGTTTACTTTATGTAGAAAAAGAAGAAAAAAGCGATAGAAGTATGAAAAATTCTGTTACAAATCTTCTTATTGATAAAATTGTAGCCAATATAACACAGGATATAACAACACAGACATATATTATGAATGTTCTCTCAAATCCGTTATATCTTGTAAAAAATATAAAATACAGACAGGATATATTTAAAGCACTTATTAAAAATTCAGGGCTTTATGCAGAACTTGAGTTAATGCTTAATGAATTTTCGACTTTAAAAAAGGAATGGTCGAAAACTAAAAGTAGTAAATTTAACGCAAATTACGGACGTTCAAAGCCAGTATCGAGTGGAGTTTTGGAAAAAGATTTACATGATGATATGTCTGAGATGTATAAATTTAAACTTTGTTGTGATATAATTTTAAGATATATAGAGCTTTACAAAAGGCTTGAAGCTTTGACAGAAGAATATGTTAATGACAATGGTTTTGGGGTAATGAATGCAAGAATGAAAACCTTTACTAAAGATGAAAATTTCAAAGAATTTGAAAATTTAGTACAGGAATTTATAAAACTGGATATGGAAAATGCGGAATATATAGTTAATATAGATATGGATTATAAATTTGAACTCATATCTTCCAACTTAAAAGCGATAATATCTGTATCAGAGGAAGAAGATAAAAAAGCTGTTAAATTGTTTTGGCAGAAAGAGAAAAAGGAAAGAAAATATAAACCTAAAGATGGCGATATCGTAATAGATGCAGCAGATAAAGATACACAGTACAGACTTCGAGAGCTTATATATGCCGATATAGATAATATTTCAGATAAGCTTAGTGAAGTTATAAATTATCTTCAAAAGCCTTTTGAAAATATAAAAGAAGATCTTGTTTTTTATAAATTTGGGTTAGAATTTTATAATATTTTGAGAAGTTTTACAGAACAATTTTGTTTCCCGCAGATTTATGAGGCAGAAGAGGATTGTGTTTATTATACCAATCTTAGAGATTTATATATATCTATGGAATTATTTGGAAAGTACGGCAAAAGGGAAAATAACATAATACCTAATGATATATGGTTTGATAAAAAACTTAGAGCAATGCTTGTAAAAGGTGAAAATAGCAGCGGTAAAACTGTATATTTAAGGTCAATCGGAATAGCTCAATTTTTTGGACAAGCAGGATTTCCGGTATGTGCAGCAGCGGGAACGATAAGTGTAAGAAAACATATATTTACACAATTTTCTTCAGAAGAAAAAGATTTGGGACGATTTGAAGAAGAAGTAAAAGAAGTATCTGAAATATTTGATAAGATTTCAAAATATGATATGGTTTTATTTAATGAAACTTTTCAATCTACTTCATATTCAGAAGCAGTAAATGGACTTTGTGATATATTGTATGTATTTTCAAAATTAGATTGTAAAACAGTGTTTGTTACACATATAACAGAAATGTTTGATAAGGTAAAGGAATTAAATTCTCAGCTTGAAAATGGTATAATAAAAGCCTCTAAATCTGGTGTTGGAAAAGAAAAATATAAAGTAAAAGAAATGGAACTTAATTAAGATTTTGGAGGGATTTTTATGTCAGAGCAGAAAACCAATGCAATGCGAATACTTGAAAAGAAAAAGATAAAGTATAATATGTATACTTATGAAGCAGGTGAGTCAGTTGATGGTATTTCAACTGCAAACAAAATTGGACAGCCATTGGAAAAAGTTTTCAAAACTTTAGTTACACAAGGAAAATCCAAAAATTATTATGTTTTTGTAATTCCTGTTGCAGAAGAATTGGATTTAAAGAAAGCAGCAAAATGTGTAGGTGAGAAATCCGTAGAAATGATACATGTTAAGGATATAAATGCCATTACCGGTTATATAAGAGGAGGTTGCAGTCCAATAGGAATGAAAAAGCAATTTGTGACTACAATTCATTTTTCAGCTCAAAATTTGGAAACAATGTTAGTAAGTGGTGGCAGAATAGGTTTTCAGATAGAGCTTTCGCCTTTAGAACTTGCTGATGCAGTAAGAGCAAAATTTGAAGATATTATTGTTTAACGAAATTAAAGAAGTCCTCTAATTCAATGCTTATTGCAATTAAATTAGAGGACTTGATTTGTTACAAACTCAAAATAATACATTTTAAAGAGTTTTGTTTAATTTATTATATTTGGCAGGTGAATATCCTGTTATTTTTTTGAAAGTTCTTATAAAGTTTGAGTAGTCTTTAAATCCGCACATCATACAAACTTCAGTTACATTATTTCCTTCTATAAGAAGTTGTTTAGCAAGAGCAATTCTTTTAAGTAAAATATAGTTGTAAACTGTACTACCTGTTTCTTTTTTGAATATTCGGCTAAGATGGTAACGATTTAAAGAAAATGTTTTTTCTAAAATTTCAAGAGATAAATCGTCGCTTATATGATTGTTTATAAATAATAGTATTTCTCTTAGGGTTTTTGAAAGCAGAGGATTTTCGCTGTAAATGTCTTCTGCTGAATTATCAGACTGATTATAAAGCTTATTAATCATAACTAATATCTGAGAAGCATAGCTGTTTATCAGAATATCATTTCCATAGTTATCTTCATCTATACAGTTGATAAGATTGGTAGCAAGGTAAGTATAATATTCTATTTGCTTATCATTTAAAGTAAGTATATTATTAGTTCCATTTGTACGATTCATGAAACAATTGCTTAAATTGGTTTCAGAAGAAGAAAGAGAAGAAACCAAAGTAGGTGAAAAATGCAATACCAGTCTTTCATAAGAAGAATCTGAAAGAAAAGTTACACGGTGTATTTCTTGAGTATTCATAATTAGTAAGTTGCCTTTTTTTAACTTGTAAGCAGATTGTTCTATAAAATAATTTACATCTCCATGTAAAAATAAATAAAGTTCATAAAAATTATGAAGGTGAAAATCAGTTTGTTGAGAGGTATTTTGAGGGTTTTCAGTATTTTTATGGAAAGCAAAAATATTAGGATTTTTGCGGTCTGAAAAATTTTCTATATTATAATAAGGTTTCATAATTTTAATCCTTTCTTTAGTTTTATAATTGGTTTAATTTTAGCATAAATAGTCAAAATTTGCAAGTCGAGCAGATATTCGCAATCCATTTTTGAACTTGCTCATGATTGAACGAATGTTTTTTGAGTGTATCAGGCAGAGTTTTGTATCCTTTTTTAATACAGACAAGTCCTAAGCTATTGCTTACTTGAAGTAAGTAACTTGCTTGATTAAGTTAAATTATCAAAATTTGCATTATAGTGGGAATGATTTAATTAGGTATATTTTTTATAAAAATATTAAAAATAACGATAAATGCAGTAAATAGAAAATTAAAGGGTAGTTATAAAAATTAAGAAATTTAACATAGATAAAAATAAAAAAACCTTTTAATATGGTATTTTTTAATTCGATAAAGAACTTGTGTTTGGTTACTTGCCGGTTTTTATTATTGTTATAGGGTTGAAAAATGTCTATACAGGTAGTATAATTTTCATAAAGAGGATAGTGCTTTTGTGTTTTATTTACTACTCGTTGATTTGTGGTAAAAAATTTTGTCATAATATTAAATCAAGAAAAACGCATGAACAAAAAAGTATTGCAAAATAATAAATTTTTCTACATTCTGGAATAATGTCAAAAATTGGTTTTAAAAATGACATTCGTGCGTTTTTCGTGAATATTAAATTATAAATTATTGATAAAAATACATAAAAATTATAGAATTAATATTCAAAGGGGCAGATAAAATGAACGGGAGATTGAAAAAATTTACAAACAAAGGAAATATGACAATGAAGAAAATAGTAGTTATTTTTTCTGTGCTTATAGGAATTGCAGTAGTAGTATTTAGTAGTGCATATATAAGCCTTAAAGAAATTGAAAAGCAGGTAAGGCAAAACCTTAAAGATGTAGCAAGGCAAAATGCGGTTATTTTGGAGTCTAAGATTAATGAAAAATATAAGTTAATCATATCTTTGTCTAAGGAACTCAATGGAGTGACAGAAGATACTATTCAAGGGAAACTTGAACATTTTGAGATTTTTTTGAAAGAGTATAATTTAAAACGATTTGCTTATTGTTTTCCAAGTGGAATTACATATTCAACTGATGAGGGAGCAGCAGACCTTTCATATCGTGAATTTTATAAAAAAGGTATGGAGGGAAAATGTTATATTACAGAAATTTTGGCAGATGCACTTCAAAAAGAACATAGTGCTGTTAATGTAATGACTTCTCCTGTATTTGATAACGATGGGAATATTACAGGAGTATTTGGAGTGGCATATGATACAGAAGTTTTTAATGAATCTCTTCAGATAGAAAGTTTTGATGGAATGGGATATAGTTGTATTATAAATGAAAATGGAGATATTATGTCGGCTATTGGAAGTGATGGACTTGAGTTATCATATAATATAATAGAAGATGTGCTTAAAGTTGATGAAAGAAATGAAAAGGTTATAGAGGATTTACAAGGTTTGATAAACCAGAAGAAGGAAGGTAGCGGAAGTTTATATTTGTCAGAAAAGCTTTATTATTGTATGGTTCCTGTGGATTTAATGGATGGTTCGGTTGTATGGCATATTTTGACAATTGTTCCATCGCAAGTAGTAAGTCAAAGAATATTACCAATACAGAAAAATCAATATTTAACTTGTTTGATTGTTGTATTTTTGGCACTTATTGGAGCACTTATGATAATTAAATATATAAAGGAACAACATCGGCAAATGGTTAGTTTTGCATATGAAGATTCTGTTACGGGCGGAGCTAATTCTGTAAAATTTCATGTGGAATTGGAAAGAAAATTTGAACGTAGTAATAATGTATTGCAGGGTTGTTTAATAGATATGGATATTTCTAATTTTAATAATATTTCGGTTGTTGCAGGAGAAGCAGCAAGTGAAAAAATGATTAAGGAAACATGGAATATTATTAGTAGTGTGCTTATTAAAGAAGAATTGGCGGCACATGTGAGAGATGATACGTTTTTAATATTTATTATAGAAGAAGATAGTGATAAAATCCTTGAGAGAATAAGAAATATTTCTGAAAAAATTAGCGAAAAAGCCAAAGAATTTGGGGTATATGGAGTTCAAGCAAGATATGGTATGTGTATAATGTCAGAAAATGATACAATGAAGAGTATATATAGTAAAGCTAAGCTTGCAAAAGAATATGCAGCAGATATATCAGGATTGAATTGTGCTTTTTACAGTGAAGTAAATCGTGTAAAAATACAATATAAAAAACAGTTAGAAGATAGTTTCCCATCAGCACTTGAAAATGAAGAATTTAAAGTGTATTATCAGCCTAAATATAGTGCAACAGATTGCAAAATAGTTGGAAGTGAAGCACTGGTACGCTGGAAAAAATCAAATGAAGAGATGATTTCTCCGGGAGAATTTATACCATTATTTGAAAGTAATGGTATGATTGTAAAACTTGATGAATATATGTTCCGAGCTGTATGTAAACAACAGAAAAAATGGCTTGATGAAGGGAAAAAGATTTATCCGGTATCTATTAATATAAGCAGAGCATCTTTATATTGTGCTAATATACATAAAATCTATAATAATATTATACAGGAGTATATGATTGACCCTAAATATATTCAACTTGAACTGACAGAAACTGTTATGAAGGGAAAGGCAGACATATATGAAGTTTTAAATAAATTTCGTAATATGGGGATTAAAATTCTTATGGATGATTTTGGAACAGGATATTCTTCTTTTGCTACATTGAGTTTACAATGTTTTGATACATTAAAATTGGATAAAACTCTGATTGACCATATTGGAAGTAAAGATGGAGAAACTATGCTATATCATATAATACGTATGGGACAGCAGATGGGACTTCATATTACGGCAGAGGGAGTAGAAAAACAGGACCAGCTTGCATTTTTGCAAAATATGAAATGTGATGATATTCAGGGATTTTATTTTTCAAAACCTGTGCCAAAAGATGTATATGAGGAAATGTTGAATAATGTATGATACGATTTAATCACAAAGTTTTTATGTTGAAAGATAAATAAAAGATTTAATAGGGGTGTTGCATTTATTGATGTAACAGTCCTATTTTTTTATTATTTTGACATAAGAGTAAAATTACAATATAATTGAAGAAAAATATTGAAATTTTGATAATAAATACTCAAGATTTGCAATGATTTAATCAATATATGCAAAGATAACGGATTTATTGTGTGATATAATTCAAATCAGAGAATTAGAAATAAGATTTTAATAACTATTTTGTTAAGATAATATTAAAGGGAGTTGTTAAAAAATGGATATGACTTTGAGATGGTACGGAAGTGCCTTTGACAGTGTAACATTGGAGCAGATAAGGCAGATACCGGGAGTAAATGGTGTTATTACTACATTGTATGATACCAAACCGGGTGAAGCATGGGAAGAAGATAAAATAAAAGCAATTAAGTCTGAAGTTGAAACAGCAGGACTTAAAATACTAGGGATTGAAAGTGTAAATATACATGATGATATCAAAGTAGGTTTACCTAAGAGAGATGAATATATAGAAAATTATATAAAAACACTTGAAAGACTTGGAAAAAATGACATACATATGGTTTGTTACAATTTTATGCCAGTATTTGACTGGACACGCTCAGATTTAGCAAAGATGAGAGCAGATGGTTCAACAGTTCTATCTTATGACCAAGAAATTATAGACAAAATTAATCCTGAAGAAATGTTTTCAAAACTTGATTCAAATTCAAATGGTTTTGTACTTCCGGGGTGGGAGCCTGAAAGAATGGCAAAGATTAAAGAACTTTTTGAAATGTATAAAGATGTTGATGAAGAAAAGCTTTTTGAAAATCTTAAATATTTTTTATTAGCGATAATGCCTACTTGTGAAAAATATGATATAAAGATGGCTATTCACCCTGATGACCCTGCATGGCCTGTATTTGGACTTCCAAGAATAGTTACAAATAAGGAAAATATTTTAAGACTTGTAAATTCAGTAGACAGTCCTTGTAATGGTATTACACTTTGTACGGGTTCTTTAGGTTCTAATCCTAAGAATGATATACCTGATATTATAAGAAGTCTTAAAGGAAAAATTCATTTTGGTCATGTAAGAAATCTTATACATCATGCACCGGGAAAATTTGATGAAGCAGCTCATTTATCAAGTGATGGTTCTTTCGATATGTATGAAATAATGAAAGCTTTCTATGATATAGGATTTGATGGTCCTATAAGACCTGACCATGGAAGAGCAATATGGGGAGAAAAAGCAATGCCTGGTTATGGACTTTATGATAGAGCATTAGGAGCTACATATCTCAATGGTTTATGGGAAGCGATTGAAAAGTCTAATAAATAAGGGGTGTTTTGGTTGAAACTTTCAAATTTAAAAAATAAAAGCGAATGGTTAGAAAAAGGTTTTGAACTTTTTAATTATGATAGAGAAAAAATTAGAGAAAATACATTAAAATTACCTACTTGGGTACATTTTGGAGCAGGAAATATTTTTAGAGCATTTCCAGCAGCGTTACTAAATAATTTAATTAATGAGGGATTGTATGACAAGGGTGTTATAGTAAGTGAGGGTTTTGATTACGACATTATAGATAAAGCATATAAACCATATGATGATTTAAGTCTTTTGGTAGTCCTTAAAGCTAATGGTACGATAGATAAAAAAGTAATTGGAAGTGTTGTAGAAAGTATAAAGGCTGATGTGGAAGAAAATAGGGAATGGAATAAATTAGAAAGAATATTTGAAAATCCTTCTTTACAGATGGCTA
>CAZQDT010000023.1:0-17948 GCA_964592005.1 uncultured Eubacteriales bacterium
GTGTATTTTAAATGGCAAAGTGTGATATTTGTGAAAAAGGGCTTCTTACAGGAAGCAGAATAAGCATCAATCGTAGTCAAGTAAGTAGACGTGCAAAAAGAAAATGGAAACCAAATGTAAAGAGTGTAAAAGTTATAGATAACGGAACTGTTAAAACTCTTAATGTTTGCACAAAATGTTTACGTTCTAATAAGGTTACTCGTGCTTTATAATTAATAAAAAATGATGTCAGTTTTATTGACATCATTTTTTATTAATTATTTTTTCTTGTTAAGCCACCAACCAAATGCCGCTCCACATATTCCTCCAACAATATGAGTAATTTGTGAAATATTATCTTTTATCAATACCATATCATATATTTCTCTGCCTATATATGCCCCTGCAATTAACAAAAAAGTCAAAGGGATTGTTCCTTTTTGAAAATTTGTAAAAGAACTTAAAAGTATCAACATAAATGCTATTCCACTTGCTCCCAAAAGTCCCGTTTCAAAAAATGCAAGATTTAAAATTCCTGTAACAAGTGCTGTAAAAAGAATCATTATCAACATATTTTTAGAACCATACTTTTCTTCGAGCATAGGTCCTATCAAAAGTATTATAAGAAAATTTGAATAAAAATGATTCCAATCTGCATGACCCAATACATGTCCAAACAGCCTTACATAAAACAACGGATTTGTCAAAGAACTTCTATAAACACTAAATAATAAAACATTTGTCTTGCCTTTTGTAAACATATCAAGCAATAATACAAAACCTGACAAAAATGTAAATGAAAGTATTACAGGTGAATTATAACTTAGTCTTTTAAAAATTGTTTTTATTTTTTCCATAAAAAATCACTTCCCATTCTTTTTATTTCTATATTTTCCTTTATCTTTACTTTCCTTTTGCTCTTTTCCGAAATGATACATTTTTGCTTTTTTAGGAGCAAGCTCTCCTATTTGTGAATCATCAACAAATCTTCCTGAAATTTCTTTAGAAAGGCGAGCTGAACATGCCGGGCAAAATCTCCCATATCTTATCTCCGCTCCACACTCTTCACATTTTATAAATATCGGTGAATTTTTAGGAATTTCTAAACGTCCATTTTTAAGATACATATCTATCTGATTTACCGAAACCCCCGTATTTTCTTCTATTTCTATCGCTGTTGCTATATTATTTTTATATAAATAAGCTCTCACTTTTTCAAAATCTTCTTTATCTTTAATTCGACAATAACGACACATCTTAAGTATATTTCCATCATTTATATAATACTTTCCACACCTTACACATCTTATAGTATTTGTTCTATCAACTTTCATTATATTATCTTTTACTTTTTTATTAGAATTTTCTTTATTTTTCTTTTTTTCTTCCTCTGCTTGTTTTTTATTTTCCTGTTTTATTATCGTATAAATCGTTGGCATAAAATTCCACCTTTTCTATCAAATTTTAAGACTTTTATATGTTAATCACCTGCAAAATTACTTTTTTTTATTAAGATAACGCATTTGTCCTGTTTCTGTCTCTATCTCTTCCTCTGCTTTTTTTGAAAAACTAGATTTCATATCATTTAAACCTTTAGAAACTTTAAGAGTACATTCATCACAATATTTTCCTGTTCTTATTTCCTTTCCACAAAACTCACATTTTATAAATATAGGCGAATTTGCTGGTATTTCAAGTCTTCCCTCTCTCAAATATTCTTCTATCCTTTTTACTGGTATTCCTGTATTTTGTTCTATCTCTAAAGCAGTAGCTGCACCATTTTCATATAAAAAATCTCTTATTTTTTCAAAGTCCTCATTATCTAATAGTATACATAAATGACAATATTTTGAAGGTATACCATCATTAACAAAAAATTTTCCACATCTTTTACATTTTTTCAGTTTCTTTGAACTCATTTATAGCACCATCCTTAATTCCAGTCACAATATTTTTTATATTAGTTCAAATTTTTATCTAAATATTATTTTTTATTCTTTTTATTATCTCTTTTATCATCTTGATTAAAATAACGCATTTGTGCTGGTTCTTCTTCAAGCGTATCAATTAAATTTCCTTTAATATTGTTAAGTGACTTTGAAAGCTTAGTGATACACTCATTGCAAAATCTTCCTGTTCTTATATCCTTCCCGCAATTTTCACATTTTATAAATATAGGCGAATTTGCTGGTATTTCAAGTCTTCCCTCTCTCAAATATCTTTCTGTCTGCTTAACAGGTATTCCTGTAGCCTCCTCTATTTCTAATGCAGTAGCAGTACCATTGTCATACAAATATTCTCTCACCTTTTCAAAATCTTCATTATCTTTCTCTCTACATTTTCGACAAAGTTTAGGGAAATAACCATCATCTTGATAAATTTTTCCACATTTCTTACAGCTTATTGTATTGCTTTTTACACCCATAATAACACCCCAGTTCAAATAATTAATAGATTTAATCAACTTCCTCTTGAAAAAAAACTCCAATACAAGTATAGTTATATTATCAACTATTACTTAGGAGGAATTTTATGACTAAATCCAAAATACAAGAAAAATTCAACTATCCTTTAAACTATAACTGTGAATATGTTTTACCTTCTAAATACTATCTTAATGCTAAAACAGGTCACAATATAATTAAAAAAAGCCAAATAATAATTGACAAACCCGTAGGCATTGATAAAAACGGTATCTTCGAGTTGTCAGAAGACGATGAAAAAGTCATCGAGGACAATAAAAACATTGATGAACCAGAAGAAAATTTATAAATCTCATCTGTTCAATAATACAATTTTAAGTTTACCACGATTTCTTATATAGTACAAGTATGAGTTTATTTAATCATATAAAAATTTATAAATTAACGTGTATTAAATAAATATTAGTGTAGCAAAAATTTTTACTTAAAACCTTTGTAAAAAGTTTTTGCTATTGAATTAAATTTGTTTATTTTAAATACACAAAATGAAAGGAGAATTTATTTTGAATCAAAATCCAGTAGTAACAATTAAAATGAATAATGGAGGTATTATTAAACTTGAATTATACCCACAAATTGCTCCAAACACTGTAAATAATTTTATTTCTTTAGTAAAAAAAGGCTTCTACAATGGTTTAACTTTTCATAGAGTAATCGAAAACTTTATGATACAAGGCGGTTGCCCTAATGGTGATGGTACAGGTGATGCGGGATACTGTATAAAAGGTGAATTTAAACTCAATAAATTTCCTAACGACTTAAAACATACTACCGGTGTAATTTCAATGGCAAGAACCAATGACCCAAATTCAGCCTGCTCCCAGTTTTTTATAATGCACAAAGATGCTCCTCACCTTGATAATTCTTATGCAGCATTTGGAAAAGTAATTGAAGGAATGGAAACTGTAAATAAAATAGCTGAAACAAGAGTTGATTTTTATGATATGCCAAGAGAACCACAAATTATGGAAGAAGTAACAGTCGAACTATTCGGTCAAGAATATCCTGAACCTAAAAAATTATAAAATATTTAGGGAAGATATATAGCAATTGTATATCTTCCCTAACAACTAAAACTTAAATGTATTTTTTCCTGACTGTTTACCCTCATAAAGCTTTTTATCTGCACAATTAATAGTGCTTTCTATTGTTCTTTCTTTTTTATGTTCTGATAATCCCATAGTTAATGTACAACGAACTTTATTTTTTCCACATTTTATTTCAAGTGCATTTATATCTTTATGTATTCTGTGTGCAACTTCTATTGCTTCAGAGATATCACTATCTTTAACTAAAATTAATATTTCTTCTCCTCCCCATCTGCACACATAATCAGTTTCCCTCACCGCATTTCTTATTGTATTAGATACTCTTTTAAGTACTTCATCTCCAAATTCATGTCCATATGTATCATTTACTTTCTTAAAATCATCAATATCACACCTAATTATACAAAATGGAATTTCAGCATTAATTACATTTTCAAAAATCATTTCAATACTTCTTCTATTATGAAGTCCTGTAAGAGGGTCTGTATTTGCTATATTATCAAGTATAATATTTTTTCTTATAAGCATATTTTGATAAATAGAAATTTTTACTGTAAACAGTATCATAAAAACAATAAGAAGTAAAAATGTAATAATAGAATTAAGGGCTAAAATAAAATTAACATCTGTACTTGTCCCAACATTATATAAAGGTTCAATATTATTACTCATATAGTAACAACTTATATAAAAAACAAACTCAACAACTCCTGCTAATGACGCATATATTATAGTTTTTCTTATATTATTTCTTCTATATATAACGTAAAATCCTACTGGAACTAATCCTATAATATAAAAAGCAAATCCATACTTCCAACCTACAAACAATGTTGCCATAAACGAATGCAAAACAATTTCCAATAATGTCAAAATATATGTCATTAAATATTTTTCAAATTTCAAAAATACTAAACCCAGCATATAGACCAATACACTCCCTATATTAAAAACAACCATTTCCATTACACCCAGTTTTTTAAAAATAACTGCAAGTATCATATGAAAAAACATAATTACACTTATTAAAACAGAATACTTTTTCCTATCTGCAATTACAATTTCTCCATTTAAAATCCCAGTCAAAGTACTCTTCAACTTTTTCATTTAAATACCACCCCATTTTAATAATTCCTTTTTTACAACAAAACAAAAATAGTCTATTTCCCAAAAATGTCCAAATATCCAAAATGCAACCATTTTTAAATCTTTATACCTTTTTTATTACTCATTATGCCAAATTTTTCTGTTTCTACATATAGTATATCACATATAAATCAAAAATTCTATACTTACTGCCAATTTATGCACGAAAAACGCAAATAAAAAGACTATTGCAAACTAAATTAAATCACAATAGTCTTAAAAACAAATCAAATATTTATTAAATCTGTGCCTCTACTTTAAGTAATGCCTTTATAAGCACTGCTATAACCGGACCAAGTATAACCCCAAACACTCCAAATACTTTCATTCCAACATATATTGCAAAAAGAGTAACCAATGGATGTATTCCTATCTGTTCACCTACAAATTTAGGCTCAAGTATCTGTCTTGTAAGTAAAACAATTAAATAATTTACTACTAATCCTATTGCGAATTTATAATCTCCTGAAACTAAACTCCAAGCTGCCCATGGCCACAGCACAAACCCACTTCCAAATACGGGCAGTGCATCTATCACACTTATTATAAGTGCCATAAGTAAAGCATATGGAGAACCTATTACTGATAAAACTACCACACATATAATAAATACACAACACATAAGCATAAATTCAGCTTTAAAATATCCCGCCATTGCCCCTAAAACATGTACTTTTATCTGTTTTAATGTACGTGTAAGAGAAATTGGCATTCTTTTTACCAAAATAGCTTCTATTTCATATTTATCTTTAAGCAAAAAAAATGTTGCCATAAATGTAATTACTATAAACATAAATGCTGATGGCACTTTTACCACAAAACCCATTGAACCTGTCTTTACTCCTGAACTTAAAAGTGAAATCACAGAAGCTATAAGGCTGTCCATTATTTCTCCTACTGCTGAAGACAAATCTTCCGGAATTAAATAAAATATATTTTCTGCCTGCTGTTTCAAATTATTATAAGTTTGAAGAATTTGCTCTTCATAAACAGGTATATTTGTAACCAACGATTTCATCTCTCTTGCAAGATTATAGATAACAGCTGTTCCAAATGTAATAATTAACCCTATAAAACACATTATACTTAAAAAACTTCCTATTCCTCTCGAAACTTTAAGTTTTGTATTAAAAAACCTTACCAAAGGTTCAAGTAAAAGACTTAAAATAAAAGCTGTTACAAAAGGAGCTACATAATTAAAAAAATATTTAAGAAATATATATACAACCAAAAACAAAACAAAATACTTTAAAACTCTGTCAATAATCTCTTTATTCCTATTATAAAATTCTTTAATAATAATCCCTCCCAAAAAACTCTATAAAAAGGTATACGTTAAATTTTAGTATTTGTCTGATAAATTTATTATATTCTTCCAAATTCAAAAAAGCTTTGAAAAGAAGAATTAAATATCTCTTCTTCCCTCCAAAGCTTTTGATAAAGTAACTTCATCTACATATTCCAAATCTCCGCCAACAGGCACTCCATTAGCTATTCTTGTAACTCTTATTCCCACGGGTTTAAGAAGTTTACTTATATACATTGCTGTGGCTTCGCCCTCAACGGTAGAATTTGTAGCCAATATCACTTCTTCCGTTTCATCATCTTCTCTCTGCAATCTTTGCAAAAGTTCTTTTAATTTTATATTTTCAGGTCCTACTCCCATCATTGGAGAAATAACTCCATGAAGTACATGATAAAGTCCTTTATACTCTTTAGTACGTTCATAAGCCGCCAAATCTCTTGGGGTTTCCACTACCATAATTGTTTTCTTATCACGCTTTAAATTACTACATATAGGGCAAAAATCTGTGTCAGACAAATTATAACAACACTTACAATATTTTGTATCTTTTTTAGCTGAAAGCATAGCATTTGCAATACTTTCCACTTTCTGTTGCGGCATATTTATTATATGAAAGGCAAGTCTTTGTGCTGACTTGCCCCCTATACCCGGCAATTGAGAAAGTTCTTCTATTAATTTGGTCATTGGATTACCATAATAATTCATCTTAAATTCTCCCAATCTTAGAATAAGCCTCCCGGAATATTTAATCCTCCAGTAATTTTATTCATCTCACTTGAAGAAGCTTCTTCAGCCTGACGTATAGCTTCATTAACTGCTGACATAACTAAATCTTCAAGCATTTCTACATCATCTGGGTCTACTACTTCAGGATTGATTTTTAATTCTTTTATTTCTTTCTTACCTGTAATAACTACTTTAATAGCTCCACCACCAGCAGTTGTTTCAATTGTTTTATTTTCTAAGTCTTCCTGCATTTTTTCCATTTGTCTTTGCATTTTTTGTGCCTGTTTCATTAAATTATTCATATTCATACCACCAGGTATACCCATTCCTTTTGCCATTATAAAAATCCTCCTTAAAATAAATTTATATACAATATTTTAACATTGCCTAATTAAGGGCAAATAAATTTTATTTTTTAATTTTATCATACTTTTTTCATACCGTCTATGATTATTTTTTTATTATTCAGGAAAAACGCACAAATGTACAGAAATTTATTGTTTTGTATCAATTTTTTTGTTCATGCGTTTTTCCTGTTTCATTATTCAAAGAAAACACAATAACATTATTTTAAAACTCTTCATAATTAACATCACTCATATTTATATTATTCATCACAGACTCCCAACCCTCATAATTGGAACCTTCATCATTTGAAATTCCATACAAATCATTATATTTTGACTTAAAATCTTCTTCTGATATTGTTCGTATAGTAAAAACTTTACCTGTCTTTTCTTCAAGTTTTTCTGCTATTTTAGGTATTTCTTTTTCTATGAAACTACAACTGCTCGGATAAGTACATCTTATATAATATATATCTCCATCTAAATAACCTGCCTTTGTATCAAAAAGCAAAGCATTTAATGAACTTTCTGACTTAAACTCCTGCTTCACATTTTCCCAAAGTTTAACTGCTGACTTCAAATCCGCTGCTACGGCTTTAGGTACAATTTTTTTTACAATTTCTTTTGGATTTTCTTTTGTTACAGCCATAGTCTTAACCGCAATACCATTAGTTACACTTTTCTCAAGCTTATTAAGACGATTAATTAAAGTCTTATATTCTTCACTCAAATTTATATTTTCTTGCTGCACTACTTCCTGACATAATTTAAGTAATAAAACTTCGGTAATTATCCTCTCATTAGAACTATATTTAAGCTGCACTTCAAGAGATGAAAATTCTTTTATATACATCATAAGCTTTCCCGTTGTAATATTTTCAGACTGTACTGATAATTTTTGTATGTTATCTTTTGATAAATCTAAAATATTCTCTAAATTTTGAGAATTTTTTACTACTAAAAGATTTCTAAAATGTACTATTAGCTCCGAAACAAATTGTTTAATATCCCTACCATTTTGTATTATATCATCTACAATCTTCATACATTCATCTGCTTTTTTTTCTATAAGTGCATCTGTAATTTCAAAAAATACTTTATTATCGACTGCTCCAACAGTTTCTAAGACTTTTTCAAGAGTTATCTCTTCACCATAATAAAAAGAAATACACTGTTCAAGTATACTCAAGGCATCTCTCATAGCTCCCTCAGAAATTCTTGCTATATAATTAAGTGCTTCTTGAGAAATATTTATATTTTCCTGTTCCATATAATAAGATAATTCTTTAGTCATATCATTAAGCGATATACGCTTAAAATCATAACGCTGACATCTTGAAAGTATAGTCACCAGTATTTTCTGAGGGTCCGTAGTTGCCAAAATAAACACAACATGTTCGGGAGGTTCTTCCAATGTCTTTAAAAGAGCATTAGATGCCCCTATTGAAAGCATATGCACCTCATCTATAATATAAACCTTATATTTTCCCTCCGTTGGCGGATATTTAACTTCTTCTCTTATATCCCTTATATTATCAACTCCATTATTTGAAGCCGCATCTATCTCTATAACATTCATACTTTTACCTTCAGAAATATTTCTACATATCTCACACTCACCGCAAGCTTCTCCATTTTGAGGATTTTTACAATTTATTGCTTTGGCAAATAATTTAGCTGTACTGGTTTTTCCAGTACCCCTTGTACCGCAAAAAAGGTAAGCATGACCAATTCTTCCAGTAATTATCTGATTTTTCAAAGTCTTAACTATATGCTCCTGACCTATAACCCTATCAAAACCTTTAGGTCTCCATTTTCTGTATAAAGCTGTATAACCCACAAAAATACCTCCTACTGCGGTAATCCTTTTCTTTTTCTATCAAGCATCTCATCTATTCTTGAAATATAATCTTCAAGACTTTTTACATTAAATATCCTCTCTATTCTTCCATCAGGGTAAACCAATTTTGTGGTAGAGCCTGCACCAGCTGAAAGTATAGTTTGCTTTTCTTCCATAATTTGAATATTGTATATTCCCTCTGTATTAGGCTTACAGTAACCTACATTTTCAAAATTGCCTACCATATTTTTCTGACGATACATATAATACGGATACATTCCCATACTTCTTGCATAACTATCTGATATTGAAAGCATTTCCTCCATATCCTCTTTAGCTATAAAATTATATCCCTCTAAAGTTTCTTTAAGTCTTGATGCCCTTTTTACTGCCAAAGTATGTACAGTAACATTTTCTGGATTTAATTTTTTAATCTCCTGCATCGTATACTCTACATCTTCTGGTGTTTCCTCTGGAAGTCCAAGTATCAAATCCATATTTATATTTTTATGTCCTAGCTCTCTTGCCGTATGATATACAGAAATTATATCTTCCACTGTATGTTTTCTTCCAATCAAATCTAAAGTTTTTTGATTCATAGTCTGTGGATTTATCGAAATACGCCCTACACCATATTGTTTAAGAAGTTCCAGCTTCTTAGATGTAATTGTATCAGGTCTGCCTGCTTCTACTGTATATTCTTTAAGCTTTGATATATCAAAGTTTTCTGATATTTTCTGTAAAAGTATTTCAAGCTGTGTTTCATTGAATGATGTAGGAGTACCTCCACCTACATATATACTTTCAAGATTGTATCGTTTTGAATACTTTGCGGTGTACTCTATTTCTTTAATCAATGCACTTAAATATTCATCTACTCTATTACCATACTGTTTAAGTGAAAAAGAAGTAAATGAACAGTAAAGACACCTACTTGGACAAAATGGTATTCCTATATAAATTCCCGCTGTTGTTCCATCATTAGCTTGAAGTATCTTTTTTTCTGCTTTTGCAACATCTATTGCAAGCTTTATCTTTTCAGGCTTTGCCAAATATTTTTCTGTAAGCACCTGCATTACTTCTTCATCAGTAGCCCCTTTAGTCCACAATTCATTTACATTTTTAGCAGGTCTTATTCCTGTAAGTATTCCCCATGAAATTTCAGCTTTTGTATATTCGCTTAACATTTTGTAAATAGCAGTCTTTATAAATCTTTTTAATTCACGTTTTTCATCATCTAAATATTTATTGTTAAAATAATCCATTTCAACAGATGCCTGTGCCTTTAAAACTCCATCTTCATAAAGCTCTGCCTTTGAAACTCCATTTTCTATAATACTTACTATTGTAACTCCCTCTGCCTGTATTTCCTCTGTCTGATAATAATGCAGATTTGGATAAAAAACCTGAACTATTGACTGTACTTCATGATATAACTCATGTCCTTTTAATATAAATTTTACATCTAATCCCATAATCCACCATACCCCATTGCAGGATTTTCTTTTTTCTCTGTACCTATATCAGTCGAATTTCCATGTCCCGGAAAAACTTTTGTATTCTCCGGAAGTTTAAAAAGTTTATCATTTATGGAATTTACAAGGTCATTGTAATTTCCTCCCGGAAAATCTGTACGTCCTATTGACATATAAAAAAGTGTATCCCCTGCTATTAATATATTATCTTTTTTACTGTAAAAGCAAATACCTCCGGGTGTATGCCCCGGTATATTTATAACTTCAAGCTCATTACTTCCAAAATTTATTATATCTCCCTCTTTCACAAATACATCAGCCTTAAGAGTGATATTTTTTCTAAAAATCATAAGCGATAAATTCATCTGTGCATCTTCTAACACTACTTTTTCTGCCTCATGTGCATATATAGGTATATTTAAACGTTTTCTTATTTCATCTGCTGCAAGAATATGGTCTATATGTCCATGTGTCAAAAGTATCTTCTGTAATTTATATCCTTTTTTGTCTATTTCATTCATTAATCCATCTGCATTGTCAGCAGGGTCTATTATCACCGCTTCTTTTGTAATATCATCTGCAAGCACATAACAATTCGTTGCAAGTGACCCAACTGTATATATTGCCATTTCCATAATTTCACATCCTTATTTAAAAAACTTTATCACTATCTAAAAGTAATGTAACCGGTCCATCATTCAACAATTCAACTTTCATATCTGCTTGAAACTGTCCACTCTGTGTTAGTATTTCTCCCTCTTTTGCCATTTTTACAAAATCTTCAAACTGCTTTAATGCTTCTTCTGGTCTTGAACCAAACGAATAACTTGGCCTATTCCCTTTTCTGGCATCTCCATAAAGTGTAAAATTAGGAACTATCAAAAGTTCACCTTTTATATCTGCTACCGACAAATTCATCTTTTGATTTTCATCTTCAAAAATACGCATTTTAGTAATTTTATTAAGCATATATTCCATAACTTTTTCATCATCAGAAGATTGAAATCCTACTAATGCCATTATTCCTTTATTTATGGAAGCTATCATTTTTCCATCTACTGTAACTTTAGCATAAGCAACTCTTTGCAATACTGCTCTCATAATTTCCCTCTTTTCTATCCTTTATAGCAAAAAGTTGTCGCATTTATTACGACAACCTTTCAATCTAAAAATTATCCTGCTACACGAATAACATCATATACATCTTTAATGTTAAGAAGTTTTTTAACTATCAATTCAAGTTGATTTTTACTAACAATTTCTATCGTAAAATCAAACACCGATTCATGCTCTTTATTCTGTCTTGAATTAAACGCTTTTACAGGAATGCTCTCTTCTGTAAATACTTTGGAAATATCTATAAATAATCCCATACCTTCCGTTTCCTGTCTGCAAATAATTCTAAGCTCTGCTTTAAATTTTTTAACTTCTTTTATTTCATCAGGCGTACTCCATTCAGCTTCTATAAGCCTGTGTCTTTCATCTTCATCAAGATTTATGATATTTACACAGTCTGTACGATGTATCGAAACTCCTCTGCCTCTTGTAACAAAACCCACTATTTCATCTCCCGGTAAAGGACTGCAACATCTTGAAAATCTTACCGAAATATCTCCAACTCCTTTAACTACAATACCACTTTTAGATTTTCCATCTCTTTTTCTTATACTTCCTTCTTTGATATCGGCAGTAATCAAATCTTCAAGCTTGATATTCTTTTTCTGCTCCGCCTTTTGCTCTTTCTCATACTCTTCATAAAGACGATTGATTATAAGACCTTCTTTAATTCCACCATGCCCAACAGTAGCACACAAAGCGTCCCAATCAACAAAACCATATTTATCCATTACAATTTGTTTCCACTCGTCTTTCAATATATCATTTATATCTATACCTTTTCGTTTAGCTTCTTTTTCAAGTTCTTCTTTACCTTTAATTACATTTTCTTCTCTATAAGTTATTTTAAACCAGTGATTTATTTTATTTCTCGCCTGCGAACTTTTGGCAATTTTAAGCCAATCACGGCTAGGACCTTTTGAATTTTGAGAAGTAAGAATTTCTATTCTATCACCATTTTGTATCTGATAATCAAATGTCACTATTTTCCCATTTACTCTTGCACCTACCATTTGATTACCTACTGCTGTGTGTATTGCATATGCAAAATCTATCGGCGTTGAGCCTGTTGGCAGACTTAATACTTTTCCTTTAGGGGTAAAAGCATAAACTTGGTCATTAAAAACATTAAGGTCTGTCTTTAAAGCTGACATAAACTCCTTATTATCTGACAAATCTCTCTGCCATTCCAAAATTTCTCTGAGCCATGTAAGTTTTTCATCAGCACTATTTTCCGTTGTCTTTCCGCTTTGGTCTTCCTTATATTTCCAGTGAGCTGCTATACCGTATTCAGAAGTTTTGTGCATTTCCCATGTTCTTATCTGTATTTCAAAAGTTTCACCCTCTGGACCTACCAAAGTATTATGCAATGACTGATACATATTTTGCTTAGGCATAGAAATATAATCTTTAAAACGCCCCGGTATAGGCTTATACATATCGTGCATTATCCCAAGTACATCATAACAATCTCTCACTGTATCCACAATTACTCTCACTGCAAAAAGGTCAAAAATCTGGTCAAGTGTCTTATTTTGATTTACCATTTTTTTGTAAATGCTGAAGAAATGCTTTGGTCTGCCTTCTACGTGTGCCTTAATCTTTTCTTCTTCCAATCTTGTTTTTAATTCATTTACTATCTTTTCGACATACTGTATACGTTCACTTTGTTTTCTTTCTATCTTTGAAGCTAAATCATAATATACTTCCGGTTCAAGATATTTAAGAGATAAATCTTCCAACTCTATTCTTATCTTAGATATACCAAGTCTATGTGCCAATGGTGCATAGATATCCAAAGTTTCCTGTGCAGTTGCCTTTTGATTTTTAGGTGGCATAGATTTCAGTGTCCTCAAATTATGAAGTCTGTCTGCAAGCTTAATAAGAATAACCCTAATATCCTTTGCCATAGCAAGAAACATTTTTCTATAAGTTTCCGCCTGTGCTTCCTCTTTAGATGAATAATTAATCTTATCAAGCTTTGTAACACCATCTACCAAAAGTGCAACTTCTTCGCCGAAAAAATTAGCTATATCTTCATAAGTATACCATGTATCCTCTATGACATCATGAAGTATTGCGGCTACTATGGTTTCTCTGTCCATTTCAAAATCAGATAGTATTATTGCAACTTCCAACGGATGTATAATATAAGGCTCGCCTGAACGCCTGTATTGATTTTCATGTGCATGTTTAGCAAGCTTATATGCCTTTTCTATCATAGACAAATCATTCGACGGATGGTATTCTTTTATTTTATTTATTAACTTCTCATACAATTTCTCATCAGAAACAAAATCAGTCATAACACACCACCCTCTCATTAAAATCTCATATTAAAAAAATTAGATAATATCTATTATAATTATTCTTTATCTATATTTCAAGTCTACAATCAAAAAAATGCTCAAAAAATTGTATATTTTACACGTTAAGCGAAACGACAAATTGACGTTTGTGGAATTATTGCCATTTTTTTCACTAAATATTACTACAAAATTTAAAAGAAAACTTGATTTATCAAACTTTTTAACATAAAATTTAATGGATAATTAAAAAAAAACAAATAATTAGTGTAGCCAAAATTTTTACCTAGAACCTTTGTAAAAAGTTTTTGCTATTGAATTAAATTTGTTTTTTTTAAAAAAACAAAAAGGAGATTTTCTTTTATGAAAGAAACTGTTTTACTTTTCAATTTTACGAATAAAAAAGAACTTCAGAAATTAAAAATAGCTTTATTTCCTTTAAAGATACGTATTAAACTTATAAATAAAGAAGATTATTTAAAACCTGTCGGTTTTCTCGCTGATATAAAAGAAATCGAAGATAACTCTTTAAAATATGATGGCGAAGAATTTGATAGTAAAATGATGGTATTGTCAGGATTGTCAAACAACCGAATAGATAATGTTCTGGCTACTTTAAAAAAATCCGGTATTCCTAAAATAAATTACAAAGCCATTTTGACTCCTGTAAATCAGCATTGGAACTGTATTAAACTTTATGAAGAGATTAAAAGCGAACATAATCTGATGAATTTTTAACTTTTTATTAGAAAAATTATTGGTTCTATAATATTTTTTATCCACAATATTATAGAACCATAAATTATATTCCTAAATATGTAAGAATATACATTTTTTGTCTAGAGATAAACATTATATAGCCACTGTCACAAGTCCTATCAAAAATCCCAGCAAACCGCCAAGCCATGTAATTGCTTTTAATTCTTTATCTATAACTCCTAAAAGTATATCTTCTGCAAAATCCATATCAAATTCATTTATTCTGTCCTCAACTATTTTTGATACATTCATTGCCTTTAAAATATCTATCATCGTTTTTGTAATCATTTTATCATAAATATTTAAAATATTTTCTTTAAGACCATCCGTCACTTTTTCAGGCACAAACGATATTATTTCATTTATTCTTTTATTCTTTAATTTATTAATCTGTGAAACTAAGATATCTTTAATTACATTAGCAATCTTTTCGTCTTCTATTAATTTCTTATATTGCTTTGATATAAATTCTTTTAACTTAAATTCCACATTTGGCTCTATTTTTATTATAATATTGAATACACTTTCTTCTTCAAATTTATTCAAACTACCGCTAAGAGAAGCTACCATCTGTCCAATATTTTCTTCTGTTGCAAATTTTCTAACTAAGTCTATAACTGTATCGCTTATCGGATAATCTTTATAATTTTCAGGAACTTTATCAAAAATTTCACCTACCTGCATTTCATAGAATGTATTTATAAATGAAATAAGTTTATCTGCTGTGTTTGAATAATTACTTTCATCTAAAAGATAATCTTTTATTGCTTTTAATATTCCATTACATATTTTATCTGAACTAACAAATAATGTTATTATTTTCCCTACATTCTCATCTATAAACTTTAGTATGGCAGCTCTGATTTTTTCATCTGCTTCAGGATTTTCCATAAAATTAACTATTCCTTTAGAAACAGGTTCTGTCTTTTCTTGAATAATATGAACTATATTGACCTTTACATTATCAGAAATTATATCACCCATTCTTTTATCTGAATTATGTAAATTATCTTTCCATTTTTGTATATTATCTTTTATAAGTTTTTCAAAATCATTACTTTCTATATATTCTTTACCATATTTTGCAAACATTTGATTTAGCCAAATTTTAGCTTCTTCTATTGGCATATCCTTTACTTTGACTTTCATAAGTTTTTGTACTTGCTCACTTAAAATATCACAAACAATTTCTGAATTTTTTTCATTTTGCAATTCTTTTAAAATATAATCTAAAGCCATATTTTCAACTTTATCCCATAAATTCTCATCAGAATTATACAATTTTTGCGTCAATTCCTGTAAGGTCAAATCATTATTTCTTAAATATTCTAAACATCTGTCTAAAACGACATTCAACTTTTGATGTATTTCATCATTTACCAATCCCTTTATCATTACTTCCTCAGTAAGTAAATGTTTTGCAACCACATCTCCTACCTTTTTAGAAAGTACATATCTCTCTTTTGGAATTAAACCCGGTGTAAAAGGAACTTTTATACCTAATATCCTCTTTTCTGTATGAGGTCTAAAAATCATTTTTATTGCTAGCCAATTTGTAAAATATCCTATTACTGCTCCAACCAATGGTTCTGTTATCACTTAAAACACTCCTTTTCACAATAGTAAAAAAGACCTTCCATAAAGGGAGGTCAATTTCTATTTTTTAGATTTTTTGACTTCATCTAATTTATACGCTAAAGTCATTAAACTGTCTGATAAATGTACATTTTCTACCACAACATCTTCTGGAACCTGTAAATCCACAGGCGAAAAATTCCAAAGTCCTTTTATTCCATATCCTACCAAATCCTGCACAACCTTAGCTACTTTATTTTTGGGAAGTGTAAGTATTGCTATGTCTACCCGATTTTCTTTTGTAAATTGTTCTATAAGTTCAACATCTTTTATTTCAATTCCTTTTACTGTATTGCCAATTATTTTAGGATTATTGTCAAAAAGACCTATAAGAGAAAATCCTCTTTTTTCAAAATTTGTATAATTTGCAAGAGCCTGTCCAATATTTCCTATTCCTACAATTATCATATTTTTCTTTTGGTCTATACCCAATATTTTCCTTATTTCATTGTAAAGATACTCTACATTATAACCATATCCTTGCTGCCCAAATCCTCCAAAATTATTTAAATCCTGACGTATTTGTGAAGCGGTTATATTCATTCTTTCACTAAGTTCTTTTGAAGAAATTCTAGTAATATTATTATCCAGCAATTCTCCTAAATATCTATAATATCTTGGCAATCTTTTTATAACTGCAATAGATATTTTTCTATCTGTTTCCACGTAAACTGCTCCTCTCAAATAAATAATTAAGTTTAGTATATCACCTTTAATAAATTTTTGTCAATCTTTTGATAAGTTTTTCACAGTATCAACAACATATAAGTAAATAAAAAAGGAATTGCCTCTTGCAACTCCCTATCAAATATATCATAAATATATCTTTTCATCTATTCCTTCAAGCAAATTTATAAATTTATCCTTGATTTCTTTATATGGAATATTTTCTATCTCCATATCATCTTTCACTACTACCTCAAATTTTTTACATATATTTTTACAACAATCATATCTTAATGCCAAATCACATTCTTTGCTTTTTAATTTCAATATAAAATTATAAGATTTATTTTCAAGTACTACATCAACGCCCATAATACTTTCTTTAAAAACTACCATTTTTCCCCCTTTAGGACATACCAATTCCTCTTTTATTTTACTTAAAATCTCTTTTTTACTCAACTCATTAAATGTTCTACTTAACATTCTTTGATTTATCATAAAACCCCTCCTTTCTCATATTAAAACATATTATGTAAAAAATGTCAATCGTTTTGTGTAAATTTATGTATTTTTTTCTATTATTTTGTCGAAATATACTATTTTTTCAAATTTATGTTTTTACAAGTTATACTAAAAATTAATTCAAAAATAATATAAATAATTGGATTTAAAAATAACATTTGTACATTTTTAGATAAAACAACTAGACTTTTAAAGAAATAGGCATTAAAATAAAAATATATTTATATTTTTAATATTATTTTGTAAGGAAGTGTTATTTTATGATTCCAATAACCGAAAAAATGATTAAATCTGAATATTTCCAAAAAAGTTCTTATCAAAAGGGTTTGTTTTACTTTTTTTCAGGTTTTGTTTCAGATTTCAAATATGACAAACAGAACAATAAAATAACTGCCTCCGTTACTGGTAGCAGAATATATAATGTAGAAATAAAATTTTCTTCAGATGGAGAAATTTCTAAAACTTCTTGTGACTGTCCCGATTGTACCAATCATCTTGGTAACTGCCGACATTGCATTGATGTTATAAAATATGACAAACCTGAATATAAAAAAAAACTAAAATAGTCAAAATTTAAAGAAAAATTAAAAAAA
>CAZQDT010000024.1:0-17511 GCA_964592005.1 uncultured Eubacteriales bacterium
AAAACATTTGCGGTTCGAGCAAATTTTTCATTACCTTTAGTATTAAATTATATAAAGTTACTAAATTAATCTATCTTGCCAATATAAGCAACCATTTTATTTGGCATTTCCAATATACCATCTTTTGAATATTTATCAAATAAAGCTGACAATTCATTGATATTCTTTAGGGCTTACAAAAAAGGACTGATGCGTTTGCAACAGTCCTTAAAATTATCTATTTAAAATTAATTTTGTTAACTCAACAGGGTCAACTATTTTTCCATCTTTGTATACACGCATATTTCCTGAAGCAATTTCATCAATTAAAATAACTTCATTGTTATTAAAACCAAATTCAAATTTAATATCCCATAAGTCAAGCCCTATTGATTTCAAATCATCAGCCACGATTTTTGTAATTTTTAATGTCTGCTCTTTCATGCTTTCAAACATTTCAGGACTCATAATTCCTAAAGCTGCAAGACCTTCGCTTGTTACAAGTGGGTCACCTTTAGCATCATTTTTAAATGTACATTCAACATATCCGCCCTCTAATACAGTACCATCTTCTATGTATTCGCCATATCTTCTAATAAAACTTCCTGTGGCAACAAGACGGCAAATAACTTCAAGACCATGACCAAATACAGTAGCAGGAAGTACTTCCATAGTTGCGTCATCTACATTAGCACTTACATAGTGAGTTTTAATACCTGCTTTTTTTAATAATTCAAAATAATGAATAGATGTCTGTAAATTTGCTTTTCCAATACCTTCAATTGTTAAACCTACTGTGTTTTCACCTGGGTCAAATACACCATCTTTTCCTGTACAGTCGTCTTTAAATTTTAACAATACATTTCCGTTATCAAGGCTAAATACGTTTTTTGTTTTTCCTTCATAAATTTTTTTCATTTTAAATTATCCTTTCTGTATTAAATTTAAGTATTCTAAAAAGCAAAAAATACCTTTTATTGATATTACTTTATCACAAATTTTAAAAATTTACAATTATTATTTTATTAACTTACAGTAAAAACACACAAACAAAAAATTAGATTTTAAAATGACGTTTTTTAAACTTACTAGAATTACCCTTAAAACACTTAAATCCGCTTTAATTCAGCTTTACCTGCTTTTAATTGTTAAGTTTGAAAAAAGTTTTTTGCCATATTAATGGTTAGTTCACAACATATTAGTTCATAGAAAATTAATAATTTGATATATTTTTGATGTTAAATTATTTTTACACTCTTGAAAACAGCTTAAATACAACCTTTCTTAACTCTTAATATTCTTTTTATTCAAAAATATATACTTCTTTTAAATCTTCATTTACATAATTTTCTTTAAATATTCTTTTAAGAGTATCCTGTGCTGCTACATTCATTCTTGAAATTTCAGTCTGTGTAAAAACACTCCAATCCAAATTCTTTATCAATTCAAGAGTATCATATATTGGTAAAGTCCTTATCAAATATCTGTTATCTATATATCTAAACTGTACCCAAGTAGGTATAAAACTTATTTCCTTAATAAAAGCCTTTTCTCCTTCTGTTTTTTCAAATTCAAAATTAAGTATCAAAGAGGTATCTCTCGGTTCAGTTGTCTGCGAAGAAATAAAATTACCCATAGAATAAATTACAAATCCTGTCCTCTGATTTCCATCTTCATCTGTAATAATTCTTTTTTCCATCGGCTGTACAACATGTGCATGAGAACCTATGATTATATCTGCCCCTGCATTAAATAATTCCTCCACCACTTTTTCCTGATCTGCATTCTGTACAAGTTCATATTCATTACCAAAATGAGGCATAACAATTATAAAATCAGGTTCTAATTCTTTAGCTTTTGCTATATCCGCTTTCATAAGTTCTATATCCAAAAAATTTACTGCAAAAGAATTTTCTTCTGGCACCGGTATCCAATTTGTTCCATATGTATATGATAAAAATGCAAATTTCATATTATTTTTTTCTACTATACAAATTTTATCTCTTGCTTCCTGCGACTTATACGTACCCATATGCACTATGTCAAGGTTGTCCAATACATCTATTGTCCTTTCAAGTCCACTTATCCCTGTATCCATACAATGATTATTCACAGTTGTAAGTATATCAAATCCTACATCTTTCAAAGTTTCCCCAAACTCATCAGGTGTATTAAAAGTAGGATAATATTTCCATCCTCTTTCTGCCCCTCCAAAAGTAGTTTCCAAATTTCCTACTGTCAAATCTGCACTTTCAAGTATTGGCTTAACCATATCAAAAGCTAGTGTAAAATCATATATATCCTCTTCAGAATAATATGCCCCCAAAATCTGCCATTCGTGTACCATCAAATCTCCTACAAAAGTCATTTTAAGATTATCTGTTTTTGGCTCTTCTGATACTATTGATGTAAATTCTGTTTGAATTTCTTCAGTCTGTACACTTTCGACAATTTCATTCTTACTGTTTAAACTTTCAAAATTCTCTTCTTTGTGACTGCTCTCACTCTCATATACCGTATTTTTGGCATTTACTTCCAATACACTATTATCTGATTTCATATTACAGCATATAAATACTGTCATTAACATCAACGTAATTAAAACAGCACTTAAAATTTTATTTTTCATATTATCCTCCAAATATCTAAAAATTTATTCTATCTCACTAATAATCTAACATATAATAAAATGTTTTTCAACTTTATAATTTATTTCAGTAGAACTTTAATAGAGGGGAAATTTAACCCCTCTATCTCTTTTTAAAAATTTCAACCGCACCCATTATACACAAAAACCCTCCAAAAAATTTCCTAAGCATTTCAGAATTAAGTTTAAGTGCAAAACAAGAACCAATCGCTGCTCCCGCTAAACCTCCTATTATTATTAATGGAAGGATTTTTTTATCTATATTTCCTTGCTTGCTATGAGAAAATAGAGCAATTATTGCTGTCGGAATAAAATATATCAAATTTATACTTTGTGCAAGTTTCTGTTCTATATTCCAAATCATTGTAAGTGCTGGTATCATGACAGTTCCCCCTCCTATTCCCATACCGCTTATCATACCTGAAACTATACCCACCAATATATACCCTAACATAATATACTCCTTATACCTGCTATTATCATAAATAATCCAAATATTCTATGCAGCCATACAGATGAAAGCCTGTTTAAAAGCTTTGAACCTATATAACCTCCTATAATCCCACCTATAGAAACATATATAATTATATTCCAATTCAATTCGACTTTATTTGCATAAATAAATGTACTCAAAATGGAAAGCGGCAATATTACTGCAATAGCACTTGCATGAGCTTTATGTGCTTCTGTCTTTAAAAACTTTTCCATAGCTGGCACAACAATTGTACCACCTCCAGCTCCAAAAAGTCCGTTAGCAAATCCTGTAATTATTCCTATAATAAATTTTTTGATAATATCACCTTTTTTCAAATTTTTTCAATCATACAAATATTATTTCAAAAAAAGTATTTATCATTCAGTATTTTAATTTATTATTTATAGATTTAAAAAATTATATCCCTAAAATTTAAAAAGCTCTAAAAACCTTTATTTATAAGGATTTTAGAGCTTTTTGAAAATATTTCAAATAAAGTTATACTCTACTTAAGTATTCTCCTGTACGAGTATCAATTTTAATTTTTTCGCCTTGATTTACAAATAATGGAACGTAAACTGTTGCACCTGTTTCAACTACACATGGTTTTGTAGCTCCCTGTGCTGTATCTCCTTTGAAACCAGGTTCTGTTTCTGTAACTTCAAGTTCTACAAATAATGGAGGTTCTACTCCAAATACTGAACCATTATGTGAAAGCATTTTAACTGTTTCATTTTCTTTAACAAATTTCAAAGCATCTCCAAGAGTATCTGCATTCAATGCTATCTGCTCATATGTTTCTGTATCCATAAAATGGAACAAATCTCCATCTTGATATAAATATTGCATATCTTTACGTTCAATAAGTGCATTTTCTACCTTTTCAGTAGGTCTGAATGTTCTTTCAATAACTCCGCCTGTTTTAATATTTTTAAGCTTTGTACGAACGAAAGCAGCACCTTTTCCAGGTTTTACGTGCTGGAATTCAATTACTGTATAAATTCCTCCTTCAAATTCTATTGTAACACCATTTCTAAATTCACTTGCTGAAACCATTAATATTTCCTCCTTAATAAAATATACTTCATATAGTTTATATTAAAATACATTTTTTTTCAACTATTTTTTTACTTTTCCTTAAAAAATCCATTTAAAGCTTGTAAACCCAACAAATAGCTGTTAATTCCAAAGCCACATATCTGACCTATACAGACTGGTGCAGTAACCGAAGTATGTCTAAATTCTTCTCTAGTGTGTATATTGGATAAATGTATTTCCACTGTCGGTATACTTACAGAAGCTATTGCATCTCTTAATGCATAACTATAATGTGTAAATGCACCAGGATTTATAACTATACCATTTGTCTTATTATGCCAGCACTCTTGAAGTTTGTCAATAATTGCCCCCTCATAATTTGATTGAAATATATCTACTTCAAAATCATATTTTTTAGCTTCTTCAATTATCAGCTTATTTATATCTTCAAGGGTCTTGCTTCCATATATCCCTTTTTCACGAATACCTGTAAAATTAAGGTTTGGACCATGAATAACTGTTACTTTTTTCATTAAATAAGACCTCCCAACTTTTGTATCATATAATCCACTGTATCATTGATTGAACTACTGTTTACATCTATAATGATATCAGCACATTCTTTATAAAGTCCTTCTCTTTGTTCAAGTAATTCTGTTATAATCTGAAGCTTGTCCCCGCCCTGCAAAAGAGGTCTAGAGTTGTCATTCTTCAAATTTGAATATATATGTTCAGGTGTAGCTGAAAGATAGACTATAATTCCCTTTTTCTTCAGTTCTTCCACATTTTCCGAATTTTTAATAACTCCGCCACCTGTCGCTATTACTTGTTTGTCAACTTTGCTAAGTCTTTTTATCATATCTTTTTCTGTCTGTCTGAAATATTCTTCTCCATATTTTTCAAATATTTCGCTTATGGACATTTTTTTTTCTTCTTCTATTCTTCTGTCAGAGTCTACAAAAGAATATTTAAGCTTATAAGCAAGTCGGCTACCTAAAGTAGTTTTACCGCAACCCATAAAGCCAATAAGCACAATATTTTTCTTATAACTCATACTTTCCTCTCCTATTGCTTCATAGTATAATATTTTTCAAGCAAATCTTTAGCTTTAGTTTTAATTTCATCAGAAATCTTGATTTCATTCCATATCTCATATGATTTTACAGCCTGATAAAAAAGCATATCAAAACCATTTACTGTAATACAGCCATTTTCTTTTGCCAATTTCAAAAATTTAGTTTCCCATGGATTAAATATAATATCTACCACAAATTCACATTTTTTTAAAAAATCACTATTTTGTATTGGTGTTTCATCTATCTTTGGACTCATTCCAATTGATGTAGTCTGAACACATATATCTGCTATCTTTATCTTATCAATTTCCTCATAACTTAAACAAATTATTTCTGTATTATTATAATATTTTTTTATATTTTCTGCAATATTCTCTGCATTTTTTATCGTACGATTAACTATATATAATCTGCTTACTCCATTAGACGCTGCCATTACTGCTGCTGATTTAGCTGCTCCACCGGCTCCTACAAGTACCATAGTTTTATCTTTTAATTTAATACCTTTAGATTTTATACTCTCTTCAAGTCCAAAAATATCTGTATTATATCCTTCATAACCATTTTCTGTATACTTTAAAGTATTTACTGCTCCTATCTGAAGTGCAAAATCATCTATTCTGCATAAACTTTTCATTACTTCCTGCTTATGCGGCACAGTAACATTTAAACCCTGTATTCCAAGCTGATAAGCTCCTTCTATTGCTGTACTCAATCCCTGAGGTTCTACCTTGAAAGCATTATATGTCATATCTATATCCAAAAGTTCTGACAATGTATTATGTATTACAGGCGAAAAACTATGTCCAATAGGACAGCCTATTACTGCATATACTTTTGTTTTTGCATTGATTTTAGTATCTGCACATTCCATTTTAATTTTCTCCTCTCATTTTTTTAAAATATATCTTTAAAACAGGTTTTTCAAGACCTCTCTTTAATTTAACTGTCCATTCATCACGTTCACAAATCGGTTTAACCAATATGGAATAAACCCCCATTCTATTTCCTGCCCATACATCAGTATAAATCTGGTCACCTACAAATGCCGTTGTTTCTATATCCGTTTCCATAAGATTCATAGCTTTAATAAGACCGCCAAGCTTAGGCTTTCCTGCCTTTGATACAGCTGGAAGTTTTAATTCTTCATTAAATATCTGAACTCGGTTTCCTTTATTATTTGATACCAGACTCACCTTAAAACCCTCTAATAAAAGTCTTTGAAGAAAATTTTTAGTAGCTTCATCAGGATATTTTATATCAAATGGTGCTAAAGTATTATCTATGTCAAATATAATTCCTTTTATATTCATTTTTTTTAATTTTTCAAAATCAATCTCATAGACTGAAGTATAATAAGCCTTAGGAAAAAATTTTTCCAAAAGCATTTCACCGCCCCCTTTCAAACTTTATTTCAAATCAGAATAAATCATATTTTCAAGCATCGCTTTTTTATATTTAACTACCTGAATATCTGAAAAATCAGCTGACAATCCATCTATTTCCATATCCAGCTGTTTTAATTCTGACAAAAATTTCCGTGAAGATGATTTTCCTCCTATAACATATTTAGAATATATACTCAAAATTATTTTTTCAAGTTCCTGTGTTTTACTGTCTGCTGTCAAATATGCCGCATCAAATAAAAGTATTTCTGAAATAATTACATTTACTCTTTTTATAACTTCTTCTTTACCAACTATCATAATATCTGAATTATGTATATATATCTCAACATCTTTATTTTTAAGACATCTAGTTTCCTCTGTAAGAATATCTTTAAACAAACCTTTTCGCAAATATTTGAGAAGATACAAAGGGACTTCATACATAATACCTTTTTGTTCCAAATTTACCTTTATCTGATTTTTAGAAAGTTCTTTTTTCAACTTAAATAAGACTGTTCCATACCTTTTTTCCTGAATTATAACAGTGTATAAAATCATCTTTCTTTTTTTTACAAAACCTATTGCTTTTATAATCGGTCCAAATATAAACATAAGCCAAAAACTTACTCCTAAAAGAAAAGCATTATAAAATCCAAATATAAGCCTTTTATATTGTACATTTTTAACCTTGCTTATACTTATGGTATCCATATTCCAAAACATAGTTATCGTTCCAACTAAAGCCGGTAATAAAAATACACCTGCTCCATTCAAAATATAAACCACTAAACTATTTTCTCTTACAATTTTAGGAAGGAAGATATATATAGTTCTACTTACCCCCGGAAATACAAGTCCGATAAGCATAAGCACCCAAATCATCGACAAAAGCGATAAAATCATAAGTTTTTTACTTCTGTCATCAGGTATTTTACCAAAAAATATATCAGTCGACCAATCAAATAATTTCAAAAATATCCTTACTGCAAATCTTGCAATAGTCGCTATCAAAACTCCAAACAAAGGTACAATCGTCCCAATCAAGGACAATATTGACATAAAATCACTCCTTTTGATTAACGCTATTTACTAATTATTTTAGCAATAAAAATCTGTTTTGTATATAATTATTTTTCTAAATATTCAATTATTCGTTCAAATTCTTCTATCGTTTGAGAATATCCTTTCATATAAAGTTTCTTTAATTTTGAAATATCTTTTTCTATCCTTGAAACTTTCACTTCTTCCATAGGTCGAATTACTAATATTTTACCTTCTTTTTCAAGTTTTATAATTTCTTCTACTGTTTCATTATATTTTTTTGCCCTTGCAATCAAACTTTCTCTGAATTTTGGATAATATTTATACGTATGATTAACCAAATCTTTCATTTTATTAGAAACCTTTTTTCTATAATTTATATCTCTTGTAGTGACTACCACCACTTTTTCTAATCCATCTTCAAATGCTTTTTTTACAGGTATTGCATCTGATATTCCACCGTCAAGACATGGAATATTATTTACATATACTATGGGTGCAAAATAAGGCATGCTTGCAGAAGCTCTGCTTGCCAAAAACATATTATTACAATTACTTTTTTCAAAATATTCTGCTTCTCCAGTATTACAGTTTGTAGCAGTAAGTACAAGCCTTTGCTCGGATTTTTCATAAGTTTCATAATCAAATGGTACAAGATTATTTGCTATATCATCAAAAATAAAATCAAAACCAAATAAACTCTTATCTCTTAAATAATTCTCTACTCCAAGATATCGTTTATCATTTACATAATTAATATTTATATCTATCGTTCTTCCTTTTTGTTTTGATATATATGACAAAGCATTTGTTCCACCTGCTGATACCGCATACACATCAGAAAAATAAAGATTTTTCTCCATAAATGCGTCTAAAACACCTGATGTATACACTCCTCTCAATGCTCCGCCTTCTAAAATAAGTCCTGCTCTAACCATAATTTTTTCCTCCCAATCATCAAATATCCATTTCCACTCTTGAACCTTTTACCCCATCTGCCGCTTTCACTAAAAGTTTTGACGGTATACGGTTTTTTAATGCTTCTACATGTGAAATTACTCCTATATTTATTCTATCATGACGCAATTTTTCCAAAGTATTAATAACTGTTTCAAGCAAATCTGAATCTAGACTGCCAAACCCTTCATCTAAGAAGAAAAATTCTAAAGGTGCTTTATTTTTTAACTGTATCTGTGAAGACAATGCAAGTGCCAATGCCAAAGAGGTATTAAATACTTCTCCACCTGACAATGTAGATGGTTTTCTTTTTATTCCACCGTTAAAATCATCTCTCATTATAAAATCATCATTATCATCAAGCTCTATTGCATATCTGCCATTTGTAATCATCTTTAAATATTTAGTTGCTTCAATGGTAAGATATTCCATCTGCTTTTTGGATACAAATTTTATAAATTTATTTCCTTTTGTCATATTTGAAATAATCTCTATCAAACCATATTTTTTAACTAAATTCTCTTTTCTGGCTGTAATATCCTTAACTTTTTTTATATTTTCCTCAACATTTGATATTTTTTCTTTAGTTACTGCGATTTCGTTTTTTAAATTTTCCAATCTATCTGTAATCTCACCTAAAGCCTGTTCTGTTTCTCTAAGTTTAACCAATTCAATATTTCTTCCATCAAGTTTTAACTCAACTGAAGTAATATTTGCCTTTAAAGATTTAAGTTCATCTTCATAAACTTTTATATGATTTTGAATTTTTTCCACTTCATCAGTAGAAATTAATGATTTTCTCACTTCTTCTTCATCTCTAAAATCATTTTTAAAAATCTCCGCTTTAAGATTTTCTCTTTGTTCTGAAACTAGCCTGCTATAAGTTTCCATATTACCTTTTGCTTCAATATATTCTTTTTCTATTTTTTGTTTCAAAAGTACAATTTTTTGAAGTTCATTGAATAATTTTTCAACATTATTGTTTATATTCGATATTTCTTGTTTTACATTTACAAGCAGGTTTTCTATATCAATATTACTATCACCTACAAGCTGTTCTATATCTTTTTCATAGTTTTCTATTGTGTTCTTTTTTTCAACACCTTTGTTTTTAATATCATTTATTTCTATTACAAAAACCGACTTTTTAGTTGCTATACTTTCTTTTATTTCTTGAACTTTTGAAATCTCTGTTCTTAATAATACTTCTCTTTCTTCAAGCTCTGAATATTTTTTTTCACATAAAACAATTCTGTTTTGTTCCTGTATAAAATCTTCAACACCTAAATTTTGCTTATATTGCTGAATTTCTCTATCTAAATCTTTAAGCTTATCTAAATATTCTTTCAATTCTTTTTCAAATTCAACTTTATTGTTTAAAAACTGTTTTTCATTTTCCGAAATCTTTATAATTTCATTTTCAATTTTTGTTCTGTTCTCTTTCTTTTGTACAAGCTCTTCTTCTAATTCCACTTTCTGATTTTCCCAAAGCTTTACACTTTTTTTCACAAATTCTATTTTATCAGATAATTTCTTAATTTCCAATTCTAAATTATCTATTATTGAATTTTTTTTCATTTCTTCATTTTCTTTCATATTCGGGTGATGAATTGAACCACATAATGGACAGGGTTCACCCTCTTTAATATTTTCCACATTAAACTGTATTTTAAAACTTTCCAATTTCTTTTGATATTTTTTTTCATTATATTTATTTTGAATTTCAAGTAAACTTTCTTCTTTTTCCGGATTATTTTTTTCAAGCTCTATAATTTTTTCATCAATTTTTTCTATTTTAATATTTAATTTTTCCAAATCTTTTTGTAAAATCTTTTTATCATTTGAATTATTTGTTAAATATTCAAAATTTTTATTTAATTTTTTCTCTATTTTTTGAGAATTTTCTAAAAACAAATTATATTCTTTACATAATTGTACTACACTATTAATCATCACTTTATAATCCGAAGAAATTTTGATTTCATTCTTTGTTCTTGCAATATTTTCTAATTCAATTTTTTGACTTTCTATTTTATCTTCATTTTCTTTTTCATTTTTTTCTAATTCTTTTAATTCCGTATTTTTCAATTTATACTGTTTTTGAAGTTCAATTCTTTCTATCTGCAAAACTTTTACTTTTTCTTTTATCTGAACTGCCTGTTCTAAATTGGTTTCCAATTTCAAAAGCTCTGGAATTTTATTTTCTTTTTTATCTCTGAGCACTTCATACTTACTATTCTTTAAATTTTCTTCTTCCTTGACCTTTTCACTTTCACTTTTCTTTTCTTCAAATAATTTTTCTGATATATCAAATTTTTTCTTTGTATCGTCTAAAGTATCCAAATATGGCTTTATTATCTGTGCTTTTCGTGCAAGTTCAAGTTTATTTTTTTGAAATTCAATTTCCTCTGCTTGTTCTAAAAGCTTTTCTTGTTTTAAAATATATTTTTTTCTTTCTTCCTGTAAATTCCAGATGTCATAATTTTCTTTATTTTTTTTGTCTAAAATATTTTTTTCTTGTAAATTTTTAGCTGTTTCTTTCTCCGCAAGTTCATAAATTTCCTGAAGTTTTTGTAAATTTTCTTCTGTATCTTCCTTATAAAATTCTAATTCTTTTTCTGTATCCTTAATTTGTGCTGCGAGCTCAATTCTACTAACTGCAATTTTTTTGTTTAAATTTGTGCCATAATCTTCCAAATGTAAAATTCTCTCCAGCATATCATTTCTGTCTTTAGATTTTAATGTAAGAAATTCGCTGAATTTTCCTTGTGGCAACATTACTGTCCTTGTAAAATCATCAGCTTTAAGACCTATAAGCTCCTCTGACTTACGATTTACATTAGTTGCACCCTCTGCCAATATGTTTCCACTTTCTTTTTCATAAAACTTTGCAACCCTACAAGTATAACCACCATCTTTTTTGGCTTTATAACATCTCTGAACCGCATATGTAATTGATTTTCCATTAAATTTCAACTCAAATTCAAAATGAATTTTAGCTTCTTTTGAATAAGAATTTATAAATTCTGTACTATTTCTTGGAATATCACCATATAATGCAAGCGTCACAGCATCTAGTATTGTTGACTTTCCGCTTCCAGTATTTCCAAATATTCCAAAAAAACCTTTTTCCATCAATTTTTTAAAATCTATTATCTGTTCCTCTCTAAAACTATTCAAACCTTCAATTTTCAAAAGTATCGGTTTCATCCAAATCCCCCTCACTTATCTGAATGAACATATCCATAAGTTCATTTGGTATGTCTGAGTTATTAAGTTTAAAATAATATTCTCCAAAAAGTTCTGCCATATTTTTTTCTTTAAAATTAAACTCTCTATTTTCCTGTTCTTCTTCCTTTGTAATTATCTCTATGCTTATTATATCTTTTCTCAACGTTTTTATTGTATTAAGTTCTCCACTTGTCAATGGTCTTTGCGTATGAATATTCATACATACCCACGAATTTCCATTTTTTTCAGTTTCACATTTTTCTATTGCCTTTTCCACACTCTCACAATCCCAAATTTCTATTGGCTTATAATTTTTCAAAAATATCTGCTCAATATCTGCTTTCTGTCCAGCCAATACATCTATTATATAAACACTCTTTGAATAATTTATTTCACTTTTACTATACTGTATAGGAGAACCTGAATAATATGCTGTATCTGTTACTTTCTGAGGCTTATGCAAATGTCCTAAAGCAATATATTGTGCTTTTTTCGGTAAAACTAATGGTGATACTGCTAAACTTCCTCCCAGCTGTATAGGTCTTTCAGAGTCCGTAGTTTCGCCTCCTAACATAAATAGATGTGCCATCAAAAGATTTATCGTATCATCTCTATAATATTTTTCAATATTGTTAAAAATTTCGCCTATTTTGTTTGAATAAGAAATACTTTCTTCTTCTTCACTTTCTATTTTTTCATTTATAATCTCATTCAGACGTTTTTCACTCGGATAAGGCATTGTAATTACAACTGCTTTTTCACCATTTACCTCAATCTCCAACCACCCTTCTCCCGACCGAATTATATTGTAAAATTCATATTTCCCCTCCTGTGCTTTACTTTTAGGGCTTCCTAAAATAATTATTCCCTGCTCATAACCCCAAGCTTCAGCTGCCGAAAGTCTTTCAGGACTATCATGATTTCCAGCTATCACAATTATCGGTCTTTTTCCTTTATCCGAAAGTTCCTTTACTGTATCATAAAAAAGCTTTTCTGCTTCTGCTGGTGGATTTGCTGTATCATAAATATCCCCAGATATCATTATCATATCAACTTTATTTTTTTTAACAATTTCTTTAAGTTCCTCTGTAAACATTTTCTGTTCTTCAAGGCGGCTATAAGCTTCAAGCTTTTTCCCAAAATGCCAATCAGATGTATGAAGTATTTTCATTTAAATTCCCCCAAAATTCTTTTAATTCTTTTTCAAGTTGTGTTTTATTATAAACTACCTTATAATTACTCCATGAATATGGAAACAACGCTTTATACGTACCTGAAAGAAATCTTTCATCTATAAGTAAAACTATTCCTCTATCATTTTCTGTCCTTATTACACGTCCTGCTGCCTGCAAAACCTTGTTCATTCCCGGATACATATACGCATATTCATAACCTTTATTATTTTTATCTCTATAATAATCTAAAATAATATCTCTTTCTATTGAAATTTTAGGAAGTCCTACACTTATAATAGCCGCACCTATAAGCTTTTCACCAACCAAATCTATTCCTTCTGAAAAAAGTCCCCCCATAACTGCAAATGCCAACATACTTTCGGAATTATTTTCTTTAAAATATTTAAGAAAATTTTCTTTTTCTTCTTCTGTCATTTCTTCTTTCTGCATCAAAACATCTACATCAGTATATTTTTCTTTAAACAATTCATATACTTTATTCATATATTGATATGACGGGAAAAAAGCAAAATAATTTCCTTTTTTATTTCCAACCATTAAGTATAAATATTCAACAATATCGTCATATGTTTTCTCCCTATCTTTCCATTTTGCAGATATATTTCCTGCTATTATTGGTTTAAATTTTTCCAAACTAAAAGGCGACGGCAATTTTAAATAAAAATCTTCCTCTGCCCCTCCTAAACTTTCTCTAAAATATTCAAGTGGTGTCAATGTAGCTGAAAAATATATTGATGACATACTTCTTTTGCCAGCCTCTGAAAGCAAATATGATGGGTCAAGACAAAACAATTTAATTTTCAAATCTTGACCTTGATTTTCAATATATGTTACATACCTTTCATCATAAAATTCCGAAACTCTTAAAAAATCCATCACTTTAAAATATAATTCAAGTAATTCTTCTTGTCCATCTTTTTGTTCTTTATCGTTTAAAAATTCATCGCATATGTTTATAAATTTTCTTAAATTGTTACATAATTCTAATGGTATTTCTTTCTCTATTTTCCCGATTTCATCATCTGACATATTTTTAGATGTATCAAGAATATAATCATTAATTTTTTTTAACCATCTTACTACTGTCCTATCTTTTACTTGCTTTTTCACCTGCAAAAATTCTTTTTTAGTCAAGTCAGCCGAAAACATTTCTCTTGCTCTATCTAAAAGATTATGTGCTTCATCTATTAAAAATATATAATCATTTTCTTCTTCATCTTGAAAAAATCTTTTAAGATATACTTTAGGGTCAAAAGCATAATTATAATCACATATTATACAATCCGCCCATAAAGTCAAATCCACCGAAAATTCAAAAGGGCATACCCTATATTTTTTAGCATACTTTTCTATCGTCATTCTGTCAAATTTGTCCTCTTTTTCAAATATATCCAAAATTGCTTCATTAACCCTGTCAAAATGACCATCTGCATATACACATTGCTCAGGATTACAATTTGTTTTTTCGCAGAAACATATTTTTTCTTTAGCTGTAATAGTAATTGTTTTTAACTTCAGCCCCTGTTTCATCATATTTGAAATAGTTTCTTCTGCCGTCTGCCTTGTTATTGTTTTAGCTGTAAGATAAAATATCTTTGAAGTAATACCCTCTCCCATCGCCTTTATTGCAGGAAATAATGTAGATATAGTTTTTCCCGTACCAGTAGGTGCTTCTACAAAAAATTTCTTTTTATTTAAAATAGTTCTATAAATTTTAACTGCAAGCTCTCTTTGATTTTTTCTATAATTTTGATATGGAAAATTTAACTCTTTTATACTTATATCCCGTTGCTCTGCCCATTCACTCAACAATTCTGCCCAGATTATATAACTTTCCAATAAAGAATAAAAATATACTTCAAGTTCTCCAATTTGAAAGTCTTTTATAAATGCTTTTATTTCTTCTGTTTCCGCATTACAATATGTCAATTCTATGGAAATATCATTCATATTATTTTGCAGAGCATAAATATAGGCATAAACTTTTGCCTGTGCCCAGTGCAAAATATTAAAATCCTCTTGAATGTTTTCAAGATTTCGCATAGTAGTTTTTATTTCTTGAATATATGTTTTTTCACCTTTTATTATAAGACCATCTATTCTTCCCTCTATTTCAAATTCAAAATTCTTATAAGGAAAATTGTGTAAAATCTTAACTTCACTCATATATTCATAATTATTAAGTTTTGCATCTTTTTTTCTCAAACCCTGTAATTTTTTATGTAATCTTGTCCCTTCAACCGCCCTTGTACTGCTGACATAACGTGAATCTATACTTCCACTTCTCAAAACAAGCTCTACGAGATTTCTTACAGATATATGAATAATGTTCATATAATCACCTATCTTTTTTAATACAAAAAAACTCCCTTATTTAAAGGGAGCTAATTTTTTATTTTTTCTCTTCTCCTTGTGCAGGTACTTCATCATACTTCTTTGTTGTCAAATTAGGCTCTTTTCTTCATGCTACTTCATTTTTATCAACAGGAATACGAATACTTCTACTTGTACCAAACTCAACTATAAAGCAACCCTCTGTTACATCTACCACTTTTCCATATAATCCAGAATTAGTAACTATTGAGTCACCTGCTCTTATACTACTAACCAACTCCTGCATATTCTTCTCTTGTTTTTTCTGAGGACGAACAATAAAGAAATACATTATAATTGCAAAGAAACCTATATACAATATTGCTGAAAAAAGTAATGACATAGGTGAGCCACCAGTCGATGTTGCAGCATCAGTAGCAGATGCTACACTACTTGCTGTCGTGCCAGGTGCTTGTGTTACAGTAGATAAAATAGTTAAAAAATCCATTTTTTACATTCCTTTCATTTTGTTAATACATACTATTTTTATACCTTAATATAAAATTTTATTAGATATAATCCCCGATGTCAAGGAATTTTCTTAAATTTCTAAAATTTTTTCTTAAAATTTATATATTTACTCCCATTCTAAGCTTATCCATACGTAAATCAAGCTCTGAACTAAGTTTTGCACATTCATACAATTCTTTTTCCATATCTTCAGTAAATAAATTTTTTTTCTTATATCTAAGCTGATGTTCCAAGCTTGCCCAACAATCCATAGCAATAGTTCTAAGTTGTATTTCCACTTTCATATGCCTTTTTTCATTTTCCAAAAAAATCGGTACAGACACTATCAAATGCAGACTTCTATATCCATTTGGTTTAGGATTTTCAATATAATCTTTCTTTTCCACAAGAATAATATCATCTTGTTTTAATAAGGCATCTGCAAGTGTATAAACATCTTCAGGAAATGCACAAATAACCCTAACTCCTGCCACATCATTAATATTTTCTTCAAGACTTTCAAAATTCAATGGCAAATTTTTCCTTTCTAATTTTTCTTTTATACTCATCATCTTTTTTAATCTCGATTTTATACTATTTATCGGATTTCTATCATGCTGCAAAGAATATTCTTCATTTAGTACCTTAAATTTCGTTTCTATTTCCATCATAGCACATTTATAATAAGACATCAGCCTTTCTAATTCTATCGCCTTTTTCTGTACCCATTCAACAGCTTCCTCATCTTTAAACATAGCAAATATATTTCCGTACAATTCTTCTTTTTTATTTACTTCATACATTTCCATTCCCTCCTAAATCAAATTTACTCCAAAAATTGCTACTCCTATTATAACTAAAATTACACCTGTAATTCTATTTAGTGTAAGCGGGTTTGCTTTATTTGCAATCTTAGCTGCAATTCTAGCCCATAATAAAGTCGATAATACACATATTGTCAAGCACCATAAGTCTGGCATACCACCTATTGCAAAATGGCTTACTGCTCAAGTGTTCTCCTAAAATTTTTTTAAATTTTCCTGCATCAGTTCAAAACAATTCTGTAAATTTTCAATTTTCTCCTTGGGTATATCTCTTGTCAAAATTTCATAGAATAAAAGCTGTGCTTTTTGTCCTTCTTTCACTGCTTCACTTGCCAAATCGCAAACCTTTAAATGAATTGTCCTTCGATTATTATTTTTATAATTTCTTTGAATATATCCCTTTTGTTCCAAAGTTTTAATTGAAATGGATACATGAGATTTGACAATATGCCTTTTTTCTACTATTTCCGTAGCTGTATCATATTCCGGATTATTTGCCAAAAATAATAATATATCAAATTCTGCTGAAGTAAGTCCATATTTTTCACATACAGGTTGTACTATCTTTAAATATGAATCATTCATCAAAGATATAAAGTTTAATATTCTTTTCAAATCAACACCTCTTTTTGTTTTATTTTGAACTGTTTTATTTTGAACTATTTGTTTTTTAATATTGTATTATACAATGCGTTTTCTTGTCAACAGGAAAAACGCATGAACAAAAAAAATTGATACAAAATAATATATAAAGCAATATTAAAGGTAATGAAAATTTTGCACAAATCGCAAAAGTTTTCATATTGAATTAAAATAAACAAATTTAATTTCATAAT
>CAZQDT010000025.1:0-17420 GCA_964592005.1 uncultured Eubacteriales bacterium
ATAATGCTGGAAGTCCAAAAGAAGGTTCAACTGTTTCTATACCATCTATTTCTTCTTCTATGTATCCTGGATTCATTGCCATATAATGGTCAAACAATATTTCACCATCTGCAACTTCTGTTCCTTTTATTTTTATAATATACTGATTTGGACTAAGCTGAATATTATCTCTTAAACGTATAATAGGCACAACTACACCTAATTCAAGTGCTATCTGACGCCTAATCATAACAACTCTGTCTAACAAATCTCCACCTTGATTTACATCAGCAAGAGGAATAATACCATAACCCATTTCAAGTTCAATTGGGTCAACCTGCAAAAGTCCAATAACATTTTCTGGCTTTCTTATCTCTTCTGCTTCTGTATCTTCTGTACTTACTTCTTCTTCAATACTTTGGATTTTCTGCTTCTTTTCAAGTCTATATCCTGCATATATAAGTAAAATGCCAAAAAGTACAAATGTCACAGTAGGAAGTGGTGTAAATATTCCTAAAAATATCAATGCTCCTCCTGTAACATATAATACATTAGGAATACTTATAAGCTGATTTTTTAATGTATCACTCAAACTGTCTTCTACTGTTGCCTTTGTAACCAATATACCTGTTGCAAGTGATATCAAAAGTGATGGTATCTGACCTACAAGACCATCACCAATTGTAAGAAGCGTATATTTTTCAAGTGCCTCCATTGCTTCAAGTCCATCAAATACAATACCCATTACAATACCACCAATAATATTTATAAATGTAATAAGTATACCTGCTATGGCATCTCCTTTTACGAATTTACTCGCACCATCCATAGCTCCATAGAAATTAGACTCATCTTGTATCTTTTTTCTTCTATTTTTTGCTTCCTGTTCATCTATAAGACCTGTATTAAGGTCTGCATCTATTGCCATCTGCTTTCCAGGCATAGCATCCAATGTAAAACGTGCTGTAACTTCTGCAATTCTTTCTGCACCTTTTGTAATAACCATAAAATTTACTATTACTATAATTATAAATATTATTGCTCCCAATATCAAATTTCCTGATGCAACGAAATTACCAAAAGTTTCAATAACATCTCCTGCATAACCCTGTCCAATAATCTGTCTTGTAGTAGAAATATTAAGTACAAGTCTATACATTGTCATAATTAAAAGTATTGTGGGAAACATTGATATATCTAAAGCTTCCTTGGCATATATCGCATTAAGGAGTATTATAAGTGCTAAAGCTATATTTATCATCAATAAAAAGTCTATAAGCATTGTAGGCAATGGTACTACAATACATATTACTATTGCAAGTATAAAAATTGCTAAATACATTTCCCCAAATTTCTTAATCATTTTTTCTCACTCACCTTATTAAAATATAAACTAAAGTTACAAATCTATATCAAAGCAGTATTAATCATATATAAATTTTATATTCCTGCTTATTTCTTTCATATATTATACAACAAAATTCATTAAATAAAAACATTTTTATGATTTATTTTTTAAATTATATACAAAAGCCAAAACTTCTGCAACTGCTTGATACAATTCAGGAGGAATTTCTCTTCCTATATCCACAGTAGCATATAAAGTTCTTGCTAAATATTTATTTTCAACTATCTCAACATTATTTTCTTTTGCAATTTCTTTTATTCTTTTTGCTAAGTGGTCTGCTCCCTTTGCTATAACAATAGGAGCCGCTGATTTTTCTCTATCATACTTCAAAGCGACCGCAAAATGAGTAGGGTTTGTAATAATAACATCTGCCGACGGAACTTCCTGCATCATTCTTCTCATAGACGCTTCTCTCATCTTTTGTTTTATCTTTCCTTTTACTTCAGGATTTCCCTCTGCTTCCTTATATTCTTCTTTTACTTCCTGTTTTGTCATTTTCAAACTCTTATTATTTTCATAACGCTGATAAATATAATCAACTAATGCTATAAATATAAAGTACATTCCAACAAGTACTCCTATATCTACAACTAAATTTCCTATATATATAATTGCCTGCAAAAGCTCCATATCCAAAAGCTCTTGAATATGTTCCATTTCTTCTTTTACTCTGTTATATATAACTACTCCTATTATCAATACTTTCAAAAGTGATTTGCCTAATTCCATTATTGCTTTAACTGAAAAAAGTTTTTTAACTCCCTGTAAAGGGTTTAATCTTGAAAACTTAGGCTTCAAAGGTTCTGTTGTAGGCTTCCAGCCAACCTGTATCAAATTACCTAAAATTCCAACTACCATAGCTACTGCAAATAATGGCAAAACAGTAAACATAATCTGCCCAAATATATAAGGAACTAATTTTGACATATAATCTATTTCTAAAAGTCCTTCATTAATACTTGATATAAGCACTAATGAATATTCCATAATAGCAGCCATTCTTTCATACATAAATTTGGCAAAAATTTTTAAAACATAAAACATTCCCAAAAACAAAAAGGCTGTAACTACTTCAATACTTTTGGCTACCTGACCTTTTTTTCTTGCATCACTTTTTCTTTTGGCAGTAGGTTGTTCTGTCTTTTCTCCACCCGGTCCATCAGCAGCAAAAAACTGTAAATCAATCTTTATATACTTTTTTTCTTCTAACAAAGTGTTATAATCTATCATGGTATCATTCCTTGTATAACATTAAAAAGATTTTCATATACTTTTTGAAACACAAAATCCGAAATAGGATTAAACATATCCGTAGTAATAAGTAAAATCATTAAACCTGCTATTAATTTTAAAGGAACTCCTACGGAAAAAATATTAATTCTAGGTGCTGTTCTTGCCATAAGACCAAGTGCTGTATTTATAACCATAATTGCTCCAAGGACAGGCATGGAAATTTTAAATGCTATAATAAAATATTCAGCTATAACATTCATAAAATTTGACATCAATTCAGCGGAAAAAACTTCCGCATAGCCTATTGGCAAAACTTGGTAACTATAAAATAGAGCTCTAAAAATTGTATGGTCAGCATTAGTAGCAACCATCAATGCACCTACTAAAAAATAATATAAATTACCTGTAACCGGAACTTGTATCTGTGAAACAGGGTCAAAAACACTTACCATAGAAAATCCTATCTGATAATCAACTAATTGACCAGCCAAATACAAAGCAGAAAAAACCATATATACTGAATATCCCATAAGTAAACCAACTGCTAATTCTTTAACTATCAGAAGCGAATAACCTATAATATTATCATTATACTGTACTGGTCCTACCTGCTGAGTTGAAAATATTATACCTGCTACAATCACGCTTAGACCTACTTTGGTAATATTAGGAACACTTTTCCCACTAAATATAGGCATAATTGTAAAAAAACCCAACATACGTACCACTATAAGCAAATATATATCTGTATACTCAAACAAGCTAACCAACAATATGTCCATAACATCAATACTCCATCAAATAATAAGAAAAATTGGTATAAATTTCCGTAAATAATTCATTCATATTTTGTATCATCCAAGGTCCAAATATAAGTATTGCTACAAAAATTGCTAAAATCTTAGGTACAAAAGTCAAGGTTTGTTCCTGTATAGATGTAACTGTTTGAAATATACTTACAATCAAGCCTACTACTAACCCCGACAAAAGCATCGGCATAGCCGTAACTATTACTGAACGCAGTGCAACCTGCATCAAATCCATTATTTTCTGTTCCATGAAAATTATCCTTTCTACAATTCAAACCAACTCACCTAAAAGTCCTAATCAACTCACCAATAACCAAATCCCAACCATCAACCATTAAAAAGAACATTACTTTAAATGGAAGTGATATCATAGATGGAGGAAGCATCATCATACCCATGGCCATCAATGTAGACGAAACCACCATATCTATTACAATAAAAGGTATATATATTAAAAATCCTATCAAAAAACCTTTCTTTAACTCTCCAAGTATAAATGCTGGTATAAGTACACTACTTGGCAATTCCTGAATTAATTCAGCTTCTGTTTCATAAGGTCCAACCCCTGCAATCTCAATAAAAAGCCCTAAATCTTCCTCTTCTACTTGTCTAAACATAAATTCTCTTACAGGTATCATTGCATTTTTAATGGCTACTTCTTGAGTAATTGCTCCTTCTGCAAGTGGTTTAAATGCCGTTTCATTTATCTGTGAAAAAGTAGGTCCCATCAAAAAAAACGTAAGGAATAAAGCCAAACCTATAAGTAACTGATTAGGCGGCATCTGCTGTGTACCTAATGCTGACCTTAAAAAATGCAATACAATTATTATTCTTGTAAAACAAGTCATCATTAAAAGTATTGAAGGTGCAAGAGAAATTATTGTTATTATAAACATAAGTTGTAAAGTAGTAACCGTAGTACCCTCTTCACCCGAATTTACAGTCACACTTATATCAGATATACCTGATGTTACATCACTTAATTCCTGAGCAAAAACGGTATTAAAATTAAAAAGAAAAATAAATAAAATTGTCAAAAAAATATATACCAAATGTTTACATTTACAGTTATTCATACCTTTTTACTCCTCAAACTAATTTTTTTTCTTTTTAAAAAAACTTTCTAATGTCTTTTGAAAAGTATCTTCTTTTTCTTCAAGACTTAAAGAATCTTTATCTATATCACAAATAAAATTTATCTTTTCTTTTGTAACCCCTATCAAAATTATTTTATCTCCAACCTTTACAATATGAAGATAACTCTGAGGTCCTACTGATATAGTTTCCACTATTTTTAAATTAGGATTTTTTAATGCTCCATACTTTGTATTATTTATAAACTTAGTACAATAACGTATTAAAAATAATATAAAAATTAATACTAATATTAAGAAAAATAACTGGCCAACCATACTTAACATATTCGACCAGCTATTTCCAATATTTTGAGCATTATTAAAATCTTGTGCATTTAATAATAAATACTCCATATAAATCCCTATCCTATAACCTTTTTAACTGCTTCCAAAACTCTATCTGCTTGGAATGGTTTTACTATAAAATCTCTTGCTCCTGCTTGTATAGATTCTATAACCATTGCTTGCTGACCCATTGCTGAACACATAATAATAAGTGCACTAGGATTCAAAGTCTTAATAGCTTTTACAGCAGATATACCATCCATTTCAGGCATTGTTATATCCATTATAACCAAACCAGGATTAAGTTCTTTGTATTTTTCTACTGCTTTCAATCCATTTTCTGCTTCTCCAACAACTTCATAACCATTTTTTGTTAAAATATCTTTTACCAACATTCGCATAAAAGCGGCATCATCTACTAAAAGTATAGTCTTATCAGCCATTTAAATCTCTCCTTATAATTATATTCTATTTTCAGCACTAACAATATCAGTAACTCTAACACCAAAGTTTTCTTCAAGTACAACAACTTCACCCTTAGCAACAAACTTTCCATTTACCAAAATATCAATTGGCTCTCCCGCAATAGTATCCAGCTCTATAATTGTACCAGGTGCAAACTCCAATATTTCTTTTATAAGTTTATGAGTTCTTCCTAATTCAACTGTAACTTCAAGTGGTACGTCTTTGATTATATCAATATTCTTTTTCTCCTGTGCCAACGAATTATAATCAAAGTTTGTAAATTGTGCTGGCTGCACATTTACAGTAGGCTGTTGAACCGGTGCTGGCTGTTGGTACACAGGCTGCTGAACTGGTTCTTGTGGTTGGTACATTGGTTGTTGATATATCGGCGGCTGCTGGTACATCGGTTGCTGCTGGTATACCGGCTGCTGAACTGGTGCTGGTGCTGGGGTTGGTGCTGGTTCTACTACTGGTGTCACTGGGGTTGGTTCTGCTGCTGCTGTCTCACTTTCCCCTAACATCCCTGCTACTAAAGATTTTGCAAAATCTATTGAATAAAGCTGCATTATTTCACTATCAATAAGTGAACCTATTTCCATTTTAAATGAAATACATACTATGCAATCATCTTCAAAACCTATTTCTTCTAAAAAAGCATCATCATCAAAAGTCATTCTAAATGCCTGAGGAGGCATAATATCTATTTTTGTATTAATCATTCCTGACAAAGATGTTGATGAAGAACCTATCATTTGATTCATAGCTTCTGCTATTGCACTTAAATGCAGGTCTGAAAGCTCTCCCTCTGTATTACTTCCATCTCCACCCATCATAAGGTCAGTAATTATTTTAACATCATTTTCCTGAAGCACCAGTACATTAGCACCATATATACCTTCACTATATTCTACTTTAATTCCAACACAAGGTTTTACATACTCCTTAGACAAATCTCTCCATTTAACTACCCTTACCTTAGGCGTTGTAATCGTAACCTTTTGATTAAGCAAAGTAAATAAAGTGGTTGCTGCTGTTCCCATACTTATATTACCAATTTCGCCCAATACATCTTTCTGCTCATCTGTAAGTAAATTATTTGTTGAATTATCAGCTTCTGCCATTGAATTTGAAAATTCTTCTTCTGTATTAGAGCCTCCCAATAAAGCATCTATCTCTTCCTGTGAAAGCATATCCATTATTTACCCTCCTCCTTTCTAACTATTGAAGTAATTTGTACTGCATTTTTCCCTTTACTTATACCTGGTTTAGCATAAAATTTTAATAAATTTCCTACTTTTACATTCAAATCGGAATTTACAAAAGAATCTATCTTTATTACATCTCCCGCCTGTAATGATACAAATTCATCCACAGTTATATATGTATTTCCTAAAACAGCTGTTACAGGTATCATTGCATAATCCAAACTTTTTTCTACTCTTTCTTTATACTCTCTTAACTCTTCTTCATCAATATCCGTTTCATACCAATATTTAGTATTTAACTTATCCATTATTGGTTCTACAACAATATATGGTATGCAAACATTGAAAAATTCTTCTACATCACCAATCTTTATACTCAAAGTAACTAATGCTGTCATTTCAGTTGGTGATATTATTTGAGCAAATTGCGAATTGGTTTCTATTCTTTCAAGTTTAGGTTTTATATCTAATACATTCTCCCACGGTTCTTTAAATAATCCAACCAATTGATATATTACTCTTTCAAGAAGAATTTTTTCTATTTCAGAAAATTCTCGAAGTTTCATCAAAGTTGTTCCCTGACCACCTAATATTCTATCTATTATACAATATCCTATCTTAGCTGATAAATTCATTATTACTGTTCCCTTTAAAGGGGCAAAATTTATCAAAGACAATATTACAGGATTTGATAGAGAATTAGTAAACTCCATATAAGATAACTGCTCTGCACTGACTACTTCAACCTGTGTATTTGTACGCAAATAACCTGAAAGATATGAAGAAACCAATCTAGCATAATTTTCAAATATTGTTTCTAAACTTCTTAACTGGTCCCTTCCAAATTTAGAAGGTCTTGTAAAATCGTAATTTTTAATCTGCTTTTCAGAAATATCCTTTGCACCTGCATCAAATGAACCTTGTTGAAATTCACTTAAAAGTTGGTCTATTTCTGCCTGTGATAAAGTATCTCCTGCCAATGTAATCACCTGCCTTCTTCTAACAATAATCTATTTATTGATAATAATACTCTCCAAAATAAACATCAACTATTACATTAGTAGAAAACAATTCCTGCAAAGTAGTCAATATTTCATCTTTAACAACTTCTTTTGAATTAGGCTTTTCCAATTCAGCATATGTTTTATTTTTCAATATACTTATGACAGCATCTCTTATAACTACTTCATTTGCAGGTATTAATGTTGCCATCTTTTCATATGCCTTCTTTTCTTCCTTAGTAGTGCCCATATTTAAACCAATATTTATGGTAAGCAATGCCATATGCTCTTCTGAGTCCACTGAAGTTTTTAATAAATTAGCCTTTATTGAGTCTGTAAGAGAGTATATGGTTATATCTTCCAAAGTATACTCAACTAATGTATCTTTATTATTTACCTCTGCATTAGCAGCAGTCTTATTAATCAAACTTATAGTATATATAAATCCACAAGTAAATACAGCAAACATAAGTAATAATAATACTATAATTACAATCATTACCATGCTTGATTTTCCGCTTTTTTCCACTACCTTTGTTTCTTTTGGTTCTTTAGATTCCTTTTCAGCCACTATTCTCACACCCCTTTTATAATTTTAACTTTACTCCAATACACTGGTTTTCCCTCTATAAATTTTCATTTCAACTCTTCTATTTAAAGCTTTTCCCTCAACAGTTTCATTAGTTGCAACTGGTCTAAATTCACCATAACCTATGGCAGCTATACTATCAGGTGAAAACCCTTTTTCATTTATATAATATTCTGCTACACTGATTGCTCTTGCTGAAGACAAATGCCAGTTACTCGGAAACTGTAATGTATGTATTTGGTCACTATCTGCATGACCTTCTATTTGAAGCTCTGCTTCAGGATATTTTAAAATCTGCTCTGTAAGTATATCTAAAATTTCTATTGCTTCAGGTTTTAAATCTGCTTTGCTTTTATCAAACAAAACTCCATCTTTAAATGTTATCTTCACATATTTTTCTTCTTGAGAAACCTCTACTTTATCTGATATATTTTTATCATAAAAATATGTCTGAAAGTCTGCTGCCATTTTTTCCAAAGCTTCTTTTTCTTCTCTTGCTTTAAGGTCTTCTTCTGTAAGCTGGCCTTCCTTTTTCTTCTCATAATCAGGCATCTGAGAAATTCCATTACCTACCATAACTCCATCGTTGACTGTCTGACCTGATGTAAGTATTGAAATTTTAGGATTAAAAAAGTCTGCTAATGCCTGCATTTTATCTACATCCTGTGTTGACTGTGCAATCAATAAAACGAAAAAACATAATAACAATGTAACCATGTCAGAATATGTATTCATCCACTCATTACTGACTTGTTCTTCTTCTCTTTTTTCTCTCTTAGCCATTTATTATTCACCGCCCTCTTCAGAAGCTTCTTTTGTTGCTTTTCTTACAGCAGGTGATAAGAACGCTTTAAGCTTTTCTTCTATAATTCTTGGGTTTTCACCAGCTTGTATTGAAAGCATTCCTTCTATCATAACCTCCTTAACCATAATTTCCTCTGCACTTCTTATTTTAAGTTTATTGGCTATCGGACTACAAAATAAATTTGCTAACAAAGAACCATACAATGTTGTAATAAGTGCTATTGCCATATTTCCACCAAGCGAACTTACATCTGACATATTCTCAAGCATATTTATCAAACCAAGAAGAGTACCAATCATACCCCAAGCAGGTCCTTGTCCTGCATAAAATATCCAAACTCCTTGCAAATCAGCATGTCTGTTTTCTATAAATGCCAGTTCTGTTTCAAGTATACTTCTTACTAACTCAGGGTCAGTACCATCAACTATAAGTAAAATTCCTTTTTTTAGAAACTCATCGTCCATATTCTGAGCCGCTTCTTCTAATGCCAGCAACCCCTCTTTACGTGCAATGTTCGCAAGTTCTATAATTTGATTTATAACACTAGAAGTATCCATCTCGGTTGACTTTAATGTAAATTTTATTGCTTTCATTGCTGTTATAAATCTTTCCATAGGTGTAGCTATAAGAACTGCTGCCGTAGCTCCTCCTATTGTTATCATAACAGAAGCCGGGTCAAGATATGTAGCAAAGTTTGCTTCTGATATTATAAGTGAAAGAATTATAAACGTTACTCCGGATACAAAACCTAATATTGTTGAAATATCCAACTTTTTTTCCTCCCTTCATATAAAAACTACTCATTAATATGATTATAAAATATTTTTTGCTTGTATTCAATAATTTTCTTAATTATTTCTTCACTTGTTTCTTTTGCAATATATTTTCTGCCAGTAGTCATAGTAATAGTAGTATCTGGTGTTTCCTCAACTGTTTCTATTAATTCGGCATTTATAACTATTTCCTTGTCATTTAATCTAGTAATTGTTATCATAAGCCGTCCCCCTATCTATGTTAAATTCTCAAAACCAAGAATATTTTTTTCAATCTTTATTAAATTTCACAGGCAACAAAAATTAATTGTTAAATTTTTATTGCCTGTATTTTAATTACTTCATATTAACTAAAGTTTGAAGCATTTCATCTGATACAGTAATTATTTTAGAATTTGCTTGAAAACCTCTTTGTGTTGTTATCATATCTGTAAATTCTGATGATAAATCAACATTAGACATCTCAAGTACACCCTGATTTAAACCGCCTCCTCCTGTTGTATGATCTTGACCTATTCCGTCAAAATCAACGGATTTTGTAGTAGTCTGATATAAATTAATTCCTATTTTTTCAAGAACTGCTGGATTTTTAAATGTTGCAATTACTAACTGACCAAATATCTTCTGTTTTCCATTACTATATTTACCTGTTATTATTCCATCTTCACCTATACTATAACTTTCAAGACTTCCTGGTTCACAACCATTGTCTGTATATGCCTGTGCTGAAGTAGTTTGATTAAACTGTGTAAGGTCTGTAAAATCTATTGTAATATCATTAAATACTGAATTTACTGGCAATCCTGTTGTATCATTTAAACCAGTCAATACTACTTGTGAAACTCCCGTAGTATCTGTAACAATTTTACCATTTTCATCAAAAGTAATTTGGAACGGATTATTATTTGTAAAACTAACTGTCAATGGATTTTTCATATCTCCATTCATATACATTGTATTACCTATTGTAACATCCCATTTATTTTCGGTAGTACCTGTACCCTGATTTCCCACATACTTAAATGTCATATCCAATGAATAACTATTTCCCAAGCTATCATAGAACATAATATTTTTTACAATGCTCTCATTTGTTTCATCTGCATCACCTGTATAAAGATTTCCTTCAAAGTGAATTAAATTTGTAGCTTCTGGTTCAGCATACATATTTCTTGCATTTTTAATCTGCATATCTTCTACTTGACCTTTTACAATTCCATCTTGTTCGGCATTTGCTGGCCAGCCTTGTACTGCATAGCCATTTGAATCAGATAAAGTACCATTTTTATCAAGTCTAAAAGCACCTGCTCTTGTAAAATATTTACCACTGTTATCTCCTACAACAAAGAAACCTTCACCTTCAATTTTTAAATCTGTAGAAATATCTGTTCTTTGAGCTGCTCCTTCAGTCATATTCATATCTATGGAAGAAACATTTACTCCAAGACCTACTTGCATAGCATTTGTACCTGCACGTCCTGATTCAGCATTAGGAGCACTAGCTCCTGATAAAGTCTGACTGAATATTTCATTAAATGTTACCCTTGAAGCCTTAAAACCACTTGTATTAACATTAGATATATTATTACCTATAACATCAATTTTTGTTTGGTGAACCTTTAATCCGGAAACTCCCGAATATAACGATCTCATCATATAGCATCTGTCCTTTCTTAATGTACCGCTGTAAATTATCTCATCAATCCTTCCGAGATAAAGCCTCCTAAGCAGGTCCAGCTTATACTATTACAGCTCCATCTATATTGGTGTATATATTTTCTATCTCCTGCTCCATAGCCGTAACTACTACATTGTTTTTTGTATTTACTACTAAAGTAATATTATCTACCAAAACCAATGAATCCCTTATACCCTTTTGTTTAGCTTTAACAAGTCCTTTTTTTATACGTTCAAGCTGTTCATCAGAAAATTCAATATCTCTCATTTCCAATCTCATAGCTGCATGCTTTGAAAAATGCAGTTCTGAAGTTTTTTCACAAGTATTATTTAATATATCTGCAAAACTATTATTTTGTGCAGAAACACCTTTTTTTATATTAGGCTGTATTTGCAAATAAGATTTATTGATATCAGAAACCTGCATTCATCTCACCCCTTAATAGCTGCTATAAAATCTCCGATAAAGCTACATCTACTCCATCAACTCTTACATACAACGAACCATTTTTAAGTATTGCATTTGTAATTTCATTTCCCTTGTAATATTCACCTACATTATCCATTGCAGTATAAACATCTACAAGATTATTTAAAACCATTTCTTCTCCATCTACTACCAAATATGGAATAGAATCCTTTATAATCACATTATCAACTGTTGATGTTTTTAAATTATTGTTATTATCATAATAACTTATTTCTCTTCCAAGTACTAAGTTATTTTCTGAAACAGCAGATACTTCACTCAAATAAACTTCTTTATTTCCTACTACAAGCATTGGTACTCCGTTGCTTATTCTAACTATATCTACTTTTCCCTCAACATATTCATAAACATCTTCTTCGTCAGAAATAATAGCTTGTATCGTCTTTCCAACTAAAGTGAGTGCCTGTGCAGATGACATATTATTTAAAATAGAATTTGTACCTGAAGTTACACTTTCTTCTACTGTCGCCACACTTCCTATCGGAACATCTACATCATCCACTTTAAGATAAACTTCACCATTTTTAATATTCACAGATTGTGCCACTCCATCAACATAATCATATTGTTTTGTAACTTCATTATAAACAGTTGCTGTAATGGATTTTCCAATCATATTCACTGCCTGATTATATGATGTACTTGTTGCAACATTTTGCATTTGTTCCAATGCACTAAACTGAGCAAGCTGTGCCACCATTTCTGTATTATCCATAGGATTAAGAGGGTCTTGATACTGCATCTGTGTTATTAAAAGCTTTAAAAAATCATCTTTACCCAATTCATTATTTGAACTGCTTACAGCTTTTCTTGTATTTTCTGCTGCCTGCATCTGTGATACCATATCTTCATATGAAGTACTTAACGCTGAACTGCTGGTTGACATTTTTTATCCTCCTCCCTAAGCCAAATAATCTATCTGATTATCCGATAAATTATATGGATTAACTTTTTCTTTCATTTCTTCTTCACTCTGGGATATACCTGAAATAATCTGTTCTATCCTTCTTCGTGATTTACTTCTGTTTTGCTCAAAATGCTGTTTAGCCTCTGAATTATTTTGTTCTACTGATACTGATAATTCATTGACTTCAAGTCCCATTTGTTGAAGTGTATCCTTTAAACTATTGAAATTAGCTTCAATGACTTCTTTAACTTTTTGATTTTCTACCACAAATTCAGCTGTAACAATATTGTTTTCAGCAGCTACTTTTAAAGTAAGTTCTCCTAAATGCTTAGGATTTAATACCATCGTCATTTCAGTAGTATCACTTTTAACTTCTACTTTTATCTGCTCTGTAATTTGATTAATTATTTGAGCTGTATCGCCTGAAGAACGTACCTGTGTACTTCCTGAAACATTATGTACCGCATCAGCTAACTGTTGCTGTATATTTACTGCCCCAGCTACTTCATTGTTTACATATTGGGCATTTGGAACATATGTAAAAGTTTCTTGATTAAAATTATCATCATTTTTCTGATTAGAAGCAGTTTCATTTTTCAATTTCTCGTTTGATTTTATCTGAGCACCATCAGTAGTTCCTTCATTTTGAATTAAATTTTCATTATGAATTTCATTTTCACTGCTTTCAGTTTCTTCTGAAACTTCTTCAGATAATTCTGAAACTTCAGAAATTTCTCCCTGTACTTCTAAAAGCTCTGCATCAAAAGTCTTAAACTCATTAATAATTTCCTCATATTTTTCAACAACATTAGAAATCTTTTCAACTAATTCCATCGCTTCATCTGAAACAAGCATATCTACTGGACTATCAAAACCTAATAACTCTTGAACAAAATTATTAAGATTTTTAATTTCTGTCAAGTCAAAAGCTGTAAGTCCCATTTTTTCAAGAATTTCAACTATTTCTTCCAAACTCTTACCTATTTGTTCTGAAATTTCTTCTAAAATTTCCTTTTCAGTCTTCTCTTTGCTTATTTTCTCTTTAGGCTTATCTTGCTTTTGAGAAATCTTTTCCTTTACTTTGTTATTTGAAGAAAAGTCTTTTTTTACTTCTTCTGAATTCTTGGTTTTACTCTCCACATCTTTTTTAGTTTCAAAATCATTATTTTTATTGTTCCTAACTTTTTCAAACTGTTCATTAAAACTACTCTTTGTTTCAACAGTTGTCATCTGATTTTCTTTGCTTAAATTAACTCCATTATTTACAAACTGCATTTGTAAAAATGTATTCACTATATCCATTCTATCACCTCCCTAAATTTAATATTAATATCTATAAAAACCTTTATGGTTTTTATCAATTTAAGGCTGTTTCAGGTGCTAAACGCTTAACTGCCAAAGCTGCTTTTGATGCTTCCATCTCTGCAAGTATATTCCCTCTTTGCTCATTATCTAAATTTTTAAGAATAAGTACAACTAAATTTATGTCTGTCTGAACCATTTCATTCATAATATCTGCTGCTGCATCTGCTTCCATCTCACTAAATGTAGAAACATATTTTTTAAGTTCTTTTTCTTTCTCTACATCAGTTTTAGCTGAAACATATAATTTTTCAGCAGTTTCAGGATATATCTGTTCATAAAATTCTACATATGCCTTTGAATCATTTTCTGCAATCATTGTATCAAATTTTTCTTTAGTTTCCTTAAATTCCAACTGCTGCGACTCTATTTCTTTAAGTCTTTTATTTTCCAAATTTAATTCTTCATTTGCAGCAGTTAAATTTTTTATATCCTCTTCCTGTGCAGTTATCTGCTTTTGAAGCTGTCGGATTTTATACTGTAATTCTTCAGCTGTAAGAGAAATATATTCTTCTTCCTCTGTTTCCTTTTCTGGCTCTGGCAACAGATTATTTATTACTGGTATACTATTTATTATATTCCTAAAATATTTTTCTCGTATATTAAAAGCATTAAATACCAAAACTGACATCAAAAATCCTATTAAAAAAAGCATAATTAAAAGAAATATTATCTTTCCCTTACCCTTTTTTCTTGGATTTAAGTCTAACTCATCATCTGGCACTTCTCCCACACCCTTCCTGCTAAATTTTAACACAAAGATTATTTACTATTACTGTTATATTTAAAGCTTACTATTTCATCAACAACACGCTGTTCAGCTTTTTTTTCTTCATCTAAATACTGCTCATACTTTTTTGATTTAAGTGTTTCCAACATTTTTCTTTCTTTCATTGCCTGTATTACTTCTTCTCTTTTTTGTTTGACAACAATTTCTGCTTTTTTTATATTTTCTTCCTGACGTTCTATTTCTTCTATTGTATAAGCAATATAATTGTTATACTGTTGAAGTTCTGTTGGTCTTATTCCCAACATTATTTTTTGTCTTAAAGTTTCAATTAAATTTTGATGCTTTAATTCCAGCTCTTCTTTTTTCATTTTCTCTTCTTCTAATTTTTTTTGAGCTTTTCCATATTCATTTTTTTTCTGCTCTTCCATTTTTTCTTTTATATTGAGAAAACCCTGAAGTCTGAAATTAAATTTTGCCATCAAATTTCTCTCCTTCTAGTTAGTTAAAAATAGACTGCATATTAGAAAGAGTATCTTTAAATTCTGCTTTCTCTTCTACTTGTTGCAGTAAAAAGTTCTTTATAGGTTTGTGTTTTTCTATCGCATAATCTATATCTTCACTGCTTCCTTTTACATAAGCTCCTATATTTATAAGGTCTTCTGCTTCAGCATATATTGCCATATTACTTTTTAACTTAGAAGCCAAAGATTTATGCTCTTTAGTAACTACATCTCCCATAACACGGGAAATACTTGCAAGTACATCTATTGCCGGATAATGATTGGAATTAGCAAGCTTTCTTGATAAAACTATATGTCCATCTAATATACCTCTTGCTGTGTCAGTAATTGGCTCTGTTAAATCATCACCATCTACCAAGACCGTATACAAACCAGTTATAGAACCTTTATCTGAAGTACCTGCTCTTTCAAGCAGTTTGGGCATTGCTGCAAACACAGATGGCGTATAACCTCTTAAAACAGGTGGTTCTCCTGTCGCAAGTCCTACCTCACGCTGTGCCATGGAATATCTTGTAAGTGAGTCCATAAGAAGTAAAACATCTTTGCCCGTATCTCTGAAATATTCTGCTATGGCAGTTGCTACCTGTGCAGCTTTCAATCTAATAAGAGCAGGCTTATCAGAAGTTGCAACTACAATTACAGAACGTGCAACTCCTTCAGGTCCTAAATCCTTTTCTATGAAATCTTTAAGCTCTCTTCCACGTTCTCCTATAAGGCCAATTACATTTATATCTGCTTTTGTATTCCTTGCTATCATTCCCATAAGGGTACTTTTTCCAACACCACTTCCTGCAAAAATTCCAACTCTCTGTCCTCTTCCAATTGTCAAAAGACCATCTATTGCTTTTACTCCAAGTGGCATTGGTTCATGTATTCTTACTCTTTTCATTGGGTCAGGTGCTTGTTTTTCTGTAGGATAGTATAAGTCTGAAATTATTTCTCCTTTTCCATCAATAGGATTTCCAAGTCCGTCTAAAACTCTTCCTAAAAGCTCTGGTCCAACTTTCACTGAAAGTGACATATTCATCGATTCAACTATACTTCCTGGTCCAACTCCACCCAAATTTCCCAAAGGCATAAGAAGAATTTTATTTTCTCTAAAACCTACAACTTCTGCCAATGTCGACTCTGAATTTTTATTTGCACGTATTGAACACACATCTCCTACTGAACACACTGGTCCTAATGACTCTACCATAAGACCTACCACCTGTGTTACTTTTCCCAAGTGTTTAACATAATCTTTTCTTAAAACTGTATTATATTTTGATAAATCTATGGTATCCAAGTCATCACCTGTTTCCTAAAATATATAATATTTCTTTTTTTATTTCTTCAAATTGTGTTTCAAAACTACAATCTATATTTCCAAAAGAAGTTTCTATTATACAATCTCCTAGATTAAGTGAAGTATCCCTAAAAAGTTCTACCTCTACTCCTTCTCCAACAAAATCTTTAAAATCTTTAAGCCCTTCTTGAGCTGCTGAATAATCCCCAACCGAAATATGTATTACTAAAGCATCTTTTGAACTTGACTGGCTTAATCCTTTTTTTATAAGGCAGGAAATAGCCTGAGGATTAAATTTCAAAGCTTTTCCAAAAATATTTTCAGATACTTTCAATACCATATCTATCATCTGAGGTTCTAAAGCATTTATAAGTTCTTCCCTCTGCTGTTTAGCTTGTATCAACTGCTCATTTGCCTGTTTCTTTAATTTATCAACCTCTGAAATACCTTTATCATAGCCTTGCTTATAACCATTTTGTTCTGCCTGATTTCTAGTTTGTTCAATTTCTTTCTGAGCTTGGAGCAAAGCATCTTTTATTATATTTTCTGCATTTTGATTTGCTTCTTTTATAATCTCTTCAGCCTCTGCTTTACTTCTTTCTAAAAATTCTTGTATATTTTCATCAGTTTTTTCTTCTTTTTTAAACTCTTCTGCTCCTGAAATTCCTAAATCAATGCTTTCAATTTTTTTTTTATATAATTCTGGGACATCTATACTAAAACAATTATCATCACTTATATTTACTTTTGTTGACTT
>CAZQDT010000026.1:0-17119 GCA_964592005.1 uncultured Eubacteriales bacterium
AAATAAAGTAAAATTTTGTATGTTTATAACTTTTTACAAGTTTTATGCAACGGAAAGGATTTGCAAAAAGTTATGCCTTTTGCGGCAGCCTTAGAAATGATACATACATATTCTCTTATACATGATGATTTGCCAGCAATGGACAACGATGATTACAGAAGAGGAAAACTTACAAATCATAAAGTATTTGGAGAAGGAATGGCAATACTTGCAGGTGATGCTCTTTTAAATACAGCATTTGAAACAATGATAAAAGGAAGTATAGATAATGAAATACTTGGAATTAAGGCGATGAAAGTCATTGCTGAAGCTTCTGGTGTAAATGGAATGATAGGTGGACAGGTTGTTGATTTGGAGTCTGAACATAAACAAATTTCAGCAGAAGTTTTAAATTACATACATAAAAATAAGACAGCAAAATTAATTCAAGCATCTTTGCAAGCAGGTGCAATACTTACAGGTGCAGAAAATAAACAAATAGAGCTTATGGAAAAAGCAGGATATAAGCTTGGAATAGCTTTTCAGATACAAGATGATATATTAGATGTAATAGGAAATGAAAAAGAACTTGGAAAGCCGATAAACAGTGATTTAAAAAATGAAAAGGTAACTTTTGTGACTATGTATGGTTTAGAAAAGTCTAAAGAAATTGTAAAAAAATATTCACAAGAAACTTGTGAAATATTTGAAATGTTAGGAGAAAATGGGCATTTTCTGAAAAAACTTTCTCAATATTTGATTGATAGAAAGTTTTAATTTAGAGGTGAAAAAAATGGGAATAGAAAAAATATTAGATAATAAAATATTATGGGTATCTATATTGGCATGGTTTGTAGCACAGCTTATAAAGATAATTATAAATCTTGTAAAATTTCATAAATTAGATTTTAAACTTATAGTGAGTTCGGGTGGGATGCCTTCTTCACATTCAGCTTTTGTAGTTTCAATGACGGTTGGTATAGGTCAGACAGTGGGTTATGAGTCCCCCTTGTTTGCGTTGGCAACGGTATTAAGTTTGGTAGTAATGTATGATGCTGCGGGAGTAAGAAGAGCAGCAGGGCAGCAGGCAGCAATTTTGAATAAAATAATGGATGAAATAGTAACAAATACCTTAAATGTTGAAAAAAGACTTAAAGAGCTTTTGGGGCATACACCAGTTGAAGTGGGTGCAGGAGCTTTATTGGGAATAATTATTGCACTTATATTTTTTTAAAGAAAAGAGGATATAACGTTGTTTTTAGAAAAAATAAATTTGCCTGAAGATTTAAAAAAATTGAATGAAGAACAGCTTAAAATATTATCAGAAGAAATAAGAGAATTTTTGATAAAATCAATATCGGAAACGGGAGGACATTTATCTTCAAATTTAGGTGTTGTAGAGCTTACAGTAGCTTTACACTATTGTTTTGATATGAGTGAAGATAAGTTGATATGGGATGTGGGGCATCAGGCATATACTCATAAAATACTTACAGGAAGAAAGGATAAATTTAATTCTCTTAGAAAATTTGAGGGTTTAAGCGGGTTTCCTAAAAGAAATGAAAGCATATATGATGCTTTTAATGCAGGTCATAGTTCGACTTCAATATCAGCCGCATTAGGTTATGCCAAAGCGAGAGATTTACAGGGCGGAAATAATTATGTAATAGCTGTTATAGGTGATGGAGCTTTGACAGGCGGTTTGGCATATGAGGCACTTAATAATGTGGGACGCTGTGAAAGCAATATAATAGTGATAGTAAATGATAATGAAATGTCAATATCTCCTAATGTTGGAAGTCTTGCAAGACATTTGAATGATATAAGAACTGCTAAAAAATACTTAGATGCAAAAGATGATGTAAGTCAAATTTTGAGCAAGATACCTGTTGCAGGGGATAAATTGGCAAAATTTATAGAAAATACTAAAGCTGGACTTAGAAATATTTTAGTAGATGGTGGAATTTTTACAGAATTGGGTTTTAGGTATTTTGGAACAATAGATGGACATAATATTGATGAACTTATAAAAGTAATGAATACTGCAAAAAGGACAAAAGGGCCTGTTTTGATACACATTCATACTCAAAAAGGCAGAGGTTACAAATATTCAGAAAAATCACCTGAAAAATATCATGGTGTAAACAGCTTTAATATTGATACAGGAAAAGCATTGAAATCTAAAAAAGGGAAAACATATTCCGAGGTATTTGGAGAAACTATGGTAGAAATGGCTAAAGAAAATGAAAAACTTATTGCTATTACTGCGGCAATGCAGGATAGCACAGGACTGAGTAAGTTTGCACAAAATTATCCTAAAAGATTTTTTGATGTAGGAATAGCTGAAGCTCATGCGGTGACCTTTGCAGGAGGGTTGGCAGCCGCAGGCTATAAACCGGTATTTGCTGTATATTCTTCTTTTTTACAGAGAGCTTATGATGAAATAGTTCATGATATATGTATACAAAAATTACCTGTTGTGTTTGCGATAGATAGAGCAGGGATTGTAGGAGCAGATGGAGAAACACATCAGGGAATATTGGATATATCTTTTTTGTCACATATTCCTAATCTTACAGTGATAGCACCTAAAAATAGATTGGAATTTAAACAAATGCTTAAGTTTGCAACTGCCTATGATGGACCTATTTCAATCAGATATCCACGAGGAGAGGTAACAGAATCATTAAATGATTATTCACAAAATATAGAATATGGAAAATCTGAAATTATAAGACAGGGAAAAGATATAGCCTTGCTGGCAGTAGGTGATATGGTCGAGAAAGCTTACAATGTTTCTTTAGAATTGGAGAAAATGGGATATAATCCTATGGTAGTAAATGCTAGATTTATACAGCCTATTGATGAAGAAATGCTTAAAGATGTCTGTTCAAAGTGTACACATATTTTTACTTTAGAAAATAATATTTCAGCAGGTGGATTTGGAAGTAAAGTTTTGGAGAAAGTATCTGAGATGGACTTAGATTTAACAAGAGTTCATATATTGGCATTTCCTGATAGATTTATAGAACAGGGAAGTTGTGAAGAGCTTTTTGAAAAATATAAATTAGATGAAACAGGAATATTAGAACAGATAAAAAACAAACTGAAGATTTAATTTTGAAAGGAATGTAAATCTATGGAAGAAAAGCAGAGATTGGATATCTTGCTTGTAGAAAGAGGACTTGTAAAATCAAGAGAACTTGCAAAAACGTTGATAACATCGGGCAAAGTTTTCGTAGATGGAGAAAAAAGGGATAAAGCAAGTTTTAAAACAGATTTATCTTCAAATATAATTGTGAAAGAAACACAGCTAAAATATGTAAGCAGAGGCGGATATAAGCTTGAAAAAGCGATAGAATATTTTGATATCTCATTAAAAAATACGGTATGTATGGATATAGGAGCATCTACCGGCGGATTTACAGATTGTATGCTTCAAAATGGGGCAGTAAAAGTTTTTTCGGTAGATGTAGGATATGACCAGCTTGATGAAAGACTTAGAGCAGATGAAAGAGTAGTATGTATGGAAAAAACAAATATACGATATTTGACAAAAGAAGATATAAATCAGACAATATATTTTGCTTCGATGGATGTTTCCTTTATATCGCTTACCAAGGTTTTACTACCTGTAAAAGAATTACTTGGAAATGATGGAGCTTTAGTTTGCCTTATAAAACCACAATTTGAAGCGGGCAAGGAAAATGTTGGGAAAAAAGGCGTAGTTAAAGATAAAAAAATTCATCGAGAAGTAATAAAAAATGTATTGGAATTTGCTGTAAATATAGGCTTTAATGTGTTGGGGCTTACATATTCTCCAATAAAAGGACCTGAGGGAAATATAGAATACTTGGTATATCTGCATAAAAGTAAAGTAGGGTTTTCAGCAGAAAAAATAGAAAATCTTTCAAGAGAAGTAGTTGAAAGTTCTCATAATACAGAATTTTAGATTTATCGGAGGACGAAAATGAAAAAAATTGGTATAATACCTAATTTGAATAAAAATAATAGTTTAAATACTACTAAAAAACTTATAAATAACATATTATCCCAAAACTGTACTCCGATTATATTAAAAGAAACAGCTGAGAAATTGGAACTTGAAAAATATGGAGTAACAAAAGAGGAAGTATATAGATTGTCAGATTTAATAATGGTGTTAGGTGGAGATGGAACTCTTTTAGGAGTTGCAAGAGAGTCTGCCTCTTACAATACGCCCATAATAGGTATAAATCTTGGCACATTGGGCTTTTTGACTGACAGAGAACAGTCAGAGGCGGAAGATGCAATCTCCAAAGTTTTACAGGGAGAATATAAATTTGAAAAAAGAATGATGTTAGAAATTTTGACAGAGGGAAATCAAAAGCAGGTTGGACTTAACGATATTTGTGTTTCAAGAGGAGCATTTTCACGTCTTATAAATATTAACATATATGTAAATGATGAACTTTTAAATTCTTTTGCGGCAGATGGAGTAATTATTTCTACGCCTACGGGTTCAACTGCTTATAATCTTTCGGCAGGAGGTCCGATACTTGTGCCTTCAGCTGAAATGATGGTTATTACACCGATTTGTGCACATTCTCTTAATGCACGTTCTTTGGTGGCATCGGGAAATGATGAGATAAGGCTTGAAATAAATGAAGCAGCGGATAGTGAAATAAGTATGAGTATAGATGGTCAGATAAATTCCATTATAAAGGGGAGTACAGTTATTAATGTGAGAAAATCTGAGCATTGTACAACAATAATTAAAACTAATGATATAAGCTTTTATGATATTTTGAGAAAGAAAATTTTTTAAGGTTAAAAATTTAAGCTGAGGGGTATATTTATGAAGATAGAAAGACAATCTAAAGTAATAGAGATAATACAAAATAATTTTGTGGAAACACAGGAAGAATTGGCAGAAAAGCTTAAAGAAGCGGGTTTTGATGTTACTCAGGCTACTATTTCAAGAGATATAAGAGAATTAAATATTACAAAAATGCCTACACAGGAAAATAAACAAAAATATGTAGTTATAACTAATAGTAATCATCAACTTTCTGAAAAATTTATAAGAGTATGTAAAGATGGCATTACTTCTATGGATTATGCACAAAATATGGTTGTAATTAAGACAATACAGGGAATGGCAATGGCTGTGGCAGCGGCAATAGATTCTATGGATAATTCAGAAATTATAGGAACAATAGCTGGAGATGATACAATATTTTGTGTTGCAAAATCTCAGGAAATAGCAATTCAAATTATAGAAAAATTTAATCGTATGATATCAAAGTAAAAAAATTGAAACAAATGTTCTAAAAACTTCTTGCAAAATAAAAATCTTTGTGTTATAATTTTTTTAAATAATAACGAACATATATTTAGTTGTGCGAATAGATGTTGTGATATACTATTTAAGAATTGAGTTTGAAAGGGGATTTTTATGCTTGAGTGTTTGCATATAAAAAATGTTGCTTTGATAGATGAACAGATTATAAATTTTAGTGATGGACTTAATATACTGACAGGAGAAACCGGAGCAGGAAAATCTATGGTTATAGATTCTTTAAATTTTGTCCTTGGCGAAAAGGTTTCCAAAGATTTTATCAGGACAGGAGAAACCAATGCTTTTGTAGAGGCATTGTTTTATTTGAAAGAAGATAAAACTTTGAAAGATATTGCAGAGCTTGGTATCGAGTTAGCTTCTGATAAAGCAGTTCTTATAACGAGAGAAATTAATAAAAATGGCAGAAGTGTATCCAAAATTAATGGAAGGACTGCTACTATGAATATGATAAAAGACCTTTCGGCAATTCTTATAGATATACATGGTCAGCATGAACATCAATCCCTTTTGAACAGTTCAAAACATATAGATTTATTGGACCAGTTTTGTGGTGAACAGCTTCAGTTATTGAAAAATGAATTGAAAAAGGAATACCGACAGTATAAAGACATACAAAATAACATAAGATATCTTACAGGTGATGAAAGACAAAGAGAACAGAAAATAGATATACTTCAGTATCAGACTAAGGAAATAGAACAGGCTGCACTTAAACTTGATGAGGAAGAGGAACTTTTCCAAAAAAGAAAAATTCTTGTAAGTAGTGAAAAACTTTCCAGTGGAATAAATGAAGTTAATTTACTTTTAAATGGCGGAGAAGAGGCACAGGGAGTGATTGAACAGATTTGTAGGGTTAAAGATGTGCTTAAAAATTTAGGAAATATTGACCCGGTATTGGGAGATATGGCAAAGATTTCAGAAGAATTGGAAATGCAGCTTGAAGATTTTGGTTTAGATGTAAAACGTTACAACAATGACAATGAGCAAAATCCTGAAGAATTATATAATATTGAACAAAGGCTGGATTTGATTTATTCATTGAAAAAAAAGTATGGTTCAAGCGTTGAAGAAATTTTAAAAAATTATGAAAAGATGAAAGCTGAACTTAATTTTATCATAAATAGTGAGGGAGAACTTATAAAACTTAATCAACAGCTTAAAAATCAAGAAGCTAAAATTTTGAAACTTTGTGAAGATATGGGAGTTATCAGAAGTTCTAAGGCAGAAAAAATACAACAGCAGATAGAAAATGCACTTATAGACCTTGAGATGAAAAATGCAAGATTTCAGATAAATATAGAGAGAAGAAATGATTTCACAGAAAATGGCTGGGATAAGATAGAATTTTTAATTTCGGCAAATGCAGGAGAGCCACTTAAACCATTGTCTAAAATAGCGTCAGGTGGAGAAATGTCAAGAGTAATGTTGGCACTTAAATCAGTATTGGCAGATGTTGATAAGATAGAAACATTGATATTTGATGAAATAGATACAGGTGTAAGTGGACGTACAGCACAGAAAGTTGCCCAAAAGATGACATATATTTCAGATAATCACCAAATTTTATGTATAACCCACTTACCTCAAATTGCAGCTATGGCAGATAATCATTATTTAATTGAAAAACAGGAGAACAATGGCAAGACAATTACAAAGGTGTTTGAGCTTGAAGATGACAGGGCAATTTTAGAATTGGCACGTCTTATAGGTGGTGTAGAGATTACAAATTCGACTATTGCGGCGGCAAAAGAAATGAAATTTATGGCAAAGAAAAAACAGTGAATTTTAATAAACTTGAAGTTATTGACTTGTATAAGCTTAATTAAAAAGGGTTAAGTTATAAATGAAATATAATAACGTTAGGAAGTGAAATTATGAAAAAGAAGTTTCTTTGGATTAGTTTTACAGGATTGTTATTTATTATATTACTTAGTCCTTTTTTTATTGCCAATATTTTTTTGCCTCAAGAAATAAGCATTATAAAAGGAAAAGAACATTTTTTTGAATTTAATTTGCCTATTGAAGCAAAGATTTTAAAAAATGATTTCTCTTCATTAATTGTAAATAATGAAACTGTAAAAGATGAAATCAACATTGATTTAGCAGAAGCTTTTTCGGTAAAAAGTGAACAGACAGGAAGTTTAGATGTTAATTTAAAACTTTTTGGTGTTATTCCACTAAAAACAATTACAGTAGATGTAATGCCGGATATATATGTAGTACCTTGTGGAAATACCATAGGTGTTAGGATTTATACAGACGGAGTAATGGTGCTTGGGACAGGGCAGGTAAATGCAGAAAATGGAGCGAGTGAGCCGGCTAAAGGAGTAGTAAAAGCGGGAGATTTAATATTAGAAGCTAATGATACACAATTAAATAGTAAAGAGGAATTGATAAAGGAAATAAATGGAAGCAAAGGAGAAAAAATTCACCTTAAAATTAATCGTCAAGGAGAAATAATAGAAACGGATATACTCCCTGTGGTAAGTATGGCTGATAAATCTTATAAAATTGGTGTATGGGTAAGAGATAGTACACAGGGGATAGGTACGATGACTTATTATAATTTGCAGACAAAGAAATTTGGAGCTTTAGGGCATGGTATTCAAGATGTAGATACTGCACAGCTTATGTCTGTAAAAGAGGGAGATATTACCACTTCTGAAATAAATTCTATAAAGAAAGGTAAAAAAGGTGTTCCGGGCGAATTAGTGGGAAGTATAATAGCTGATGAAGTTTTAGGGGAAGTTAAGCTTAACACTCCTTATGGAGTGTACGGGGTATTGGATGATGAAAAGAATTTGCCTAAAGAAGCTATAAGTATAGGATTAAAACAGGAAGTACATGAAGGACCAGCAACTATTTATTCTTCTATAATAGATGGAGAAGTACGAGAATATGATATTTATATACAAAGTATAAACCATTATAGTATAGATGATGCTAAAGGTATGATTATTAAAATAACAGATAAAAAACTTATTGAAAATACAGGCGGAATAGTTCAGGGAATGAGTGGAAGCCCTATCATTCAAGATGGAAAGCTTATAGGAGCAGTTACACATGTATTTGTACAAGACCCAACAAAAGGTTATGGTATTTTTATAGAGAGTATGTTGCAGGCAGAAGAAAGTATAAAATAATTAATATAAATAGATAAAAGCAGATGTTAATTTAAAAGGATACAGCATCTGCTTTTATAATACCCGAAATAATGCTTTATTTTTATATATTGTATGCGGGAAAAACTTTTGTTAACTAAGCAAACCTTTGTTATTTTATGATTTTACTTATTTTTGGTGTTGTGATATAATTACCTTGGGTTAAGTTTATTAAGTTTATTTGAGGAGAATTTTTATGCAGTTTATGGATTTTTGTGCGGGTATAGGCGGTGGAAGATTAGGTTTAGAAAAGTTAGGATTATCTTGTATAGCTTATTCTGAAATTGATGAAGCACCGATTTGTACATATAAATTATTTTTTGGTGATAACGAGAAAAATTATGGAGATTTAATGAAAATAAATACTTGCGAGTTACCAGACTTTGATATATTGATAGGAGGTTTCCCTTGTCAGACTTTTTCGATAGTTGGAAAAAGGGAGGGGTTTAGTGATTTAAGAGGTCAAATTATTTATGGAATGATAAATATTTTAAAAGCTAAAAATATTCCATATTTTATATTAGAAAATGTAAAAGGTTTAGTAAATCATAATAAAGGTCAGACACTTAAAACTATTTTAAAAGAGTTATCCGGTATTGGATATGCGGTAGAATGGAAAGTGCTTGACAGTCAATATTATGGTGTTCCTCAAATGAGAGAACGTATATATGTGGTAGGGATAAGAAATGACCTTATAAATAAAGAAAAACCTTTTGAATTTCCGGAGAAAATGAAAACGGTTGATATAAAAGATTATTTGATAGATACAACAAATATAATTGTAGACCCCTATAAAAATGAAACTTTTCAAAAGTACTTAAATAATAAATATAATGTAGGAAAATTTAATTTAGAAGAAATATTGTCAGAAAATTATTTGGTATTAGATACACGTCAGTCAGATTTAAGGTTGTATAGAGGAAAGATACCTACTTTGCGAACAGGCAGGCATGGAATTTTGTATGTAAAAGATAAAAAACTGAAAAAGTTATCTGCTTATGAAAGCCTTTTATTCCAGGGTTTTTCAAAAGAACTGGCTGATAAAGCAAAAGATAAAGTTTTAGAAAATAAATTGTTATCGCAAGCAGGAAATGCAATGACAGTACCTGTAATATCAGCAATTGGAAAGAATTTGTTGAAATATATGAAAGGAGAATTATGATGGAAGAAAGTTATTTATTTGGATTGGGTTCTAAAATAGCAAAAAATGGATTTAAAAATGAAAAAGATATAACAGATAAATTTAATAATTGGAAAAATGATGTAAATGCTCAAGAATGGCTAGAAATTATGAATTATAATTTGGCAGAGATTGAATCTGTAAAAGCAGTTATATTGCGTGGATATAAAGCAGATATTAATGTAATGGTTCAAATAAAGTTAAAAAAAGCGATTAACACTGAAAATATTCAGGTAAAACTTGTGAGTGGTTATAAAGGTTTTAATCAGGTGGACAAGCGAAGGTTGGATAAATATAAGGAAATGTGGAATATTCCAGATAATGTATATAAACTTTTGGGTTATTTTACAGGAGAATTAGCACCATATAAAATTGGTACTAGAGATAACAGAAGAATGTTTTTTGATGAAATGACAGAAGAAGAACAAAGTATAGTATTGAATTGGTTTAAAGATAATAAAATTTTGATAGTATCGGACATACTTAAAGGGCGTGGAGAATTTAGTGCTGAATGGGTATTGGTAGCTCAAAAATTAAATTCTAATGCAAGATGGATATTAAAAAATATTAATGAAGTAATGCAGTATTATTCACAGGGTGAAGTTGAATTTTCCGCTAAAGGTTCTATTAAAATAGGAAAAATAGGAGTACAGAGAAAGGGAGGAGATGCAGGAAGAGAAACAGCCAAAATGCTTCAATTTAAAATAGACCCAGCAGAATTATTTGATATATAGGTTAACAAATCTATTTTATTTCAAAATAACCAAAAATTTTTGATAAAATACCAAATATTTTTAAAATATAAATATTGAGTTTTAATAAATTTGACTTTATAATAATAAAGTAAATTTTGATAAGAAATTTTGAAAGATAATATTTTTTTGAATAACCAAAAAATGTAAATTAAAGAAAAACAAGCAAGAAAATTACTTTTATTACAAAATTTAGTTGTTTTAAAAAATTTAACCAAATAACTTGTTAAAATTTATGAAAATTCAGTGAGGGTTTTTGTAATTTTAATATAAAAAATGTATGCAAAGGAGTCTTTTAAAATGGAAAAAGGAGAATTACTTTACGAAGGCAAGGCTAAAAAGGTATATAAAACAGAAAATCCGGATTTACTTATAGTGGATTATAAAGATGATGCCACTGCATTTAATGGGTTAAAAAAAGGTACAATAGCAGGTAAAGGTGTTATAAATAACAGAATGTCGAATTATTTGATGAAGATTTTGTCACAAAAAGGAATACCTACTCATTTTGTAGAGGAGCTAAGTGACAGAGAAACTTTGGTAAAAAAGGTAGAAATAGTTCCTTTGGAAGTAATTATAAGAAATATTGCAGCAGGCAGTTTTTCAAAAAGACTTGGAATAGAAGAGGGTACACAGCTTAAAGAAACGGTTTTGGAATTTTGTTATAAAAATGATGATTTAGGCGACCCAATGGTAAATTTATCTCATGTACGTGCCATAGGCATAGCAAATCAGAGGGAAATAGATAAAATTTCAGAAATTGCATATAAAGTAAATGAAGTTTTGAAAGAATATTTTAAATCAGTAAATATTCAGCTAGTTGATTTTAAAATAGAATTTGGAAGATATAAAGGAGAAATTATACTTGCAGATGAAATATCTCCGGATACCTGTCGCCTTTGGGATTTGACTACTAATGAAAAATTAGATAAGGACAGATTTCGCCGAGATTTAGGAAATGTAGAAGATGCTTATGAAGAAGTTTTCAAAAGACTTGGTTTATAAAAATAAATGATAGGCATTTTGAGAGAGGAGAATTAAAGTGGCTTTTGAAAAAATAGGAGAAGAATGTGGCGTATTTGGAATATATGATAATGATGGACTTGATGTGGCAAGATTGACATATTATGGGCTTTATGCTTTGCAGCATAGAGGTCAGGAAAGTTGCGGTATAGCAGTAAATAATGAAGATGTTGTAAACAGTTATAAGGGTATGGGACTTGTAAATGAAGTATTTAAAAATGATGAAATACTTGAAAATATGAAAGGAAATATAGCGGTAGGTCATGTAAGATATTCTACTACAGGTGCAAGTCTTGAAAGAAATGCACAGCCTTTGGTTTTAAAATATCAAAAGGGTACTTTGGCACTTGCACATAATGGAAATGTTGCTAATTCCGATAGTATAAGAAACAGACTTGAATCAGAGGGAGCAATATTCCAGACTACGGTTGATTCTGAAATAATAGCATATTTAATTGCCAGAGAACGTTTAAAATGTAAATCAGTAGAAGAAGCAGTATATAAAGTAATTCCGCAAATAAAAGGTTCTTCTTCTCTGATAGTTATGAGTCCTAAAAAGCTTATAGCTGCAAGAGATATCTATGGTTTAAGACCTCTTTGTATAGGAAAATTAAAAAATTCTTATGTAATAGCGTCTGAAACTTCTGCATTTAATGCAATAGGAGCTGAATTTTTAAGGGAAGTAGAACCAGGAGAAGTAATTTGTATAACTAAAGATGGAATTAGTTCTCAAAAAGTAAAAGAAAATTGCAGTAAAAATATGTGTGTATTTGAATATATTTACTTTGCAAGACCTGATAGTACAATAGAAGGTGTAAATGTATATGAAGCAAGAAAAGAAGGCGGAAGAATATTAGCAAGACAATATCCTGTGGAAGCGGATATGGTTATAGGAGTTCCTGACTCAGGACTTGTAGCTGCGATAGGATATGCTGAAGAGTCGGGTATTCCTTATGGAGAAGGATTTGTAAAAAACAGATATATAGGAAGAACATTTATTAAACCAAATCAATCTGAAAGAGAATTAGCTGTAAAATTAAAGCTTAATGTTTTAAAAGATAATGTAAAAGGAAAAAGAATTGTTATGATAGATGACTCTATTGTAAGAGGTACTACAAGTGCTAATATAATAAAACTTCTTAAAGAAGCTGGTGCAAAAGAAGTTCATATGAGAGTATGTGCACCTACATTCTTATATCCTTGTTACTTTGGTACTGATATACCTGACCAAGAAAATCTTATAGCCTGTAAACATAGTGTAGAAGAAATCAGACAGATGATAGGAGCAGACAGTTTAGGATTTTTTAAAGTGGAAAATCTTAAAGATATGGTAAAAGGTTTGAATGGAAATTTCTGTGATGCCTGCTTTACAGGAAAATATCCGGTAGAACTTGAAAAAAATAAAATTAATTCAATTTCTTCAAGATTTGATTTACAAGGAGTGTAGAAAATGAGAGATATTTATGAAAGCCCTTTAAATTCACGTTATTCAAGTAAAGAAATGAAATATATTTTTTCACCTGATATGAAATTTAAAACTTGGAGAAAGCTTTGGATTGCACTTGCAGAGGCGGAAAAAGAACTAGGATTGGATATTACACAGGAACAGATAGATGAGTTGAAAGCAAATCAGGAAAATATAAATTATGAAGTGGCAGAAGAACAAGAGAAAAAAGTACGTCATGATGTTATGTCACATGTATATGCTTACGGAGTGCAATGTCCGAAAGCAAAGGGAATAATTCACCTTGGAGCAACTTCATGTTATGTTGGAGATAATACGGATATAATTATAATGACAGAGGGACTAAAACTGGTACGCAAGAAGCTTATAAATGTAATAAGTCTTTTGTCTGATTTTGCTTTAAAATATAAATCAATGCCAACTTTAGGATTTACTCATTTTCAGCCAGCACAGCTTACAACAGTAGGGAAAAGAGCAACTTTATGGATGCAGGATTTGCTTATGGATTTGGAAGATGTAGATTATCAGCTTTCCAAAGCTAAGCTTTTAGGCTGTAAAGGTACGACTGGTACACAGGCAAGCTTTTTAGAACTTTTTGAAGGCGATAATGAAAAAGTAAAAGAGCTTGACAGAAAGATAGCCGAAAAGATGGGATATGACAAAGTTTTTGCTGTATCAGGTCAAACATATACCAGAAAATTAGATACTCAGATTTTAAATGTTTTAAGTTCTATTGCACAGAGTGCGTATAAATTCAGTAATGATATAAGACTTTTACAACATCTTAAAGAAGTTGAAGAACCTTTTGAAAAAAGTCAGATAGGTTCATCGGCTATGGCATATAAAAGAAATCCTATGAGAAGTGAAAGAATAGGTTCACTTGCAAGATACGTAATAGTAGATGCACTTAATCCGGCAATTACAGCGTCTACACAATGGTTTGAAAGAACACTTGATGATTCAGCCAATAAACGTATAAGTATACCGGAAGCATTTTTGGCAGTAGATGCTATATTGGAGCTTTATATGAATGTGGCAGACGGACTTGTGGTTTATGAAAATGTGGTAAAACAGCATGTACAAAATGAACTTCCTTTTATGGCAACAGAAAATATTATGATGGATGCTGTAAAAGATGGTGGTGACCGTCAAGAACTTCATGAAAGAATAAGAGTACATTCCATGGAGGCTGCTAAAGAAGTAAAAATGTACGGAAAGAAAAATGACCTTATAGAAAGAATTGCAAATGACCCTGCTTTTGGAAAAACTTTGGAAGAACTTGATAAAATTTTAGAGCCTGAAAAATTTACAGGACGTTCTTCACAGCAGGTTGAGGAATTTATAGAGAAATGTGTAAAACCTGTTTTAAAACAAAATAAGGAATTACTAGGTGAAAAAGCAGAAATTAATCTTTAAAATTCGATAGGAAAGAGGGAATTTAAATGGTAAAGGCAATAGTAGGAGCTAACTGGGGTGATGAGGGTAAAGGAAAAATTACCGATATGTTTGCCGCAGAGTCTGATATAGTAATACGTTTTCAAGGCGGAGCAAATGCAGGACATACAATTATAAATGAATATGGTAAATTTGCACTTCATCAGCTTCCATCGGGTGTTTGCTATAAACATACCAAAAATCTTATAGCTAATGGTGTTGCACTTGATATAATGAAACTTGCAGATGAAATAAAAAGTGTAAAAGAAAAAGGTGTTGAGCCCAATATATTTGTTTCAGACCGTACCCAGATAGTTATGCCTTATCATGTACTTTTGGATACTTATGAAGAAGAAAGATTAAAAGATAAAAAATTTGGTTCTACAAAATCGGGAATAGCACCATTTTATTCAGATAAATATGCAAAATCAGGATTTCAGGTGTCAGAACTCTTTGATGAAGAAACTTTGAAAGAAAAAATAAAAGAAAAATGTTATGTAAAAAATATTCTTATGAAATATCTTTACAATAAACCTGAACTTAATCCACAAGAGATATTTGAAACACTTATGCAGTATAAAGAAATAATAGCACCATATGTTGTAGATGGTTTTGAATTTATATCTAAAGCATTAGAAGAAGATAAAAACATACTTCTTGAGGGTCAGTTAGGTTCTTTAAAAGACCCTGATTTTGGAATATATCCTTATACTACTTCTTCCTCTACATTGGCAGGTTATGGAGCAGTAGGAGCAGGAATACCTCCTCATAAGATTAAAGATATAGTAGTAGTTGTGAAAGCTTATTCAAGTGCAGTAGGAGAAGGTCCATTTGTTTCTGAAATATTTGGAGATGAAGCACAGGAACTTAGAGTAAGAGGTGGAGATGCAGGAGAATTTGGAGCAACTACGGGCAGACCGAGAAGAATGGGTTGGTTTGATGTTGTGGCTTCAAGATATGGCTGTAAAGTTCAAGGTGCGACTGAAGTTGCACTTACGGTTTTGGATGTACTTGGATATCTTGAAAAAATACCGGTATGCGTAGCATATGAAATAGATGGTAAAATTGTGAATGATTTCCCTAACACAAAGAAACTTTATCAGGCAAAACCAGTTATAGAATATCTTCCGGGCTGGAACTGTGATATAAGAGGAATTAAAGAATTTGATAAACTTCCTAAGAATGCACAGGATTATGTGAAATTTATAGAAAAAGGAATTGGAGTACCTGTTACATTGGTATCTAATGGACCTAAGAGAGAAGAAATTATAAGAAGATAATGAAAATAAAAATAACGCTGATTTGGCGTTATTTTTTTGTACATATAAAAGTCTAAATTTACATTAAAAATTTATTAAAATTTTAACAATTTATTAGATTATCTATTGATTATATTTTGCTTTTGTTATAAACTAACAAAAGGTGTGGCTTTATTTAAAAATATGGTGTTAAAAATGACTATTGGATTAAAATTATTTTAATTAATATGGGGTGAAATAGTGAAAAGATTGAAAAAAATAAGTATTATTTTGGCAATGATGTGCTTGATGGCAGGTTGTGAAATGATGCCGGTAGAAAAAGAAGTTTTACCTGTTCCGACAGTAAAAGAATTTGAAAAGGAAGAGGTTAAGCTTGTAGCGGTTGAAAGAGGAACTTTGGTACAAGAAGAATATATAAGAGGAGAATTTTTGGCAGGGCAGAAAGAAGAATATTCTTATGAAAAAGCAGGATTGCTTATAGAGGCAATATATGTAAAAGTAGGCGATGAAATAAAAAAAGGGGATATTTTAGCAGAAACTGATAATCAGGATATTAAAAAAAGTATAGAATCCCAAGAGCAGACTATTGCAAAAATGGAGATGAATATAAGGCATACTTTGGAACAACAGGATTTTAATGTAAAGGTGGAACAGGAAAAGCTCGAAAATTATCAAAAACAGTATAATAAAGCATTGGAACTTCAAAATAGCGTAGGTAAAGAAAATTACATATATAGTGCAAATGAGATGAAAAAATATGAGGAAAATGTTACAGCTCAGCAGAAAAAAATAGATAAACTTTTAGATGAACATGAAAGAGTAAATTACGATTTAAACAATGATTTGGCAATAGAAAAGGTTAAACTTGATAATTATTATAAACAACTTGAAGCAACCAGAATATATGCTACCATAGATGGAGTAGTTACTTACGTTAAAGATGTTGAAGTGGGAAATAAAACGGTTGCAGATGAGAAACTTATAACAGTTTTGGACAGAAGTACATCACTTTTTAGAATAACAGGGAGTAACGCTGAAAAATTTAAAATAGGTGATGAAGTAGAAATAATATATAATGAAGCAGTATATAAAGCGGTTGCAGTAGATCCACAGGGGATTGTAAGTGAAAAAAATCTGAAAAAAGGTGCTATATATATGCAGGCGGAGGGACTTCCAGCAGATATAGAGGAAGGAGCAAGTGGAAGAATTTATCGTTTAATTGATAAGGCAGAAAACGTTTTATATCTGCCGAAATCAGTAGTAAGTACAGCAAATGAAAAAAGTTTTGTATATGTATATGTGGATGAAGTTAAACAAAAAAGAGAAGTAGTTACAGGCTTTTCTACAAATACAGTTATAGAGATTAAAAGTGGTTTAACAGAGGGAGAATTAATAGTAAAATAACTGGCAGTGGGGTGGAAATTTTGAAAAAAACTAAATTTATAGCATTGTTATTGCTTATAATAATGATATTTTCGGCTTGTAATACATCGACAGAGGTTTATATGGAAGTACCAGAGCTTGT
>CAZQDT010000027.1:0-16825 GCA_964592005.1 uncultured Eubacteriales bacterium
ATGCGTTTTTCCTGAATATTTAAGAAAGTGAAAATTTGAATTATATTAAATATTTTTTATAAGACAGGCAATATTAAGAGCCTCCTCACATAGAATATGATTGTAACAGTTGATAAAGCTTTTGAGCTAATGAAGCTGAAAGTGTTAAGCTGTTATAAAATATTATTTTATTAGGGAGGCTTTAAATATGGGATTTTGTGGTAATGGCTGCGGAGGATTTGATGGAATAATTTGGATTATAATTCTTCTTGTTTTAGCATCAAGCTGCAACAGTGGTTGTAACAATGGTTGTGGAAATGGTTTAAATTTGCTTGGGGATAATAGCTGTGGCAGTATCTTTATTTTAATAATTCTTTTCTGGTTATTCTGCGGAAACAATGGTAATTTCCTTAACAACAATAATGACTGTGGTTGTGGCTGCAATACTTGTTCTTAATAAGTAAAGTTTTAAAGTGGTAATTTGGGGCTGTTGCAATTTGCAACAGCCTATTTCGTTAAGGATAGGGTGAAGTTATTAATATTTTGTTATAAAATCTTATTAAATTAGTCATAAATTTAATAAGATATAAATATATTATAGTTAGAGATATAAAAATTTAAAAACTTTGAATTATAGTTTAGATAAAAGGAGGGCATTTTTTGGGCGGCATAGATTTTACGCAGATTATGGAACTTATGCAGCTTTTTAATTTACAGACTGAAGAAAATAAAAATAATTTAGAGAGTGTTGAACAAGAAGATGAACCTGAAAAATATTCTCCTATAATTTTTGATGAAGAACTCCAAACTCAAAATATGAAAATGGTGAAGTCTATAATACCTTTTTTAGATTTAAGACATCAAAAATTAATTGGTACAGCTATAAAATTTATGGAAATACAAAAATTGATGCAGAAAAAAGAGGAGGTGAGCATTGCAGCTTTAAATCCTAGACAGCAGAGGGAAGATATTTTGAAAGCAGTAAGACCTTATTGCAGTAAATCTCAAAGAGATAATATAGATATGATTATGAAATTGTTTGAAATGAAAGAAATATTAGAGCAGGCTGAACAATTAAAAGAATTAATGGGGTGATAATATGTATGAAGATATATTTAAAGGATTAGAACCTGAAAGGGCAGCTATTATAGAAAGATGTATAAAAGAATTGAATGGAAAAAGTGAAAAAGAGATAATTGCAATTGTAACTAAAGCTGCAAAAGAATTTAATGCTTCAGGCAGACCAATGACTAAAGATGAACAAACAGCATTGATAAAAGTAATGAGAGAAAACATTCCACAGGAGCATAGAAAAAAATTTGATATGATATTGAGTATGATGAAGATTAAGTTATGAGAAATTTGGTTTTTAAGTTAATTTAAGGCAATTAATAAGAAATAAAGGATTTTTGTGTTCAATAATTATGTAAACTAAATAATATTTATCCACAAAATTAAAATAATATGTTTATAAGTTATAAACTGTTATTCTATGAATAAAAAGCAGGCATTCAGCATATATTTGTGGATAAGACTGTGGAGATTGTGGATAATTTAAAAAATTATCCACAATTTATTTGTCTAATTATGTTAAACGAGTTAAAAATATTTTGAAAAGAGTGTTTTTTCTGAATTATCTGACAATTTTGTGCTTGAAAAATATTTAATATATAAAATTAATTAAGACTATTATTTTACAACTTCTTATTGTAAAAGAGTTAGTCTTATTTTTTAGTTAATAATTGTTATTGACAAAATAAGTATTATTGTATACAATTATACAAAAGAAAATAATAAAATGTCAGAAAGATTTAACGGAGGCGGTAAAATGTTAAGTTTTAGTCCAAAGACTAATCTCCTTGAAAGAACGGAGTTTCAGTATCCTTTACAGGACGTTGCAGAGCCTAACCTGTATAGGAATTTATTTGATTATGACGAAATACCTAAAGTGGCATTTAATCATAGAATAGTACCTATGAATATGCCTGACAATATTTGGATAACAGACACTACATTCAGAGATGGGCAGCAGTCAAGAGAGCCTTATACCACAGAGCAGATTGTACATTTGTATGATTTGCTTCATAAATTGAGCGGACCTAATGGTATTGTAAGACAGAGTGAATTTTTCCTTTATAGTGAAAAGGACAGAAATGCAGTTTATAAGTGTCTTGAAAGAGGATATAAATTTCCAGAAGTTACAAGTTGGATACGAGCTTCTAAGAAAGATTTTCAGTTGGCAAAAGATATTGGATTAAAGGAAACAGGTATTCTTGTAAGCTGTTCAGATTATCATATTTTTTATAAAATGCACATGACAAGGCGTCAGGTTATTGACCATTATATGGCTGTAATACGTGATTGTATAGAAACGGGAATAAAGCCACGCTGTCATTTTGAAGATATAACAAGAGCAGATTTTTATGGTTTTGTAGTTCCTTTTGCAAAAGAACTTATGGATTTAATGCAGGAAACAAAAGTACCTATTAAAATACGTGCCTGTGATACTATGGGTTATGGAGTTACCTATCCTGGTACAACTCTTCCAAGAAGTGTTCCGGGGATAATGTATGGTTTCAATCATCATGCACAAGTGCCAAGTGAGCTTTTAGAGTGGCATGGACATAATGACTTTTATCGTTCAGTTGCAAATGCTTCATATGCATGGCTTTATGGTGCATCGGGTATAAACTGTTCACTTCTGGGAATAGGAGAAAGGACAGGAAATACACCATTAGAGGCAATGGTATTTGAATATGCCCAGTTAAGAGGAACGCTCGATGGAATGGATACTACTGCGATTACGGAAATAGCAGAATATTATGAAAAAGAAATCGGATATAAAATACCGCCTATGACTCCTTTTGTAGGAAGTAATTTTAACGTTACAAGAGCAGGTATTCATGCAGATGGTATATTGAAAAATGAAGAAATTTATAATATATTTAATACTGGAAAATTTTTGAACAGACCTTGTCGTATAGCAGTTTCAAATACTTCAGGACTTGCTGGAGTAGCACACTGGATTAATAGCTTTTTCAATCTTACTGATGAAGAAAGCTTCGATAAACATCATCCAGTTGTAGAAACAGTAAAACAATGGGTTGATAGTCAGTATGATAATGGACGTGTGACAGTTATTACTGATAAAGAACTTGAAAGAGAAACTCTCATAGCAATGAAAAATTATGAAGAAAAAAATACTAAATAAGAAAGGAAGATTTTAAGTGATAGAATTATTTGAAGGCGGAGCATATTTAATCAATGGTACAGAAATAGTAAAAGACAGTGCAGACGCATTGGAATGTGTAAAAGCTAAAACAGGAAAAAGTTTGACGAAAGAAGAAGCAGCTAAAGAAACAATGGCATATTCAATTCTTGAAAAACATAATACATCAGGAAATATGGACAAGCTTAAAATAAAATTTGATGCAATGGCATCACATGATATAACTTATGTAGGAATTATACAAACAGCAATGGCAAGTGGACTTGAAAAATTCCCTATTCCATATGTACTTACAAACTGCCATAATACACTTTGTGCAGTAGGTGGTACAATCAATGAAGATGACCATATGTATGGACTTTCAGCCGCTAAAAAATTCGGAGGTATATTTGTACCGGGACATCAGGCAGTTATTCATTCATATATGCGTGAAATGATGAGTGGCTGTGGTAAAATGATTATAGGTTCAGACAGTCATACACGTTATGGTGCCTTGGGAACAATGGCAGTAGGTGAAGGTGGTCCTGAGCTTGTTAAACAGCTTTTAAACAGAACTTATGATATAGATTGTCCAAAAGTTATAGGTGTATATCTTACTGGTGAACCAGCTAAGGGAGTAGGACCTCAAGACGTAGCTTTGGCTATTATAGGAGCTGTATTTGAAAATGGCTATGTAAAAAATAAAGTTATGGAATTTGTTGGAGATGGCATTAAAAATTTAAGTGCAGATTTCCGTTGCGGTATAGATGTTATGACTACTGAAACAACATGTCTTTCATCTATTTGGGTAACAGACGATACTATAAAAGATTTCTATGAAATTCATGGCAGAGAAAAAGAATTTAAAGAAATTAAACCGGGCACAGTAGCATATTATGATGGTATGGTTTACGTAGATTTATCAAAGATTAAACCAATGATTGCTATGCCATTCCACCCAAGCAATGTTTACACTATCGAAGATTTAAACAACAATCTTGTTGATATTATAGATAAGGTTGAACAAACTGCAAAGAAACAGCTTGATAATTCTAAGATAAAATTTACTTTAAGAGATAAGATAAGAAATGGTAAATTGTACGTAGAGCAAGGAGTAATTGCAGGTTGTGCAGGTGGTACTTTTGAAAATATCTGTGCGGCTGCTGATATACTTTCAGGAGCTTCGGTGGGTTCAGATGCTTTTTCACTCAGTGTATATCCGGGAAGTCAGCCAATATTCCTTAAACTTATGGAAAATGGTGTGATGAATAAGCTTGCAACAGCAGGAGCAGTAATAAGAAGTGCTTTCTGTGGTCCATGTTTTGGAGCAGGAGATGTACCTTCAAACAATGGTTTGAGTATAAGACATACTACAAGAAATTTCCCTAACAGAGAAGGTTCAAAACCAGGAAATGGTCAGATTGCTTCAGTAGCACTTATGGATGCACGTTCAATAGCAGCTACGGCGGCAAATAAAGGACAGCTTACAGCGGCTACCGATATGGATATAGAATTTGGAAAATATAAATATTTCTTTAATAAAGAAGTTTATGATAACAGAGTTTACCAAGGGTTTGAAAAGGCAGATAGTACACAAGAAATAAAATATGGACCTAATATTGTTCCATGGCCTGAAATGTCAAGTCTTACAGATAATGTAGTGCTTAAAGTTGCATCACTTATAACAGACCCTGTAACTACAACAGATGAACTTATTCCATCGGGAGAAACATCTTCTTATCGTTCAAATCCTTTGGGACTTGCAGAGTTTACACTTTCAAGAAAAGATCCTGCATACGTAGGAATAGCTAAGCAGATACAGAAATCTGAAAAAGCAAGATTAAACGGAGAAAACCCATTTGCTGAAAATGCAGATTATGAAAAAGCATTTAATATAATAAACAAACAGTTTAATATAGATGTAAAACAAACAGGAGTAGGAAGTCTTGTATATGCTGTAAAACCAGGAGATGGTTCAGCACGTGAGCAAGCAGCAAGCTGTCAGAAAGTTCTCGGTGGCTGGGCAAATATCGCTGAAGAATATGCAACAAAGAGATACCGTTCAAACCTTATAAACTGGGGTATGCTGCCATTCTTATTTAAAGGAGAATTGCCATTTGAAAAAGGAGATTTTATATTTGTACCTGAAATAAGAAAGGCAATAGCTGAAAAAGCAACACAGATTAAAGCATATGTTGTAAAAAATGACAGCCTTAAGGAATTTATCCTTGAAATGGCAGACCTTACAGACGATGAAAGAGAAATAATACTTGCAGGCTGTCTTATAAATTTCTATAAGAGCGGAAAGTAAGCAACATTTTAAGATAAATAGATTGCTAAATCAAAATTTTAAGATTACAATAATTTATTTACAGGAGGATTAGAAAATGAATGCACAGATAGAAGCAGCAAAGGAAAAATTTGGACAATTACTTGAGGAACAATTAAAAAGGGTAGAAAATATGAAAGCACAGGGCGATTTTTTAGATTATAAAAGCCTTGATAAAATCATTATAGGTGTATGTGGTGGAGATGGAATTGGACCAGCTATAACAGCACAAGCAGAAAGAGTTTTAAAATTCTTGCTTAAAGATGATGTTGCAAGTGGAAAAGTAGAATTTAAGGAAATCAACGGACTTACAATTGAAAGACGTGCAGAGCTCAAAAAAGCTATTCCGGATGATACTTTGGCAGAATTAAAAGAGTGCCATGTTATTTTGAAAGGACCTACAACAACACCTAGAAAAGGCGATAAATGGCCTAATGTTGAAAGTGCAAATGTTGCAATGAGAAAAGAACTTGACCTTTTTGCAAATGTAAGACCAGTAAGAGTGCCAGAATTGGGAATTGACTGGACATTCTTCAGAGAGAATACAGAGGGTTCATATGCAGTAGGAAGTAAAGGCGTAAATGTAAATGAAGATTTAGCGGTAGATTTTACAATCGTTACACAAGAGGGTTGTGACAGAATTATAAGAGCGGCTTTTGAATTTGCTAAAAATAATGGAAAGACAAGAGTAACAGCAGTAACAAAGGCTAACATAATCAAGACAACAGATGGAAAATTTTTAGATACATTTAAGAGAATAGCAGCAGAATATCCTGATATAACAGCAGATGATTGGTATATTGACATTATGACAGCTAAACTTCTTGATGAACAAAGAAGAAAAGAGTTTCAAGTAGTTGTTCTTCCTAACCTTTATGGTGATATTATTACTGATGAAGCAGCAGAAATTCAAGGCGGTGTAGGTACAGCAGGAAGTTCAAACTTAGGAAAACGTTATGCAATGTTTGAAGCAATTCATGGTTCGGCACCACGTATGGTAGAAGAAGGCAGAGCAAAATATGCTGACCCTTGCAGTGTTATTAAGGCGGGAGCAATGCTTTTAGCTCATATTGGATATATAGAAGAAAGTAAGAAGCTTGAGAAAGCACTTGATATCTGTACACAGACAGAGAAAAAAATGGTAATTACAGGAAGAAATACAGGAGTTACTTCAGAAGAATTTGCAAACTATATAATGGAAACTATTGAAAAAATGTAATAATAAATTAAAATTTTTATTTTAGTTTAAACGATTAGGTGATGAGATGGAAAAATCTAACAAATATTCGTTGAGTACTCAAATATATAATGCAATAAGAGCTGGGATACTAGAAGGAAAATATTCAGAAGATGAATTTTTACAGGAAATAAGGATATCAGAAGAATTTGGCGTGAGTCGTACACCTGTGAGAGAGGCACTTAAACAGCTTGAGCAGGAGGGTTTGGTAGAATTTATGCCTAATAGGACAGCAAAAGTTTCCAATATAAGTATAGAGGATATAGAAGATATATATGAAATAAGAAGTCTTATAGAGGGATTGGCAGCAAGATGGGCGGCAGAAAAGATAACAGATGAAGAAATTGAATGTATGCAGGAAAGTATTGAACTTGCGGAGTTTTATACTATTAAAGGAAATGCTGAAAATCTTACAAAAGAGGATAGTAATTTTCATCAATTGCTTTATAGTGCCTGTAATAGTAAATATCTTCAACATATACTTACAGATTTTCATCAATATTCTAGAATGGCAAGGGTTAAATCTCTTTCAGATAGAGAAAGAAGTTTAAAAGCACTTGAAGAACATAAAGCGATATTTGAAGCTTTGAAAGAACATAATGCTGAAAAAGCAGAAAAATTTGCAAATCAGCATGTGAGAAATGCTAAAGAAAATTTGATAAAAAACATAAATAAGTGAAGCAGTGTTGGCTTTGCCAACGCTGCTTTTAAATATAAGTGGAGGATATAGATATGGGGTTGTTTGAAGGTTTATTAAATTTATTTGACAAAGGAACAAAAGAAAATTCAGAATATGCAAATGATGCTGAAAAGTGGGTGGTAGCAACATATGCAATGTGGTCTGAGTATGCTGGAGGCAATTGGAAAAAATTAGGCGGCTATTTGAAAAATGGTGCAGATGCAAGTATGATGCGTGGAGTGTTAAGAAGAGATTGGGGAATAGAGAATATAGAAGATGGACTAGAAGAGGTTGAAGTTTTAATTGATACAGAAACTCATCTGGGAGATGAAACAGATGCTTGGGATTATTGTCGAGCAGCACAGTTATTGGGTATGTTTTATATATCAGGCTATATGACACGTGAAGAAATGATGATTAAAGCACATGATGTCGCAGAGGTTATTAAAGCTAACTTTGATTCATGGGAAGAATTGTGCAGAAGTTATATTGCAGGATATGCTGAATGGGTTGAAGATGAAGAAGCAGTCAATGAAAGAAAATCAATTTATGAAAGACTTCAAAATACACCAGATGGACCTTATAGTGTAGATTGGAATACGGAAGTATAAAAACAATACTTTAGTGATTTTTGATATATAAATTGGCAAAAGAATATGAAGTTTTGGTAAGCTAAAAAGTTAATAAGACAACATAACTGAAGTCGAAAAATGTCACTTGATGTAGGTAAAATTTTGTAGTAAAATATAATATATTGTAAATGTGTTATTTTAATTATATTATATTTAGATGTGGGTGATGTTGTGGGTTACAGAGATGATTGGTTTAAAGACAACAAAAGTAATTACGGTTGGTATACTTGTGTCAAATGTGGTAAAAAGCTTCGTAAAAGTGATGTAGATATAGACCATATTATACCACAAAAGCATGGAGGTAAAGATAATAGAAATAATCTACAATGTTTGTGTAAACATTGCAATCGTTCTAAAAAAGACCGCATGGGTATTGATACAGTGAAGGATTATGCTAATAATGTATCTAAAAATGTAAAAAAAGATGTAAAAAAATTAGTTAGCGGATTGTTTAAGTAAAAGTACAAAGTTTTTAGAGCTGATATAATTGGAAAATTCCATTTTATCAGCTTTTTTATATAGAATATTTAAAATAAATTATAAGTATATTTTTGATATTTGCGAAATAAAAGGTTCTAAAATATTGATTAAAAAAGTTAATAGTGTTAAAATTAATAAAAATATTATGAAGAACATATCAAAAATAGTTTTAAGATAACGTTTCATTGAATATGAAAATAAGGGGTTGATTTTATGAAAAGAATAAAAGTTAAACCGAGTAAAGAAAATTCTATAATTAGCTTTGTTATTTGTTGTATATTTGTGATTGTAGGTATTGTTAAAGTTATACCGATTTTTGGATCATTTGGAATGATATGGACGGGGATGACTGCTATTATGACTATTGTCAGTGCTAAAAATGCTTTTACTGATAAAGGGATTGCGGTGAATGAAATAGTGGTAGAAGAAGATTATAATAAAAAAGAAAATAAAGAAGAAGACCCAGCTCAAAAATTGGAAAAATTAAAAGAACTTTATGATAAAAATCTTATAACTCATGATGAATATGAAAGAAAAAGAAAGGAAATAATAGAGAGAATATAGAGGGAGGGTTGAAATTGAAAAATGCAGCAGTAATTGTAGCAGGTGGAAAAGGCAAAAGAATGGGAACAGATATAAGCAAACAGTTTATAGAAGTAAATGGTAAGCCAATATTAGCCTACACAATAGAAAAATTTACGAATAGTAATTTGTTTGAAGAAATAATTGTAGTATTACCTGAAAATCAATTATTATATTTTAAGAAAGAAATCAAAGATAAATATTTTAAAGAAATAGAAATAAAAACAACTGTTGGTGGGGCAGAAAGACAAGAATCGGTGTTTAATGGATTGAATTTAGTAAATAAAAATACAGATATAGTGGTAATTCATGATGGGGTAAGACCGTTTATAAAGATAGAAGATATAGTAAAAACAATAAAATTAGCTCAAGAAAGAGGAGCATGTGTTTTGGGAGTTCCTGTAAAAGACACAATAAAGGTATGCGATATAAATAAGAAGGTGATAAATACACCTGATAGAAAAACTTTATGGTCAGTACAAACACCTCAGACATTTAAATATAATTTGATAATGGATGCTTATATAAAAGCACAAGCAAATAATTTTATAGGTACTGATGATGCTTCGGTAGCAGAGAACGCGGGATATGAGGTAATTGTTGTTGAAGGAAACTATAATAATATAAAGATAACGACTAAAGAAGATTTAATATATACCAAAGAGTTGCAATGATGTATAAATATTTTTTGTCCTGTAAAAGTTTGATAAAAATATTGACAAATTTTAAATCCTATGATATCATATTACAGAATTTATGCACGTCTTTTTTTTATGCGTAAATTGTATGATACTGATTTTTAATCAACGGAGGTGGAAGAGTTGAGAGTAAAGATAACTTTAGCTTGTACTGAATGTAAGCAGAGAAATTACAGTATGACAAAAGAAAAGAAAAACCATCCTGATAGAATGGAAACTAAGAAATACTGTAAATTCTGTAAATCACACACAATGCACAAAGAAACTAAATAGTTGATTTGTACACTGCAAATGCCTGAAAGGGAAGTGAAGTAATGGAAGAAAAAAACACGAACGAAACAGTAGAGACAAAAGAAAAACAAACTGATAAAAAAACTGAAGATAAATCAGCTAAAGGTTTAAAAGCTTCCTTTAAAGACTTCAGAGGTGAATTTAAAAAGATTATATGGCCTAATCGTAAAGAACTAGTAAAAAGTACTATTACAGTTATAGTTACTTCTTTATTTGTTGGGGCAGTAGTATTTGTTATGGATACTGTATATTCTTTTGGATACACAGCATTTATTGATTTGTTGACGAAATAGCAAATATTTAGTGAAAAGGATGAGAATATGTCTGAAGCTAAATGGTATGTAGTTCATACTTATTCGGGATACGAAAAAAAAGTAAAAGCTAACATAGAAAAGACAGTTGAAAATCGTAGTATGCAGGACCAAATACTTGAAGTAGTTGTACCTGAACAAGACGATATAGAGGAAAAAAATGGGAAGAAAAAAATTGTTTCCAGAAAAATTTTCCCAGGTTATGTGCTTATTCATATGGATATGAACGATGATACATGGTATGTAGTAAGAAATACGAGAGGTGTTACAAGTTTTGTAGGACCGGGTTCAAAGCCTGTGCCGCTTACAAATGAAGAAGTTCTGTCTATGGGAATAGTAAAAGAGCCTGAACTGGATATAAAAGTAGGAGATGTAGTTAAAATTGCTGACGGAGGAGCTTTCAATGGTTCTGTTGGAATGGTTGGCGAAGTAAACGCACATAAACGTACAGTAGTTGTTAAAGTATCTATGTTTGGACGAGAAACACCTACTGAAGTAGGTATTGAGCAAATAGAGTTAATGTAAATTGTAGGTGCGTGTTTATCACGCGTGGGAGGGAAATTCCCGTTTTTTACCACATTATTTAGGAGGTGCCGAGATGGCAAAAAAAGTTACTGGATATATTAAATTACAAATTAACGCTGGAAAGGCAACACCAGCACCACCTGTTGGTCCTGCACTTGGACAACATGGTGTAAATATTATGGGATTCTGTAAAGAGTTTAACGAAAGAACAGCTTCACAGGCAGGATATGTTATTCCTGTTGTTATCACTGTATATCAGGACAGAAGTTTTACATTCATTACAAAAACTCCACCGGTTGCAGTTTTACTTAAAAAAGCTTGTAAAATAGAGTCTGGTTCAGGTGCTCCTAACAAGACAAAAGTAGCATCTATTTCTAAAGCAGAAGTTCAGAAAATTGCTGAATTAAAAATGCCTGACTTAAATGCAGCTTCAATAGAAGCAGCTATGAGCATGGTAGCAGGAACAGCAAGAAGTATGGGAATTACAGTTACAGAATAATTTTAAAGGATATCCGTAAAGCGGATTTATATAAGTGGGAGGGGGACTCTCCCGATAATACCACATAAGGAGGACACTTAAAGTGAAAAGAGGAAAAAAATATAAAGAAAGTGCTAAATTAGTTGATAGAGCAAGTTTATATGATACAGTAGAGGCTATTGATTTAGTACAAAAAACTTCACAAGCAAAATTCGATGAAACTATCGAAGCTCATATACGTTTAGGCGTTGACAGCAGACATGCTGACCAACAAGTTCGTGGTGCCGTTGTTCTTCCACACGGTACAGGTAAAAAAGTTCGTGTTTTGGTATTTGCAAAAGGTGATAAAGTTGCAGAAGCTGAAGCAGCAGGAGCAGATTATGTAGGCGGAGAGGAATTGGTACCTAAAATTCAAAATGAAGGTTGGGTAGATTTCGACGTAGTAGTTGCAACACCTGATATGATGGCAGTAGTTGGTCGTCTTGGTCGTGTATTAGGACCTAAGGGACTTATGCCTAACCCAAAAGCAGGTACAGTTACAATGGACGTTACAAAAGCTGTAAACGATATCAAAGCAGGTAAGATTGAATATCGTTTGGATAAAACAAACATTATCCATGTTCCAGTTGGAAAAGCTTCTTTTGGTACAGAGAAGTTACTTGAAAACTTCCAGACTCTTATGAGTGCAATTATAAAAGCTAAACCAGCAGCAGCAAAGGGACAATACTTAAAGAGTGTTTCAATCTCATCAACGATGGGACCTGGAATTAAAGTAAACCCTGCAAAAATTTCTGAATAATAAAAAATTATTTAGCTGTTGACAAATTAAAAACTCGGTGTTATAATATGCACTGTTGAATATTGCCGTAGACAGTTGGTGTCGAAAGACGTAAACATAGTGCCAGCCGAGGAGAATAATTTAGAGATTATTACCTCTTTGTCGTAAGGCAGAGAGGTTTTCTTATGCGGATATTCATATTAATAATAAGGAGGTGCGTTAAAAGATGGCAAATCAAGCAATTATCAAAGAAAAAGAAGCTGTTGTTGAACAAATCAAAGAAAAACTTGAAAAAGCAAGTTCAGCAGTTTTAATCAATGCACAGGGTCTTACAGTTGAGCAGGATACAAAACTTAGAAAAGACCTTAGAGAAGCTGGTGTAGACTATAAAGTTTACAAAAACAGATTAGTGAGCCGTGCAGTAGAAGGTACACAATATGAGGGACTTAAACCTTATCTTGAAGGACCAAGCGTATTGGCACTTAGCTATGATAATCCAGTCGCAGCAGCATCTATTATTAATAAAGCAGCTAAAGACTTTACAGTATTAGAGTTCAAAGCTGGTGTTGTTGAAGGAGTTGTATATGATGCAGAAGGAATGAAAGCAATCGCTGATATCCCTTCAAGAGATGTACTTCTTTCAAAACTTCTTGGAAGCTTCAAAGCTCCTATATCATCATTTGCTCGTGTTATCAATGCTATTGCTGAAGAAAAAGCTAAAGCTGAATAATGATATTTACGATGTAAAGATAGTAAGTTAAGTATAAAATAAAAAATATAAAATTAAACAAATGGAGGTAATTTAAAATGGCAAAATTAACAATCGAAGAAATTTTAGCAGCTGTAGATGAGCTTACAATATTAGAACTTAATGATTTAGTAAAAGCAGCAGAAGAAAAATATGGTGTTTCAGCAGCAGCAGGTGTTGTAGTAGCAGCAGGTGCAGCAGCAGGCCCAGCAGCAGAAGAAAAATCAGAATTTAACGTAGAATTAACAGAAGCTGGAGCAGAAAAAATTAAAGTTATCAAAGTTGTAAGAGAAGTTACAGGTCTTGGACTTAAAGAAGCTAAAGAATTAGTTGACGGAGCTCCTAAGGTAATTAAAGAAGCAGTAGCTAAAGATGAAGCTGAAGCTCTTAAAGCTAAATTAGAAGAAGTTGGAGCAAAAGTTACATTAAAATAATTTTGTTTCATAATAAAAAAGTTCTTATCGTTGGATAAGAGCTTTTTTTATATCTATTAATCAAATACAACATAAGTTTCAGGGCAAGGATATCCTAAATCACGAGGGTGCAAGCCATAGTTTATTGCTTTATAGACTAACATCATTGGTTTTGGTTCATAATGCACACTTAATTTTTGCTTAGGGACGCTTTTTAAATGAGAAGGTATTTTTTTATGAGTTTTAACATATTCAGCCATTGGCATTTCAAGCAATGAAGAGGCTTTTTTAGCAGCATTTCTGCATATAAATCAATATAGTTTTGGATTTCATAATTTTTCATTTAAACACCTCTTTGTGAAAGCTTTCATAATTAAAGTCGAAAAAATAAAAATTGGTTTGATGATATAGAGAAAAATATTTAAATTAAATCAGTAAAAAATGTTGACAAAAAAAAATAATAATGCTAAAATAGTAGAATGCAAAAAGTATGGTAAGGTGGAAAAGTTTCTCTACCTTACCAGAAAAAGAACACACTTACAGACAAAAAATTTATTAGATAAAGATAATTATTTTAAAAATTTTTTTATTGAAATAATTATATCACAAAAGTGAATTTTGTAAATAATTTATTTTTAAAGTCTGTAAATAAATTTCTGGCAGACAAATATTTTCAAGGGGTGAAAAGTACCATGGATAAGCACAGGATACATTCCGTAAAATCAGGAGCTGGTAACGGAGTTAGAATGAGTTATTCAAGAATTGATGAAGTTCTGGAAATGCCAAATCTTTTAGAGGTGCAGAAAGACAGCTATCAGTGGTTTTTAGATGAGGGTCTTGACGAAGTATTGCAGGATATTTCTCCTATAACAGATTACAGTAATAATCGTGTATTGGAATTTGTTGGATATTCTTTGTCGGATAAAACAAAATATTCAATAGAAGAATGTAAAGAAAGAGATGCTACTTATGCAGCACCTTTGACAGTTACAGTAAGACTTCGTAATAAAGATGACAATAAAGAAATAAAAGAAGACGAAGTGTTTATGGGAGATCTCCCAATTATGACAGAAACAGGTACATTTGTTATAAATGGTGCAGAACGTGTTATAGTAAGCCAGTTGGTTCGTTCTCCTGGTATGTACTATGAAATGCAGCATGATAAGCTTGGAAAAGAGCTTATATCAGCTACGGTTATACCTAATCGTGGTGCATGGATTGAATATGAAACAGACTCAAGTGATGTTTTTTATGCACGTATAGATAGAACTAGAAAAGTTCCTGTTACAGTACTTATTCGTGCATTGGGAATAGGAACAGATGCAGAAATTTTAGAATTGTTCGGAGAAGAGCCAAAAATATTGGCTACTATTGAAAAAGATACAGCAAAGACTTATGAAGAAGGACTTGTTGAAATTTATAAGCGTATACGTCCGGGTGAGCCTGCTACGGTAGAAAGTGCAAATTCCCTATTAAGAAGTATGCTTTTTGACCCTAAACGTTATGACTTGGCTAAGGTTGGACGTTATAAAATAAATAAAAAACTTGCTTTAAATGCTAGAATAAGAGGACAAATACTGGCAGAAGATGTTGTTGACCCTAATACTGGTGAAGTTATAGCAAGTAAAGGTGATACAGTATCAGCAGAAGTGTCAGATGCTATACAGGATGCAGCAGTAGCTTTTGTATGGGTTGAAGTTGAAGGAAGAAGTTTAAAAGTTCTTAGTAATATGACAGTAAATATTGCTAATTTTGTAGAATGCGACCCAGTAAAAGATTTTAACATAAAAGAAAGAGTATATTATCCTGAGCTTAAAAAGCTTATGGACACATATGAAGATGAAGAAGAATTAAAACAGGCTATCAAAGATAATGTATCCCTTTTAATTCCAAAACATATTACTCTTGAAGATATTATAGCCTCAATTAACTATAATATACATGTAGAATATGGTTTGGGTGGATATGATGATATAGACCATTTAGGAAACCGTAGAATAAGGGCAGTCGGAGAACTTTTGCAAAATCAGTTCCGTATAGGTTTGACAAGACTTGAAAGAGTAATACGTGAACGTATGACAACTCAGGATTTAGAGTTTGTACGTCCTAAAGATTTAATCAATATCAGACCAGTTTCGGCAGCTATTAGAGAGTTCTTTGGAAGTTCACAGCTTTCACAGTTTATGGACCAAAACAATCCACTTGGAGAGCTTACTCATAAGAGAAGACTTTCAGCTCTTGGACCTGGCGGTTTGTCCAGAGAAAGGGCAGGATTTGAAGTTCGTGACGTTCACTATTCACATTATGGAAGAATGTGTCCGATTGAAACACCGGAAGGTCCTAATATCGGTCTTATAAACTCACTTGCAACATATGCAAGAATTAATGAATATGGTTTTATTGAAACACCTTATCGTAAAGTAGATAAATCAGGTCCGGAACCTATTGTAACAGATGAAGTTGTATATATTACAGCAGATGAAGAAGAAAATTATAATGTTGCACAGGCAAACTCACCTCTTAAACCAAATGGAGAGTTTGCAGAGAAAAAAGTATCTGGAAGATACAGAGATGAAATTATAGAAGTAGAAAAAAATCAAATAGATCTTATGGACTTATCACCAAAGCAGATGGTATCAGTTGCTACGGCACTTATTCCTTTCTTGGAAAATGATGATGCTAACCGTGCGTTGATGGGTTCAAACATGCAGCGTCAGGCAGTGCCTCTTTTATGCCCAGATTCACCGGTTGTAGGTACAGGTATGGAATATAAGACAGCAAGAGATTCAGGAGCAGTTGTTTTAGCAAAAGAAGCTGGTGTTGTAGAAAAAGTTTCAGCAAAAGAAATAGTAATCAGAAGAGAAGATGGAAAGAAAGACAGATATAAGCTTATTAAGTTTTTGAGAAGTAATCAAAGTAACTGTATAAATCAAAGACCTCTTGTAGATAAAGGTCAGAAAGTTGAAGCAGGAGAAGTTATTGCAGATGGACCATCTACACAAAATGGTGAGCTTGCACTTGGAAGAAATCCTCTTATTGGATTTATGACATGGGAAGGATATAACTATGAAGATGCTGTTCTTTTGAGTGAAAAACTTGTTCAAAATGATGTTTATACATCTATTCATTTGGAAGAGTATGAAGCAGAGGCGAGAGATACTAAATTAGGACCTGAAGATATAACTAGAGATATTCCTAATGTTGGTGAAGATGCTTTAAGAGATTTGGACGAAAGAGGTATTATCCGTATTGGTGCGGAAGTAAGACCTAATGATATATTGGTAGGAAAAGTTACTCCAAAAGGAGAAACAGATCTTACACCTGAAGAAAGACTTTTACGTGCTATTTTTGGTGAAAAAGCAAGAGAAGTAAGAGATACTTCTTTAAGAGTTCCTCATGGAGAAGCTGGTATAGTAGTAGATGTTAAGATATTTACCAGAGAAAATGGAGATGAAAT
>CAZQDT010000028.1:0-16752 GCA_964592005.1 uncultured Eubacteriales bacterium
TGCACGATGAAGCTAGTGAATTGGGCAGTGCACGAAGAAATGGAATTAGTGAAGGAATTAATATTGGAATAAATAAGGGCAAGCTTGAGGGAAGAACTGAAGGTATTAGTATTGGAATAAGTAAGGGCAAGGCTGAAGAAAGAACCCAATTTATAGAAACAATGAGAATACTAGGAATTTCAGAAGATGTAATTGAACAGGCTATAAAGATGAGAGAAAATAAATAAAAATTCTTTGCCTCGCATCGAAGAAATCCAACGAAGTTTATAATCTATTTCATAAAAAAATCCCCCACTTCTTCTGAAGTTCAGGGGATTTTTTATTTAAACATCTATGTACTTTTATTAATCTATAAGGTATACACCATTATTTACTCAATCATAAGCGTATATTTGGAGGAACTGTAGTACCTTTAATATCATCTGGAATAGTAATCATATCATTTAAGTTATAACCTGTAATAAAAAACTATTTTTCTTAAAAATATTATATTCGTATTTATTTTTAAAATGATTATCTGTCGTTTTAAATATATTTTTCAGTTCTATTTCATGTAATAAATCCCACTTTGCAGATGCTTTCCAATTGTTCTGTACAAATTGACACTTCTTTAAGTGTTTTTTTTAAAATTTTGCCAATTTAACAACTTTTTTGTCCAACAATAGGTTTATATGGGTTAAAATGGGACTAAATGTCAGTCCCATTCAAATCTATTCTGCAAAGTCCTTTACATTCGCCCACTTTTGAAGTTCTACCATTATTATAGGAACAAAAGAAAGTCCCGCTACTATTAGCCATTGCTCAAATGTCAAACTTACCACTTTAAATATCTGTGAAAGCTGGGGTATTATTATTACTCCTGCCTGTAAAAAAATGCCCGCTATAAATGCTGCCACCAAATATTTATTTCCAAATGGATTTATACTAAAAAGCGAATGATTAGATCTCATATTAAAAGCATGTACCAGCTGCGAAATACTTAATACCGCAAATGCCATCGTTCTGCCTGTAATAGGTTCACCAGCCATATCATATTTATTTACTCCTATCGAAAATGCAAGTAGTGCCAATGCTCCTATCATTGCTCCCTCTATACATATCTTCCACCAAAGTCCATCTGCAAAAAGACTTTTCTTAGGATTACGTGGCTTATCTTTCATAATATCCTTATCTGTCGGGTCAAGTCCAAGTGCAATAGCAGGAAGTGAATCTGTGACAAGATTTACCCACAGTAAATGTATTGCCAAAAGCGGAGAAGGAAGTCCCATAATTATACCTACAAATATAGTAATTATCTCTCCTATATTGCTTGAAAGCAGAAAATGTACTGACTTAATTATATTTGAATATATTCCTCTGCCTTCTCTTATCGCTGATACAATTGTTGCAAAATTGTCATCTGTAAGTATCATATCTGCTGAACCCTTTGCTACATCTGTACCATTAATTCCCATTGCACAACCTATATCCGCCATTTTAAGTGCAGGTGCATCATTTACACCATCTCCCGTCATTGCCACAATTGCCCCATTATTTTGAAAAGCCTTTACTATCCTTACCTTATGCTCTGGTGTTACTCTTGCAAACACAGAACAATTTTTTATTTCTTTAGACAATTGTTCATTTGAAAGTCTATTTAATTCTTCACCTGTAATCGCCTTTTCTCCATCTTTCATAATTCCAAGCTGTTGTGCTATTGCCGTAGCCGTAACTACATGGTCCCCAGTAACCATCACTGCCTTTATCCCTGCCTCTCTGCAGGCTTTTACCGCTTCTTTCACTTCAATACGTGGAGGGTCTATCATTCCTATAAGTCCTACAAAAATAAGTCCTTGCTCTATATTTTTATAATCTCTCTTATTTGGAATTTTATCTATATCTTTATATGCTACTCCTATCACCCTTAAAGCCTTTTCTGCCATTCTGAAATTACAAATATTTATACTCTCTCTTATCCTATCGCTTAATTCATCTATATTTGTATTTTCTTTATAATGTGTACAATGTTTTAACATAATATCCACTGCACCTTTTGTAACCACTCTATACTTTCCACTGCTCAATTTATGTATTGTTGTCATAAGTTTCCTACTTGAGTCAAATGGAATTTCCTGTATTCTTGGATATTCATTTTCAAGCTTATCTTTTATCTTTCCTATACTTACTGCTGCATTTAAAAGTGCTACCTCTGTCGGCTCACCCATTGCCACCAATTTACCTTCTATATTATTAAGTCTTGCATTATTGCAAAGCGATGCTAATTCAAGGATTTCAGCACTTTTTTTACTTTCAAAATCAATCTTTCCTTTTACATCTGATATTTCCATTACTGTCATCTTATTTTGTGTAAGAGTTCCCGTCTTGTCAGAACAGATTACCGATGCACTCCCCAATGTTTCCACAGCCGGAAGCCTTTTCACTATTGCATTTTCTTTTACCATTCGCTGTACACCCATTGCAAGCATTATTGTAACTATCGCTGGAAGACCTTCTGGAATTGCTGCCACTGCCAAGCTTACCGCTGTCATAAACATTTCAAATGGCGGAAAATTATGAAACATTCCTATTACAAACACTGCCGCACAAATTACAACTGCTCCCAGTCCTAAAACCTTTCCTACTTCCGCCAATTTGACCTGAAGAGGTGTCTGACTTTCATCTTCTGTAAGTATCATTCCCGCTATTTTCCCCATCTGTGTATTCATTCCTGTTTCTACAACTATTGCCATTCCATGACCATAACTTACACTTGTGCCTGCAAGCACCATATTTTTTAAATCACCAAGCAATGTATGTTCAGGCAAAATTTTTCCTGCTTCTTTTTCTACTGGTACAGATTCACCCGTAAGAGCCGACTCTTCAAGCTTCAGATTATTTGAAACTACAAGACGTGCATCTGCGGGCACAAAATCTCCCGTTTCAAGCAGAATGATATCTCCCACCACCACATCTTCTGTATTTATCGACATTATTTTCCCGTTTCTTTTTACTTTTGCTGATGGAGCAGACATATTTTTAAGTGCTTCCAATGCTTTTTCCGCCCTGCTTTCCTGAAACAAACCCAAAAACGCATTCACAAAAACTATCACCAATATAATTATCGAATCCGTAAAATCTGCTGAACCTTCTATCAATGATAAAATAAGCGAAATTCCCGCTGCTATAAGCAATATTATTATCATAAAATCATTAAACTGCTCTAAAAATCTTTTTAAAAAACTTTTTTTTCTCCTTTCTTCTATAATGTTTTTTCCATACTCTTTCAATCTGTTTTCTGCTTCTTTCTGCGTCAAACCGATTTCAACATTACTTTCTAAACTTTTTACAGTTTCTAAAGCTGACATTGTTTGCCAGTTCATTAGTACATCACTCCCTAAAAATTAATTTTACTCTTGTCCATAAATATATATTTTTGTTTAAAAATTTTTATTCACAAAATTTTTAAATACAAAAAATTATTTAACAATAATACAAGCTGCCATCGCATATAAATATAAAAATAAATTTAAATCAGGAGGAACATTATGTACCCTTACAACATAAATAATTTAAAACAAAGAAATAATAACAACAATAACAAAACAAAAGTTAATCCCAACAACCAAACCCCCATCAACACTCCTTCCCCTGTTGTGACTTCAACTTCTGAAAACATAAATCTGACACAATCAAATAAAGAAATTCTTTCAATGATAGAGGAGTCTTTAAGCGGTGAACTTCATGACCACGAATATTACAGACAATTACACGCACTTTTCGATGATGCCAATGACAAAGAAATAATCAGACGTCTAAGTCTAGATGAGCTAAAACATAAAAAACTTCTAGAAGAACTTTACAAAAAAATTTCAGGTAAAGAACCTGCTATTCCTAAAATCGAAGAAATCAAAATCAGCCGAAATCTTTTAGCAGAACTAAGCAAAAGTATAAATAATGAATATATGGTAAGTGATTTTTATAAAAAACTATATCTAATGTTAAAAGAACCACAATATAGAGATATTATTTTTGAAATAATGATGGACGAAAATAACCATGCCGGAAAGCTGACTTACTTATATGCTAAAAATAAAATATAAAATATTCATAATTTTACAAAAAAGTTTTGGTGAAATACAAAATATATGATATACTACTGTATATATAATTTTTTTATTAGGGAGGAATTTATATGTCAGATTGTATATTTTGTAAAATAATTTCAGGAGAAATGACTTCATTTACCATTTATGAAGATGAGGAATTTAAAGTAATACTTGACCGTTTTCCAAGTAGTCTAGGTCATTTACTTGTACTTCCTAAAAAACATATCGAAAATATTTTTGAAATGCCTATTGAAAAAGGTGGAAGACTTTTTGAACTTGTAATAAAAATGGCTTCTGTTATGAAAAAAGAATTTAGATGTGATGGTGTCAACATACTACAAAACAACGGAGAAGCAGCAGGTCAATCTGTAAATCATTTTCATGTTCATATAATCCCACGTTATAATAATGATAAAGTGCTTAAACAATGGGACCCTATATGTCCAAATGAACCAGAGTTAGAAGCAATGCGACGTAAATTAGTAGATGCCATAACTTTATAAGAATGGGGATAATAGATTTGAAAAAAATTATTCTTACAGGTGGAGGGACTGCTGGTCATGTCACTCCAAATATGGCTTTAATTCCTACACTTAAACAGGACGGCTGGGATATTGAATATATAGGCTCTTATTCCGGTATGGAAAAGGGATTAATTGAAAATATGGGAATTACCTATCATGGTATTTCTTCCGGCAAATTTAGACGCTATAAAAATTTCAAAAATTTTACACAAAATTTTAAAGATATATTTAACGTATTAGCTGGTATAAATCAGGCTTCAAAGCTTGTAAAAAAAATAAAACCTGATGTTGTATTTTCAAAAGGCGGTTTTGTGGCTGTTCCCGTAGTTTTAGCTGCTAAAAAATATGGTGTTCCTGTGGTAATTCATGAATCTGACATTACTCCAGGGCTTGCTAATAAAATAGCAATTCCAACAGCTAAAGCTGTATGTACAACTTTTCCCGAAACTTTACAGCACATTGGTGAAAAAGCTGTTCATACCGGAACCCCGATACGTGAAGAAATATTTAAAGGCAATAGGTCAAAAGGACTTGAAATCTGCGGCTTCAATTCCCAGAAACCTGTAATTTTGGTAATGGGCGGAAGTTTAGGTGCAGTAAAAATAAACAAATTTATTCGTCAAATTTTAAAAGAACTTACCAATGACTTTCAGATAGTTCATCTTTGTGGTAAAGGAAATCTTGATAAAAATTTAGAAAATACTGCTGGTTATAAACAATTTGAATATATTTCAGATGAACTTCCAAATATTTTTGCCTGTGCTGATATTATTGTTTCGAGAGCAGGTTCAAATTCTATATCTGAATTTCTAGCACTAAAAAAACCTTCTATTCTGATACCTTTAAACGCTCGTGCCAGCCGAGGCGACCAGATACTTAATGCCAAATCTTTTGAAAAACAAGGATTTAGTATGGTCTTAGATGAAGATATTATGACAGAAGAAAATTTATTAAATTCTATAAAAGAGCTTTATAAAAATAGAAATAAATATATAACCGCTATGAAAAATACTGATAGTTCTGACGGTATTAAAAATGTAATTAAGGTTATATACAACTGCATTGGAAAGGAATAATTACAATGTATAATAAATTTGTAGTATTTGACATAGAGTCTACCGGTACAAATCCTTTTACAGATAAAATAATTGAAATCGGTGCAATAAAAATTGTTGATGACAAAATTACAGATAGATGGAATCATTTGATAAATCCATGTACAGATATACCTGAAATAATACAAAATTTAACAGGTATATTTGATATTATGGTTAAAAATCAGCCAACAATAGAACTTTTATTGGAAAATTTCGTATCATTTTGTGAAGACTGTGATATTATAGGTCATAATGTTATTTTTGACTATTCATTTATAAAAGCTAATTGTTTAAAACTTGGATTAAAGTTTGAAAAAAATGGAATTGATACTTTAAAAATTGCTCGTACCTTTTTAAAAGAACTACCAAGCCGCCGACTTTCTGCTCTATGCGAATACTACAATATTGATTTAAAAAATGCTCATCGTGCTGAATGTGATGCTCTAGGTACATATCATATTTACAGATGTATGAAAGAACAGTTTTATGACATTAATCCTAATATTTTTAAACCTGAAAAAATAATATGGAAACCACCGGAACTTACTGCAATTACTCCAAGACAAAAGAGTTATCTTAATGGACTTGTCAGGAAACATAATGTGACCTTGGACAAGCCTATTGAAGAATATACTCAAGCAGAGGCAAGCAGAGTTATAAATTCCATTTTAAATCAATTAAGAGCATAAAAATAATTGGAGAGAAACCCATGAAAAATTTAATTGAAAAATTTTTAAATAAAGAAACTATTTTATATTTAATATTTGGAGTTCTGACTACCATTGTAAGTCTTGTTTCTTATCGTTTATGCACTATTTCAAATATAGATTACAGACTGGCTACAATAATATCATGGTGTCTTTCAGTTGCATTTGCATATATAACCAATAAACTTTTTGTATTTGAAAGTAAAAGTTTTAACATTGACATCATTTTAAAAGAAATAATTGCTTTCGTATCCTGCCGAATATTTTCCGGTGTCTGCGATTTTGCTTTTATGATATTTGCAGTAGAAATCCTTAAGATTAACGATTTTATCGCTAAAATTATTGCAAATGTATTTGTGGTAATAATGAATTATGTAGCAAGTAAACTGATTATTTTCAAAAAACAGTAGGAGGAATTTCTGTGAGTAAATATTTTACCTTGCCCAAAAATAAAAACTTAGCTTTCATACTGGCTTTTCTTATTCCTGTATTTATATTATCTGGAATTTATATAATAAGAGATATCTATCCATTTGGTGAAGCTTGTTTTTTAAGAACTGATATGTATCATCAATATGCACCTTTCTTCTCCGAATTTTATAACAAACTGCATAATAATGGCAGTTTAACATATTCTTGGAATATTGGAATGGGTACAAATTTTACCGCATTGTATGCTTACTATTTGGCAAGTCCTGCCAACTGGTTTGTTTTCTTCGCACCTAAAGACCATATAATTGAATTTATGAGTATTCTCATAATTCTTAAACTTGCTTTATCCAGCCTTAATTTTGCTATCTATTTAAGCAGACATTTTAAAACCAGAAGTATAGAAATTGTTTTCTTTTCTATTTTTTATAGTTTATCGGGATATGTAGCAGCGTATAGTTGGAATATTATGTGGCTTGATTGCATACTTTTACTTCCTTTCATACTTTTAGGGCTTGAAATGCTTGTAAATGAAAACAAATGCTTTCTTTATTGTATAAGCTTAGGATTTTGTATACTGTCAAATTATTATATTTCAATAATGATTTGTATTTTTTTAGTTTTTTATTTCTTTGGTTTATTAATTCTTTTGCCTGAAAATACAGGTTTTAAAGATTATATCAAAAAAATTTTTAATTTTGGAATATTTTCTCTAATTGCAGGAGGATTTGCAGCATTTTTAATTATTCCTGAATTTTGTGCTTTACAGTCCACTGCTTCAGGTGATATAAATTTTCCTAAAACCCTAAGTACCTATTATACTCTTTTTGATATAATGGTAAAACACCTTATGAATTTAGAAACATCAGTATTATCCGGTAATTATCCTAATATTTACTGTGGAGTTTTCATTTTTGTTTTATTTCCTCTATATATTATGAATAATTCCATAAAACCAAAAGAAAAAATAGTAAAAATTACTATTTTGGCGATACTTTTGGTAAGCTTTAATATGAATATTACTACTTTTATATGGCATGGTTTTCATTATCCAAACAGTTTACCTTGTCGCCAGTCTTTTATTTATATATTCTTAATACTGGTACTTGCTTTTGAAGCTTTCAGAGATATAAAATATTACTCAAGAGCTCAAATCTGCGGTGTATTTTGGGGAGCAATAGTTTTTATACTTCTTGCCGAGAAATTACCTGATGGAGATAACAAACTTCCTGTATATGTAATATATGTCAGTCTGTTGTTTATATGTATATATATGCTTTTAGTATATTTTTATAGAAGTGATAAAATTATAAAAAATGGAATTTTATTTTTAATGTTTGCAGTAACAATTACTGAAGCCACAATAAACACCGGTCAAACAAGTATTTCTACTACAAGCAGAACTTACTATATGAATGATTTCTACAATATAGAAGAACTTACTGATAGAATATTGACAGAAGATACAGACTTTTACCGTATTGAAAAAAATTCAAGAAGAACTAAAAATGATACAGCATGGCATTATCTCAGAGGTATATCTACTTTCTCCTCTACTGCTAATGCTCCTCTTACAGAACTTTTAGGAAATTTAGGATTTGAGCATTCTACAAATGCCTATTCCTTTAATGGGTATACCCCCTTTACTGCCTCAATACTAGATGTAAAATATATGATTGAAAAAGAACTTTTTGAAGACAGTGAAATTACAAGTCTTTACACATCAAAAGACACTACTTATATCTACAAAAATAATTATACTTTGCCTTTGGGTTTTATGGTAGATGATAGTATGATAACATGGCGTGCTTCTTCACATAGCAATCCCTTAAAGGCTCAAAATTCTTTTGCCAGAACAGCTGCAGGTACGGGAGATATTTTTACTCCGGTAAAATTTACAGTTAAAGGTGATACTGCAACATTAAATAACACTAAGACACAACATTTATATGTATGGATTAGTTCCTCTTCAGTAAAAAAAGTAACTGTAACTTTTGGCAGTGAAAAAACTAAAACATTTGACGATTTAAACCACAAATATATTATAGACCTTGGAATATGTCAGGCAGGTGAAAATATAACTATTTCTACCGAAGATGTAAGCACACTTAATCTTTCTGCATATTCTTTCAATGAGGACAAGTTTATAGATGCCTATAATACTCTAAGTTCTCAACCTTTTATTGTAACTTCTTTTAATGATACAAATATTATTGGAACAATTGATGTTTCAGAAGAAGGACTTATGTTTACTTCCATACCATATGACAAAGGCTGGAAAGTATGGGTAGATTATGAAGAAGTTGAACCGATTGCTTTTAATGATGCTTTGATATCTTTAAATCTTACAGAGGGAACACATATAATAAAATTTAGTTACGAGCCTGAAGGGCTTAGAATAGGTACAATGATAACCATTGCTTCTATTGGATTATTTTTAATGATAGCCATTGTAGATAGCTTTATTAAATATTTCAGAAAAAAACATAATTTAAGATAGGTGAATTTATGAAAACAGCAGGAATAATAGCCGAATATAACCCATTTCATATGGGGCATAAATATCATATAGAACAGACTAAAAAAATCACTAACGCTGACAAAATAATTGTAATAATGAGTGGAAATTATGTACAACGTGGTGAGCCTGCTATCATTGATAAATGGACAAGGGCAAAAATGGCACTTCTTAATGGAGCAGATATTGTAATAGAACTTCCAAGTGTCTATTCTTCTTCAAGTGCGGAATTTTTTGCCCTTTCTTCTGTTGGACTTTTAAATTCTCTCAATGTAGTTGATTATATTTGTTTCGGTTCAGAAAATACGGATATTGAACAAATGTATAAAACTGCTGAATTGCTTACTAACGAACCAATAGAATATAAAAATTTCTTAAAATCCGAACTGGACAAAGGGCTTGTCTTTCCTGCGGCACGTGCAAAGGCAATTAAAAATTATCTTGACATTGACAGTTCTTTTTTGAATACCCCAAATAACATTTTAGGAATTGAATATATAAAAGCTTTGATAAAATTAAACAGCAATATCAAGCCTTTTACAATTTTAAGAAATACTGCCGGATATCATTCTACCGATATTTCACTGAATATAGCTTCTGCTACTGCAATACGTCTTGCTTTAAAAAATAATTCCATTGAAAATATCAAGACGGTAATTCCTGAAAATTGCTTTGAAATTTTGAAAAGTAGTTTAGATATTAATTCTGTCCCTATTTTTTATGACAATTTTTCTATGATTTTACAATACAAATTAAGAACTATGTCACCCAAAAAACTATCAAATATCTTAGATGTAAACGAAGGCTTGGAAAACAGAATACTTGAAACTGCTTACTCAAACTTTTTAATAAGCGACATTGTAGATAATGTCAAAACTAAACGCTATACCTATACCAAAATTCAAAGGGCAATTCTTCACATTTTATTGGACATAACACAAAATGATTTTTTAGAATTTAATTCAAATGGATTTTGTCAGTATGCACGAATACTAGGTTTTAAAAAAGAAAGCCAAGATTTACTTTCTCTTATAACTAAAAAAAGTAATATTCCTGTCATAATCAACATAAAAAAAGACTCAAACACCCTAACCCCTTTAGGGTATAAAATGTTCGAGCAGGAAATTTTATTTACTGATACCTATTTCCTAGGTCTGCCAAACGATAAATTAAGACAAGGCAAAAAAGAATATACACAGCCTGTGGTTATAATATAGGGTATTTATTAAATATAACATAATACCCTATCAATCACATAGAAAATAAATCTATCTGCATATTTTTCTGACTTTTAACTTTTCGTTCAGTTATTTTATCAAGTTCAGTTATTTCACTACATAACAAAGGAGAATTTTTATCATAAGCTTGAAAATTTCTTTTACGTACATTAATATTATGATTAGCATAACAATATATACAACCATTTTGACATGTATTATATAATCCTAAATCAATACTTGAAACACAACCACATTCTAATCGTTGATTTTTATCCTTTTCTACATCAATAGAACACCCTAAAAGTTTTGCAATAAGTCTATCATCAATGCAACGAGCATGTTCAATATTACATATAGATAAATCAATATCTTCTGCACATGTATCTATTTTAATTCCATATGAACAAGCAATAGAAGAAAGTTCTTTTGCCAATGCCATCTTAATATCATAACTTAATTCACTAATCTGTTTATCTTTAATATTACTAATTATTTTAGTATATAAATCTATAAAACTAATAGTCGATTTTTCAGTATACTTATATAATTTACCTGCAATATACGAATATTTATCAATATGCCACTCTAAAGTATATTTATCATTTATAATAATTGGGTCATATCTCCAAATTACCCTTTGTTTTCCCAATAAATTTGATAATGCTAGAAAAGTATTTATACGTTTATCTAAACTCGGAAGATTTTTTTCTATATCATCTTCATAAGCATTTAATGTGAATTGAAAATAATACGTATAATCCTGCAATTTATCTAATTTTTTTAACATTGGTTCTGGATTTTTGCTCCAAAATACAATACAATCTATAACATTTGGAGAAAGGTTAATTCTACTAACTTGATGAATATTCATAGGATTTCTTACATAAGCATATCTTTCTTCAATTCTTTTAATAAACCAATCTGAAAAAAAAGCAGGTATATCTGTTCTTCTACTAGCACTTATTATCATATTATCACTCCAATTCTATTATTAATTGGGCACTTGAACAAACAGTCCACGGATTATAACGAGCAATATTTTTTGTTGGCCAATCTAAAATTTCTTTATTCGGGTATTTTATACCATACCTCTGATACTCATTTTGTATATTATATTCAAAATATCGACATGAATATGAATGCTTAATTCCATATTTAGAAAGCATATCCGAAAACATTAAAAATAAATCTCTACCACGTTTATTACTATTAACATCATTAATAATTATTATTGACTTAGGCTGCATACGCTTAATAACATTTAAACATAAATTTTTATAAAATTCACGTACAGCCGTCAACTTTCCTGTATTATAAAAATGTGATATTAAATACTGTAAAATCAAAATATTATTATCACTAGAAGAAAATTTTTCAAAAACCTCTACAACATCTTCATAAATATATTGTGGTTTATAATTAGTATCTTTAAAATATTCACAAATTTTATCATGTTTATCTTTCCAACGCTTGTTCATATCTATTCCCAAATAATTAACAGGAATTGAAAAATTATTTTTAGTCAAATAATTTTCTATTGCTGCCAAATCTGGTGATGCCCCACAACCCAATGACAAAACATTCAATTTATCCTTATATGGCAAACTATTTATAGAATATAAAGCATATTCTATCTCAGATGTATATTTATAAAAATATTTACATACATAAAAATTAATAATATTGTTACATGTATAATCAAGTCTTCCTGCTTTATAGCTCGATGAAAAATGTATTTGTTCCAAACACTTCTCACAATTTTGTGGACAAACTGATGGATGTGTACATTCTTCCTCACACTTTCCATAATTTTGTAAATGACAATTTGCTTTATATTGTAAATTACTATAATTCACTAAAGTATCAATAAGCATATAAAAGCCTCCCATCCAAGAATATATGTTCCATCATATCATTAATTTTACTTATTTGCAATAACTAATTAAAATTTTCTTAATAAATATTACTCCCTATAAATCCCACCATCTCCGATGCCATAACTCCATATTCTCCATATACTCTCGCCGCTTTTTCACCTGCTTTTCCATGCAGGTATGCTCCTATTGCTGCTGCTTTGAATGGTTCAATTTTTTGTGCCAAAAGTCCTCCTATAATCCCCGTAAGCACATCACCAGAGCCTGCTTTTGCCATAGCAGGGCAACCACTGGTATTTATATAGATTTCACCTTTAGGATTTGCAATAATACTTCTATTATCCTTTAAAAGTGTTATCACATTATATTTTGCTGAAAATTCTCTTGCCATTTCCACTGTATTATCTAAGATTTCAGACACACTATAACCTGTAAGTCTGCTCATTTCTTTCGGGTGTGGTGTTATTATAACAGGCACTTTTGCAGACTTTAAAATCTGTGGCATATCACTTAAAATATTTAAAGCATCTGCATCTAAAACCATAGGAACTTCACAATAATATAAAAGGGGTTCTATAAATTCTCTGACCGCTTGAGATATTCCAAGTCCAGAACCTGTCGCTACTGCTGAAGCACTTTTCAATTTTTCTTTTACTAGCTCAAAATCGGATATTTTTCCATCAATTTCTGATAAGCCAGTACCTATAATTTCAGGCAAATTTACTCTTACTTCCGATATAACTTTTGGAATAGAACATAATTCAACAAGACCTGCCCCCGTCTTATATGCTGCTTTGCTTAAAAGAAATGCCGCCCCTGCTGTATCTGCACTACCTGCAAATGCTATAAGCTTTCCATATGTCCCCTTATGAGTTCTTGAATTTCTTCTTGGAAATTCAAAATTATCTATCATATAAGCTTTTATATCCAATCTTTCAAGTAAATTTCTAGGAAGTCCTATATCTGTCACAACTAACTCCCCTACATACTCTATTGCAGGATTTAAAATCAATCCCTGCTTAACATATGCAAAAGTCACTGTTTTATTTGCTCTTACTGCATTTCCGCAAACTTTTCCACAGTCGGCATCTATTCCCGATGGAATATCCACAGACAATGTATATTTACTGTGGATATTTAAAAACTCTATAATATCCTTTGTTATTCCCCTTACTTCTCCTTTAATTCCTGTACCCAAAAGGCAATCCACATTGACATCAGCTTCAGTAATATTTTGTAATTCTTCCAATTCAACTATCTGTTTTAGCGGTATTCCTAAAGCCTTTACAATATTAAAATTAGTCAGTGCATCTCCTTTTAAATTTTCTACATCTGTAACAAAAATATTTACTTCAATATTTTTTTGAAAAAGATGTCTAGCTATCGCAAAACCATCTCCACCATTATTTCCTTTACCTGCAAATATATTTACCTTAGGATTTTCCATATCATCAATTTTTTTCAATATTTCATTCACTACACTTATGGAAGCATTTTCCATAAGTATAATTGTTGGAATATTATATAACTCAAAAGCCAGCCTATCCATATCACGCATTTGTTGTGAAGTCAAGATTTCCATAAAATCACCCCTCTGCTACCACAAATGCCACTGCATATTCATGACAATGTGAAATACTTATCTGAAAGTTTTTTATTTCAAGCTCCAAAGCGAGTTCCTTTGCTTTTCCATACAGATTTACATAAGGACACCCTAGCTCATTTCTAAGTATTTCTATATCCTTAAGTCCAAAATTTCTAAAACCCGTACCTAAACTCTTAGACACAGCTTCTTTTGAGGCAAAATTTCCTGCCATATGCTGAGCATTACTATTTTTACTTTTAAAAAATTCAAGTTCTTTTTCTGTAAAACATTTCTTTAAAAAATTATTTTGTTCTATTGCTTTTTTTATTCTGCTTATCTCTATTATATCCGTACCCACACCAACTATCATCATTTCACCTGTATACTCAATTTTTTATTTGTACTTTCTGTCCCATTTATTAAGTGCTTCTGTACCTGCTATGCTATGTAAAAATTTATAAGTCCTGTCAATCATTTGCTTTTTCAATTCTTTTTCTTCTTTTTTCTCCGCAAGCTTTTCTTCCAGTTCTTTAATTTCTTGCTCCAACAACTTCTCTTTCAGCTTATTTTCCTGCATTTCTTCATATACCACTCTTATACTTTCTTCTAAAAGCTCTTGATTAAGTCTTTTCATTTCTCGTGGTATATCTTCAAGCCTCTGCTCTATCTGCTCAAGTTTTTGATTTGACTGCTGTATATACTTTTTAGACCTTTGTACATCATCTTCATCATCTTCTGAACCCATAAGTCCCATAATTTGATTTATACAATCTTTCTTCAATTTTTTATAATCATTTATATTATTTGTAAGCTTTCCCTGTTCTTTCAAAAGTTCTGTCAATTGCTTTTCTAATGCAAGCATTTTTTTAGTTTTTTTACCTGCTGGAAACATATAATGCCAATTTTTATCCAATATCAAAAGAGGAACATTGCTTTTTGAAATTTCTTCTACCACTTTCATTTCTTTAATCTGTTCCTGTTTCATCTGTTTTTCATTTTCAGCTTTACGCTGTTGTTTTTTCTCTTTTATTTTGCGTTCATATTCATCATATTTATCTTTTTGAAGTTCATCAATTTCTTCTGTTTCTTCTTCATCTTTCTTTTTTCCCCAAAATAGCATTTTTTCTCCCTCCGCTCAAAAATTTTTCTTTACTATATTTTAACACAAAAAATCTTCTTAGAAAATATATTCTAAGAAGATTTTTATATATTAACATTTTTAATTTTGGTAATAAATCTATAAACTTCTTTCAAAAACAAATCTGTCAAATTTTTATATATGTTTTCAAAATCGGCACTTCCATTTTCTTCTAAATTCAATTTACTATTATTTATATCAATTTTAGCATCTGCTTTATCTAAAATTCTTTCTTCGGGTATAAAAAATTCGGATTTATTTGTAAATTCTATTGGATTAACCGCCGTAGAAATATTATCTGCATATTGTATATATTTATCTTCATCTTTAAATGGCGTTTCATAAAAAAACTCATAACGACTTATTTCATTTGTAAAATCATAATAAAGGGTTTCCGATGAAAACATAAAACCCGCTCTATCTTTTACAAAAATACGTATTTCATATTCTCCATCAAATTTCTCTAATATTCCTATTGGATTTTCAATATCAAGCCTTACATCACTTCCTATATAAGCTTCCATATTTTCACCGGTATAAACCGTCTTTATTGGTGTAGGTAAAAATGGTATTCCTGTCGGATACATTACAACTGTATATTCATATTCATTATCATCAGGTATTTCATCCCAAACTAATTTATATCTTTTATTTTCTTTAAAATAAACACTCTTTACTTCTGTTATTTTCGGTACAGGCTTTTTTGAAATAGATGGAGAAACCGATGTAAAACCAGCTATCTCAATCCAATACTCGTAAAGTCCTTCTACCTCTGATGCTAAAGGCAATTCCAAATTTTCTTGCGGATATAAATTATAACTATTTGTACTATAATAATATTCACTCACATTCATATCAAGCCTTTCTGAAACATCTAAATAATCCACTGAACTCTTTGCAAGCTTTGAGCCAAAAAGCTGTATATAATCTTCTGCCGCTATTTCCGTTATATCCCATTTATGTGAATAATCTACCTTTCCCATTTCACCATAATCTACCTTAGGATAATCAGCTAAATTTCTTATTTGAGCATACCCCGTCTTATCCCACTCACTATAATATTTATTTTCAACATTAATTAAATAATAAAATGTAAAATGATGTCCATATTCATGCGAAAGCACCCAAGCCATCTGAGATATATCTGTATAATAATCCGTATTAAAAACTTCTATATAAGCATCATTTCCATATTGCAACTTTCCATCTTTTGAAGTAACAGAAGCTTCATAGTAATACCCGCTTGTTCCTTCCGGAGAATCAGGGTATAAATAAATTCCTTCCAAAGTATTTATTTCTTTAGAATGAAAATTATTTAAAAGTTCATAATAAACTTCTTCAAGTTTATCTTCTGTACTCCAGTTTTCTGAAAAACTAACAATTTTAAATCCTTTATCAGTAATATAAACCTGTAAAGGCTCTCCATATTCACTGCGTGCTTCAGCATATATAACACTAACATTCAAAATACTTGCTATAATAAAACTAAATATAAAGACTGTATATTTTCTCATGCTAAAGCCTGCCACTCAAAATATGGACAAACATCCCCATATCGAGATATTGTAAGTTCTT
>CAZQDT010000029.1:0-16663 GCA_964592005.1 uncultured Eubacteriales bacterium
CCTTCGCCACGAGATGGTATTAATGAGGCTTTCTGAAGTAAAGAAATTACATCAATGCCTTCTGTAAATTCACTTTCAGCTATTTCAGTAGTAGGTATTGAACCTCCGTTTGCACCACCTTGGAATAAAGCACGAGCAGCTTCTAATGCTTTAGTAGCTTCTTCTTCACCATGAACAATTTTAGTAAGTTCAAAAGCAAGAACTTCTTTAGCTTTGTTGATTTCTGCACCTTCTAAAGCACCTAAACGTCTTACTTCGTCCATAGGTAAGAAAGTTAAAAGTGCTAAGCATTTTTCAACGTCAGGGTCATCTATATTTCTCCAGTATTGGAAGAAATCATAAGGAGAAGTCTTGTTAGGGTCAAGCCATACAGCACCTCCCATAGTTTTTCCCATTTTTTTACCTTCTGAAGTAGTAAGAAGTGTAAATGTCATACCATAAGCTTCTTTATTTTCAAGACGTCTTATAAGCTCAACACCACCTAAAATATTTGACCATTGGTCATTTCCTCCAAGTTCAAGCTTACAGCCATATTTTCTGTTTAAACAGAGAAAATCGTAAGATTGCATAAGCATATAGTTAAATTCAAGGAAAGAAAGACCTTTTTCCATTCTTGTTTTGAAACATTCTGCTGTAAGCATACGGTTTACGGAAAAATGTACACCTACTTCTCTTAAAAAATCAATATAATTAAGATTTAATAACCAATCTCCATTGTCAACAATAATAGCTCCATTTTCACTGTCATCATCAAAGTTTATGAAGTTTGATAGTTGTTTTTTGAAACATTCAACATTATGTTTAATAGTTTCCTTGCTCATCATAGAACGCATATCAGTACGTCCGGTAGGGTCACCTACCATTGCAGTACCGCCGCCAATAAGCACAATAGGTCTGTGACCTGCTTTTTGCATATGTGCCATAGCCATAATTGTTAAGAAGTGACCTACATGAAGACTATCAGCAGTAGGGTCAAAACCAATGTAAAAAGAAACTTTTTCTTTTTCAAGTAATTCTTTGATTTCTGCTTCATGTGTCATTTGCTGAATAAAACCACGTTCAAGTAATGTATCATAAATACTCATTTTTTTTCCTCCTATACAATTTATAATTATTTTTTAATTTTATAGAGTTGTGCACACTCATAGTTTATTTTTTAAATAAAAAAAGGTTTTCTCGTTCTTAAAGGACGAGAAAACCCGTGGTACCACCTTAATTATATACCGAAATAATTCAAGTATACACTTTAACTGCTGTAACGTGCAGATATACGCTAAGTTTTGCTTAGAGCTCCGGAAAACGTAATTCATATATCAAGGTACTGCAAATTTTTCATCAACCAATCTGCTTTCTGAAATTGTAACCCCTGTATACTAATAAAAATCCTTCATAGCTGATAACTTTTTATCATTTTATTATGGGATAAGAATTTTGTCAAGGAAAAAATTAAAAAAATTTTGTAAAAAATATGTTGACAAAATATTATATTAGGTGATATAATATTTTTTGTTGGTGACAGAAATGTTATCGCTTGCGGATATGGCGGAACTGGCAGACGCAGTAGACTCAAAATCTACCGCTCGCGAGGGCGTGCAGGTTCGATTCCTGTTATCCGCAGTAAAGACCTTATAAATTTTTATGAGGTCTTTTTTTTTGTAAAAAAGCAGTCTAATATGTAAGACTGCTTTTAAAAATTATCTCTTATTCATAGGTATGTATTCGATTTCTTTAGATACACTTTTATATGCTGGTCTTATGATTTTTCCTGCATTTATAAGTTCTTCCATTCTATGAGCTGACCAGCCGGCAATTCTAGCAATGGCAAAAATAGGAGTATATAATTCTAAAGGAAGTCCGAGCATATTGTAGGCAAAGCCACTGTAAAAGTCTACATTTGCGCTTACTCCTTTATAAATTTTCTTTTCTTCTGCAATTATTTTAGGGGCAAGTTCTTCTACTTTAGAGTAAAGATTAAATTCATCTGTACGTCCTTTTTCTTTAGAAAGCTTTTCGACAAATTTTCTAAATACTTTAGCACGAGGGTCAGAAATGGAATATACCGCATGTCCCATGCCATAAATTAATCCTGCTTTATCAAATGCTTTTTTGTGAAGAAGGTCTTTTAAATAACGACTTAGTTCTTCTTCATCTGTCCAATCGGAAACTTTATCTTTTAAATCTTCAAACATTTTCATGACTTTTAAGTTAGCGCCACCATGTTTAGGTCCTTTTAATGAACAAAGAGCAGCGGCTATTGCAGAATAGGTATCAGTACCTGAAGAAGTTACTACATGAGTAGTAAATGTAGAATTATTTCCTCCGCCATGTTCTGCATGAAGAACTAAAGCTAAATCAAGTACACTTGCTTCTAAATTTGTAAATTTACTGTCAGGACGCAATAAATGTAGTATATTTTGAGCGGTAGAAAATTCAGGATTAGGAAGATGTATAAATAAACTTTGTTTTTCTATATAAAAATTAAAGGCTTGATAAGCATATACAGAAAGCAAAGGAAATACTGCAATGAGTTGTAAGCATTGACGCATAACATTGTTTAGTGAAATATCATTGGCATTTGAGTCGTAGGAATGGAGAGTAAGCACACTTTTAGCGAGATTATTCATCATATCATCACTTGGAGCTTTCATAATTACATCGCGTACAAAGTTTGTAGGAAGTGTTCTGTAATTGTTTAAAAGTGTTTGAAAATTTGAAAGTTCCTCTTGGTTAGGCAGCATACCAAAAAGAAGAAGATATGTAATTTCTTCAAATCCAAAACGGTTATCATTTATAAAACCGTTTATTATATCTTCGATATTTATACCTCTGTAAAAAAGCTGACCTTCACAAGGCACAGAAACTCCGTCAACTATTTTGCTACCACGTATATCTGAAATTTCTGTAAGTCCGGTGAGAACACCTTTCCCGTTTATATCACGAAGCCCTTTTTTTACATCATACAAATTATATAATTTTGGGTCGATTTTATTGTTGTTTATACATAATTTGGTAAGTTCTTTTATTTGCGGTGTTATTTCTGAATGTTTATTTTTTACCATAAAATTCCTCCTTTGATTTTAAATTCTATTTTTATAAGCCTTATAAAATATTTTAATATATTTTTTTTAATAATGCAATATAGAAAGATGTTAAGATTTTATGCAAATGATAAAAACTAAAATAGGAAGTAATTTATCTAGTATAAAAAAATCTATTGCATTTTCTATAAAAAGTAGTATTATAATTATAAAAATATCAATTTTTAATATAGAAAATGTTTTCTATTGCAAAAAGGAGAAAAAATATGGAGAATTTTAATTCAAAGCAGGAGTTTAGAGCATTATTTTTAAAACTTATACAGCCTTTAAAATCACATTATAGCAATGGAAGGGCTGAACTTAATATTGGTGCGACTACCGCAGGTTATGGAAATAAGATTTCACGTATGGAAGGTTTTTCAAGAGTTTTGTGGGGATTGGCTTCTTATATAGCGGGCGGTGGAGAAGAAAATGAAATGTTGGAAATATATTTAGAAGGATTGAAAAATGGTACGGATAAAAAAAGTGAGGAATATTGGGGTGATTTACACAATAAAGACCAGAGAATGGTGGAAATGGCAGCTATAAGCTATTCAATACTTTTGATACCTGATAAGATATGGAGTCCGCTTTCAGAAGAAAGTAAAGAAAATCTTGCAGCTTGGCTTTATCAGATTAATGATTATACACAGGCAGAAAATAATTGGCAGTATTTCAATGTAATTACAAATTTAGCACTTAAAAGTATTGGAGCAAAGTATAATACTGAAAGAATGAAGCAGGCTATGGACAAATATGAATCATTTTATATAGGAAATGGCTGGTATTCAGATGGAAAGCGTCCGCAAAAAGATTATTATACAGCTTTTGGAATACATTTTTATTGTTTATTATATGCCAAATTTATGGAAAAGGAAGATACCCAAAGATGTCAGTTGTTTAAAGATAGAGCTGCTGAATTTGCAAAAGATTTTATATATTGGTTTGATGATGAGGGTAGGGGGTTACCATTTGGACGTTCTCTTACATATCGCTTTGCACAGTCCGCTTTTTGGTCAGCCTGTGTATTGGCTGGAGTAGAACCATTTACAATAGGTACTATGAAAGGAATTATACAAAGGAATTTTAAATATTGGTTTAATCAGCCTATTTTAGATAATGGTGGCGTGCTTACTTTGGGATATGCTTATCCCAATATGAATATGAATGAAGAATATAATTCCGCAAGTTCACCATATTGGGCATTTAAGAGTTTTATAATACTTGCTCTTTCAGATAATCATAAATTTTGGAGTGCAGAAGCCGAGCCATTACCTGAACTTGAAAATCTTAAATACATTCCAGAGTGTGATATGATTATTCAAAGAAGAAAAGAAGACGTAACAGCTTTAACAGCAGGTCAGTATGCTATTCTTGAGCCTACTCATACAGCCGAAAAATATTCAAAGTTTGCATATTCTACAATGTTTGGTTTCAGTGTACCACGTTCTTATATAAAAAAAGAAGAAGTAGCGGCGGACAGTATGCTTTCTTTTGAAGTAGATGGAATGATTTGGGTAAGAAGAAAATGCAGTGAAGTAAAATTTGAAAATAATACAATTTATTCAAAATGGATACCATTAAAAGGAATAGAAGTAGAAACACTTATTATGCCAGTAGAAAATGGGCATATAAGAAAGCATAAGATTACAAGTGATAGAGAATGTGTAGCTTATGATTCGGGATTTTCATATCCTTATAGTATGGAATTTACAGAAGTTATACAGGAAAAAGGGATTTGTAAAATTGCGGATAAAAATGGAGAAAGTGCGGTTTATTCTCAAATGGGAGATGGTTGTTTTATAAATGCTACGCCTAATACAAATTTGATTTTTCCTAAGACTGGAATACCTGCTATTTTGTATAAAATAAATAAAGGCATAAATGAATTTGAAACGAGAATAGAAACAAAAATATTAAATAGTAATATAGATATACAGGGTTTTTAAGATAATCTATTGGAAGTAATATTGAAACAGTGTATAATGCAAGTAAGTCCTTGCTTCAATTGCAAAGAGTAATAAGCAGTTAGGTGGGACTTTATTATCAGGACAAGTCCGCCTTATATACTGCGAAGTGGCTATTTGTTTATGAGCAACACTTTTAATATAAAAATATTTGTGAATTAAGAAAAATTAAAATTTAGGAGGAGATATTGATGGAAGAAAAAGATAAACTTTGGGCAGAAGCGGTTTGGGAAAAAATTCAGGAGAAAATGTCAGCACAATGTGACAGAATGGGTGATAAAATACCATATATTCCGGTAAATGGAGTATATAATGATATGGCAGATGAAAAAAATGGTATTGACTGGTGGACAAATGGTTTTTGGGGTGGAATATTATGGCAGTTATACCATGCAACAGGCGAAGAAAAATACAAAATATCAGCACAAAGACTTGAAAAACGTCTTGAACCTACAATAGAAAGTTTTGAGAGATTAGATCATGATTTGGGTTTTTTGTGGTTACATACAGCAGTAGCAAATTATAGACTTACAAAAGATGCTAAAGCTAGAATAAATGGTATTCATGCGGCAACGATACTTGCAGGGAGATATAATCCTAATGGTGAATTTATAAGGGCTTGGAATGGTGGAAGGACAGGCTGGGTAATTATTGATTGTTTAATGAATTTACCTTTGCTTTACTGGGCATCAGAGGAATTACAAGACCCACGTTTTAAAGCAATAGCTATTAAACATACTGATACAGCTAAAAGAACAATTTTAAGAGAAGATGGTTCATGTAATCATATAGTCGTATTTGACCCTGAAACAGGTGAATATTTGAATAATCCGGCTGGACAGGGATATGCAAGTGGTTCTTCATGGTCAAGAGGACAAAGTTGGGCAATTTATGGTTTTGCTTTAGGTTATCGTTATACAAAAAATGAAGAATATTTGAATGCAGCAAAACAATCAGCACATTATTTTATAGCAAATTTGGCAGTGAATGATTATTTGCCGATAATAGATTTCAGAGCCCCTCAAGAGCCTTTATATTATGATTCAACAGCAGGAGCTTGTGCAGCTTGTGGATTATTGGAGCTTGCAGAGCATGTTTCAGAGTATGAAAAACCTTTATATCAGAAAGCAGCTATGAAGATTTTAAAGGCAATGGAAGAAAAATTCTGTAATTGGAATATAGAAGAAGACGCTATTTTAGGTTATGGTTCAGCGCGTTATGACAGATCAATAGACAGGGAAGTGCCTATAATTTATGGGGATTATTTTTTGATAGAAGCGGTGCTTAGGATATTGGGAAAAGACTTCCTGATATGGTAAAAATTTAAAAAGAGAGTGAGGAAATATCAATGGTTAAACTACATTTTCTGGAAAACAGAACGAATACAGGCTATGTAACATGGGGTGTTCCTTGGAAAAAGGGTGAGATTACTAAGGAAAATGGTTTTGAATTGAAAAATGAAGAAGGCAAAAAAATAGCTGTTCAGACAAAAGTAAATGCTTATTGGCCTGATGGAAGTTATAAATGGACAGCACATACGGCAAATTGTGCTGAAAATTGTGAATATATGCTTGAAGCAGTAGATAGAGAAAAAGAAAGTGATATAGAAGGTATTATTGTAACGGAAGATGAATATTGTTTTTATGTAAATGCAGGTAGAACAGAGGCTATATTTGACAAAAAAGGAAAGAATATCATCAGAAATCTTGTAATAGATGGCAGGCAGGTTGTTACAAGAGGAGAATTGAAGTGCATTATAGAAGAAAGGCAGCAGAAAGAAGATATACTTGTAAGAAGAGAAATTTCTTGTACAAGTGAAATAAGTAATGTATCAATAGAAGATACAGGAGCATTGAAAACGGTAATCAAAATAGAGGGTATACATAAAAATAAAAGTACAGGCAGAGAAAACTTACCATTTATATTAAGATTTATTATACATAATGAGGAAAATTATGTGCAGATGATGCACACATTTATATGTGATATTGAGCCATCAAAAGATTTCATAAAAGGTATAGGTATAGAGTTTGAATGTCCTTTAGATGGAGAAATGTATAACAGACATTTTAAAACAAAAGGAGATTATGGATATTTTCATGAAGCGATGCAGTTAATGTCAAGTTGGCGACCAAGAATAGATGAAAGTATTTATCAAAGTCAGTTAGATGGAAAGTTTTTGAATTTGAGTAAAGAAAATGATGCTTTGATTTTTAAGGCGATAGAAGGAATGGTGACTTGGGACAGTTATAAGCTTTATCAGGATAGTCCAAACCATTTTCATATCAAGAAATCTACGGGTAAGGGAAATTGTGCTTATATAGATGCAATACATGGTGAACATTCAAATGGTCTTATATATGTGGCGGGAGAAAAAGGTGGTATTGCATTAGGAATCAAAGACTTTTGGCAAAAATACCCATCTTCTATGTGGGTAGAGGGAATTTCTAAAAAGACTACAAAAATTACTGCATGGGTATGGTCGCCTGAGAGTGAAGCTCTTGATATGCGTCATTATGATGATAAAGGTCATGCAATGACCTGTTATGAGGGATTTGATGAAGTTAGAAGTACACCTTATGGCGTAGCAAATACAAACGAACTTACAATCTGGGGTTTAGCAAATAATATTGCTTCAGATGAAATACTTGATAGATGTGCTTATCAGCTTCAAAGCCCTGCTGTAATGGTTGCTACTCCTGAATATTATCATCAGACAAAAGCATTCGGGTATTGGGGCATGGAAAAAAGAGATACACCAGCAGAAAAATGGCTTGAAGAACAACTGGATTTAAGTATAGAATTTTATAAGAACGAAATAAAACAGAGAAATTGGTATGGTTTGTTTAATTATGGAGATGTAATGCACACTTATGACCCTTATAGACATAGCTGGAGATATGATATGGGAGGTTATGCTTGGCAAAATACAGAACTTGTGCCGACACTTTGGCTTTGGTATGCTTTTTTACGTTCAGGAAGAGAAGATATATTTACACTTGCACAAAATATGAGCAGACATTGTTCAGATGTAGATATATACCATATTGGACAATATAAGGGAATAGGTTCAAGGCATAATGTACTTCATTGGGGTGATTCTTGCAAAGAAGCTAGAATAGCAATGGCTGGTCATCACAGATTTACATATTATCTTACAGGAGATTACAGAATAGGTGATGTTTTGGAAGATGTAAAAGATGGCGATTTTGCACTTTTGAATATTGACCCATTGAGAACTATGTATAATAGAGAAGAAATGGTTTATCCTACTCATGCACGTTCAGGTCCGGATTGGTCAAGTTTCTGTGCAAATTGGCTTGCAGCTTGGGAAAGGCATCAGGATAATCATTATAAAGAAAAACTTCTTACAGGTATAGAAGATATTAAAAAATCACCACTTAAATTGGTTTCTGGTTCAGATTATGAATATAATCCTGCAACTGGTCATTTAAGATATATAGGAGAATGTAAAACAGGTTCACATTTGGCTTTGTGTATGGGAAGTATTCAGACTTGGCTTGAGCTTATAGAAAGTCTTGAAGATAATGAATGGGAAGAAATGTTGGCAGATTATGGTGAATTTTTCCATTTGCCTATAGATGAAAAGATAGAACGTTCAGGTGGAATATGTGCGACAAAAGGCTGGTCTTATCCATATATGTCGGCAGGCTTGGGAGCATATGCAGCTAAATATAAAAATGACAGTAAATTGGCTGAAAAAATGTGGAATATTTTGTTTAATGATTTGGGAAGTTTAAAAGGTTTTGAAACAACTGATGTAGAAAATTATTTTAATAATAAATCACTTAAAGAAATTCCTTGGATTTCTACAAATTTTACAGCACAATGGTGTCTTAATACAATAATGGCATTGGAGTTTATAAGAGAATATTTACCGAAAGAGGGAAAATAAAGTGGATTTTAAGAAGTGGCTTAATGAAAAGAAAGCAAGAAATCTTGTGATTGCTCTTGAAAATAAGGGATATAATGCTGTATATGCTGAGGATATACAAGAAGCTAAGAAAATTTTGTTTGAGCAAATGCTTCCAAAGAATGTATCTGTTGGGCTTGGTGGTTCAGAAACGTTAGCTAAAATGGATGTGCTTTCTGTTTTAAGAAATGGAGATTATGATTTATTTGACCGATATAATTGTGAAAATCATTATGAAGTATGTAGGGAATCTTTATTGGCAGAATATTTTATAACAGGGACAAATGCAGTTACTAAAAATGGCGAACTTGTAAATTTAGATTGTTCAGGTAGCAGAACAGCAGCAATTATGTATGGACCAAGAAAGGTTATAATAGTAGTCGGAATAAATAAGCTTGTGGATAATATAGAAGATGGCATAAAAAGGGCAAAATCCATTGCACCTATGAATTGTAAACGTTCGGGACATAAAACACCTTGTGCGGAAACAGGAATATGTGAAGAATGTAATACTAGAAAGAGAATGTGTAATCATATAGGGATAACTTTAGATGCACATAAATTTGAGGGAAGAATGAATATAATTGTTATAAATGAAGAATTAGGGTTTTAGAAAATTTAAACGGATATTGTCATTTATTGATAATACCCGTTTTTATTTTAAAAAATAGCTTTAACAAATGTAAGATATGTGATATGATAATTAAAAGGAATAAAAATATTTTTTGCCATATAAATTATTATTTTGGCGATTAGTATAAAAATGCTGTTATAAAATTTTTGGGGAGGATATTTTATGAAAATAAATAAAATTGATGATTACAGCAAAAAAGTTTTAGAAGCAGGATATACAATAAAACTTATTTATATAGGCAGAAATTATGAGGCAATTTTTATAGAAAATTTAGGAGATGAAATTTTTAAATTTCATATACCGGGTTGTGTTGAAGAACTGACTGATAAAACTATAAAACTTGAAGCGGTTGGAGTAAAAGATAATGTAAGTGTAAAATTTTCAGGAGAAGCTACGATATATAAAAAAAGGGCTATTTATCAGTATGATTTGGTAAATTTACGTCTGCGTCCTATCAATAAAAGAAAGGATATAAGAGTAGTAACTAAAAATAAGAAAGTTAGTGTATTTACGGCTACTAATACAAAAAAGGCATATTTAGCAGAAATTTTAGATATATCTGTTTCTGGTATTCATTTTAAAATGAAAGAAGATATCACTGAAAAGGTAATAATATTAACATTTGATTTTGTAAAAAATCCTTTAAGATTTAATTTAATTAATAAGACTAAAATTCCCGGAGGATATGATTACAGAGGAAGTTTTGCAAATGTGAATTCTGAAACTTTAAAAGACCTTAAAAAATTTATAGAATCTATTAGAGTAGAAAAAAATTAGATATTATTTTGGAGGGAAAAAATGTCAACAATTAGAGCGTTTAAAGCAATAAGGCCAACAAAGGAACTGGCAGATAAAGTAGCAGCTTTGCCTTATGATGTTATGAATAGTAGTGAAGCAAGGGAAATGGTAAAAGGAAATCCGTATTCTTTTTTACATATAGATAAAGCGGAGATAGATTTAGATGAAAATATTGATTTATATGATAAAAGGGTTTATGAAAAAGCAAGGGATAATCTTGAGGCAATGATAGCTAAAAAGGTTATGATACAAGATAAAATGCCATGTATGTATATTTATAGACTTACAATGAATGGAAGAAGCCAGACAGGTCTAGTAGCTTGTGCTTCGATAGATGAATATATAAATGGTACAATTAAAAAGCATGAGCTTACAAGAGAAGATAAGGAGCAGGACCGTATAAATCATGTAGATTACTGTAATGCAAACACAGGTCCTATATTTTTAGCATATAGAAATAATGAAAAAGTAAATGAAATAATAGAAGAATGGATAAAAAATCATAAAGCAGAATATTTTTTTGAAGCAGAGGATAAAATTATTCATGAAGTATGGGTCATAGATAATAATGCTACTATAAAGAATCTTGAAAAAGTTTTTGAAGAAATTTCCAATCTTTATATAGCAGATGGTCATCATAGAAATGCTTCGGCTGTTAAAGTTGGCTTAAAAAGAAGAGCTGAAAAAGGAAAATTTACAGGAAATGAAGAATTTAATTATTATTTGGCAGTAATGTTTCCGGATAATCAGCTTAAAATAATGGACTATAATCGAGTTGTTAAAGATTTGAACGGACTTTCAGTAGAGCAGTTCATTGAAAAAATAAGAGAAAAAGCGAAAATTAAAGAGATATCTAATGAATACAGGCCAGAAAAAATTCATACAGCAGGTATGTATTTGGAGGGAAAATGGTATAGTTTAGAGTTTAAACCAGAACTAATAAAAACAGATGACCCAGTTGCTTCTCTTGATGTTTCAATAATGCAGAATGAAATTTTAAATCCTATTTTGGGTATAGGGGACCCAAGAACAGATAAAAGAATAGATTTTGTAGGTGGAATAAGAGGGTTAAGCGAGCTTGTTAAGAGAGTAGATAGTGGAGAGATGAAAGTTGCTTTTGTTATGTATCCAACATCTATGGACGAGCTTATGGCAATAGCTGATGCAGGAAAAATAATGCCTCCAAAATCAACATGGTTTGAACCTAAACTCAGAAGTGGTATTTTTATACATTCATTGGATTAAGGGGAATTTGTTATGGATATGCAGAGATTTATGAAAATGGATTCTATTATGGCTTTAAGTTGGATAAATACAAAGCTTAGAGATGAATTTTCATCTTTAGAAAGTTTGTGTGAAGAATTTGATTTTGAAATAGAAAAGGTAATAGAAAAATTTAGAACTATAAATTATGAATATAGTTATGAAATGAATAAATTTTTTTAAAACAGGAGGATTTATATGGATATACCAGCTTTATCAACAGCAATGTCACAATCAAATTTACAGGTAGATGTAAGTCTTGCACTTATGAAGAAAGCAATGGAAAATATGGAAGTTCAAGGAGAAGTAGTGGCATCAGTAAGTACAAATAGGGTTAATATTATGACATCAGAACATATAGATATTTCAATTTAAAAAAATCTCCTTTTAAGGTGCGGTAGATAAAGAAGTTTTATCTTATATACCGAAAGGTTGTGTAGGAAAACCTACGCAGCCTTTCTCTTTTTGTCGTAAACCATATTGTCAGCGACAGCTGTTGCAACCGCAACATTGTTTTATGTTTCGGTTATCATATTGGGAAATACAGTATTTTCGGTTTTGTCAAAGTCGTTATGAGTTTAATATCATAAAATTCATACTGAATCAAAAGAATCCTTGTCACTACTATTTCGTAATAACCGCAACCGCACATGGAATCTTTCCTTCAATCAAGGAATATTCCACATTCTCATATCCGGCTTCCTTAATAAATTCCTTATATGTATCATAGGTAAACTGCCTTTTAAAATCTGCTCCGGCTTTTCCCACAGTATTAGCAAATCCACTTGTTTGACCTTTTTCATTTTTATTCATATATGTGGGAATAATAATTTTTCCGCCTATGCGACACACTCTGTCTAACTCTGCTAATGCCTTATATGGTTCATCCAACAAGTGAATTACATTAGCTGCAACCACAACATCAAATTTCCCGTTTGGATACTCAATCTGTAAAATGTTACCTTTTCTGAATTCTATATTAGTATACATACAATGCTTCTTACTTGCCTTCTCAAGCATCTTTATAGAAAAATCTGTTGCTACAAGATTTTTGCACTTCTCTGCTATTATTCCACTAAGCAAACCTGTCCCGCATGCACATTCTAATACTATATCCTCTTTTGAAATCTCTTTAGCTACTATTGTTTGTAAGTCCTTATGTGTTTTTTTATTTATAATATTTGTGAATATATCATAAATACCTGCAACATTATCCCAAAACATAAATGAACCCTCCTTAAATCAAATTCAAGAGTGCAATAACCGAATATCCCGACATTCCGAGAGCAATTCCACAGCAGTAGAGAAAATCAAAGAAAATGTGGTTGCACAGCTTTTTCAGCACTGCCGCAAAAATTTGCACAGGCAGTGGAATTATCAATAGCCACAAAGGTGATATCGTAATCAGCAGCACAAAGCAAGATGATTTCTATTGTAAGTATCATAAGCCCCTCTTGTTAGAGTTAGTATATTCTAACTTTGACACATTATATATCAATTTTTCAGATTTGTCAATGAGATTACTGCATAATATCAGGACAACAAAGTTGAATTTTAGCATTCTTTCTAATTAAGGAAGAATTTTTTTATATCACTTACTTTTAAAAATATTTTTATTAAACTAAAAACCAAACTATTGCTATTATTGTTAATTAATGTTAAAATACTATTTGGATAATTTTTACTTTTAATATATAAGTTCAATTATATTTAATTATTTTTATAAAATGCTATTTATAAGATATTAGTAAAACTTTAATAATATTTTAAAAAATTGAAATTAAGAAAACACAGACTATTTAGAAATTTTCTTGATTTTATATAATTTGTAAGCATATAAAATTTATCACATAATTAATCAAATATTTGGATATTAATATTATAGATAGTTTAGAAGTTGTATAAAATTAGACTAAAAAATATGAAGAGGTGTGCTGATGATTTCTATTGGGTTTGTAGGATTTGATAAAAGGAAAAAAGTGATAGATATATTTAAGCACATAGTAAATAAATTTTCAAAAGAAGAAATAATAATAAAAAAAATTTCGGTTGAAAATATTGAACAAGAAGATTTGGACCTTGAAAATTGTAATATAATAGTTTTTGAAACAAATTTTTTTGAAAACCATATTAATAAGACAATAAATTTTATAAATCTTTTACCAAGTTCAATATTAATAGTAAATTATGATGACAAGAGTTTTTTACAGATTTTAAGAGGTGAGTTTTGCAGGCTTATAACCTATGGCTTGAATAATAAATCATGTATTACAGCTTCTAGTATACAGGATGGAGGGGAATATGTATGTTGTATTCAGAGAAGTTTTTTTGATTTTTTTGAAAAATTAGTCGAACCTCAAGAATTTATAGTTGTTCTTAAAAAATATAAAGTAAAAAATATTTATACAGTTTTAATATTAGCATCAGTCGTACTAATGTGTGGAATAGACTGTATTTTAGAGGATAAAATTGTTTTATAACATTTACTGTTAATTTTAAAAATGGAAGTATAATTTTGGATTTGATTGAATAAAAATGTAAAGAAGCACAACAGTAGTGTTAAAAAGAAATACGAAGGGAGAGAAAAAATTTGGTAGAAAATTTTGAAGAAAAGAATGTTGTTACAATATTTGGAAAAGTAGTAAGTGAAAAAAATTTTAGTCATGAAGTATATGGTGAGGGATTTTATACTTTCGATTTGGAAGTAGAAAGACTTAGTGAAGAGGTAGATATACTTCCAGTTACGATTTCTGAAAGACTTTTAGAAAATGAAACTTTGGAGATAGGAAAGTATGTTAAGATTAAGGGACAGTTAAGGTCGTATAACAGTTATCAGAATAAAAAAAATCATCTTGTACTTACTGTATTTGTGAGAGATATTGAGAAAATTGATAAAGGACAATATTTAACTGCTCCTAATCAGATATATTTGAATGGATATATTTGTAGAAATCCAGTGTATAGAGTTACTCCTTTTGGTAGAGAAATAACAGATATATTGCTTGCAGTAAATCGTTCGTATAATAAATCTGATTATATACCATGTATAGCGTGGGGAAGAAATGCAAAATATACAAGTAAACTTGCAGTGGGAGATAATGTAAAAATTTGGGGAAGAATACAGAGCAGAAATTATCAGAAAAAATTGGAAGATGGTACAGTTGTTACAAAGACAGCTTATGAAGTTTCTGTTTCAAAGCTTGAATATTCTAAGAAAGAAGAAAATATTGAAGAATAAAATATTTGAATGGGGACTTATGTGTTAAAAATACAAAAGTCTCTTTTTTTTTCTTGTCTTTTAATAGAATAAAGTATATATTTATAGTGAAATTAATTTTAAGGTAAAGGACAAAAGTGTATGAAATTAGAAGAAATTTTACAGAAAATAGAAGTACCGGATAAAAATATAGAAATAATGGCAAAAAGAAAGTGGGATAGTATTGCAAAACCTTTGTATAGCTTGGGAATTTTAGAAGATATAGTTGTAAAAATAGCAGGAATACAAAAAAACATTGATATATCTATAGATAAACGAGCAGTAGTTATAATGTGTGCCGATAATGGAGTTATAGCTTCGGGAGTAACTCAGACAGGAAAAGAAGTAACGGAGATTGTTTCAAGAAATTTTATGGAAAATAAAGCAAGTGTGTGTGTAATGGCTGAAGTTGCTAAAGCTGATATTGTCGCAGTAGATATAGGAATAGATGGAGATATGTCTGATTGTGAAATAATAAATAAGAAAGTAGCAAATGGCACAAAGAATATTGAATATGATTCAGCGATGACTTATGAAGAACTTATGAAAGCGATAGATACAGGGATAGATATTGTAAAGGAAGTTAAAGCTAAAGGATACACAATACTTGCAACAGGTGAAATGGGCATAGGAAATACAACTACAAGTAGTGCTGTTACTTCAGTTTTGCTTGATATAGATGTTTCAAAAGTGACTGGTAAGGGAGCGGGTTTGTCGGATAAAGGATTAGAAAGAAAAATAGAAGTAATAAATACAGCAATAAAAGTAAATAAACCTGATAGAAATAATCCTTTAGAAGTTTTACAAAAATTAGGAGGATTTGATATAGCAGGCTTGACAGGCTTGTTTATAGGTGGAGCATTGTATGGTGTACCAATAATTATAGATGGATTTATTTCAGCAGTGGCAGCACTTTTGGCATATAAAATATGTGAAAAAACCAAGTATTATATGATTGCTTCGCATTTATCAAAAGAACCAGCAATGAAATTTATATTAGAAGAAATAGGACTAGAAGCTGTGATTAACGCTAATATGAGTTTGGGAGAGGGCACAGGAGCAGTTTTATTATTTCCTATTTTGGATATGACAGAGGCAGTATATAAAAAAATGTCTACTTTTAAAGATATAAATGTAAAGGAGTACGAGCCATTATGATAAAAGATTTGTTAAATTCATTTTGTATAGCATTTTCTATGTATTCAAGAATACCTATGCCAAATTGTGAGTGGTCAGAAAAAAATATGAAATATTCAATGTGTTTTTTTCCTCTTGTAGGAGCAGTCATAGCTTTATTGATGTTGCTATGGCATAAGTTGGCATATGTTATTGGAATAGGGAAAATTCTGATAGCAGCAATAAGTATAATTTTGCCAATTTTGGTGACTGGAGGAATACATATAGATGGTTATATTGATACAGTAGATGCATTAAATTCATATAAATCGCAAGAAGAAAAATTGAAAATAATGAAAGACCCTCATATAGGAGCATTTGCACTTATAAAAACTGTTGCTTATATTATTGTGTATTTTGCTGTATGGACTGAATTAAGTGAAAAAAATTTAGAAATTGCAGCTATGAGTTTTGTAGTTTCTAGGGCATTGAGTTCAATTAGTGTGGTAAATTTCAAATGTACAGCTACAAGTAGTCTTGCAAAACAATTTTCAAATAGTTCAGATAAAAAAATAGTAACAATAGTTATGATTTTATATTTAATTATTGCAGAGATAA
>CAZQDT010000030.1:0-16602 GCA_964592005.1 uncultured Eubacteriales bacterium
GTAAAAATAGAAAATTTTGATACAGATATAAAAGATGGAATTGAAGAATTTGCATTTGTAACAAATAATTTCAAACGTCATACAAATATGGAATATATTTCTGGCGAACCATATTTTAAAACAGAAGTAAGTGATGTAGAAATTCCTGAAAAATTTAAAGTAAAAGAAATTACTGTAAATGCACCTGCACCGGGAACACCTAGCGATAATTTTTATAATTATCCAACAGCGGCACACAGTGAAACAGGATATAAATTTAAAGTTTCAACAGAAAATTATCCTCTACCTTTTACAGTTTTCAGACCATTTTTTGTACCTGTTTTGGATAAAAAAGTGAAGACAGGGGAAGAAATAAAATTTAAATTAGTTGTGAGAAATCCTGCTTCTGAAAAAACAAATATGGAAACTGACAATTTTATTTATAATGAGAAATCTAAGAAAAGAGATTTTGTTGTAAATACGGTAGAAAGAGAATTAAAGCTGGAATGTAGAAATAAGCCTCAAGGTGCGGTTTTTGATGCTGAAACAGGAATTTTTGAATGGAAACCTGAAGAAAATCAAATTGGTAACTATGTAATTAGGTTTATTGTAGATGATGGAATTATTCCGGAAGAAATGACAGTAAATGTAGAAGTAATATAAATAAAAAAATCATCTTAAAATTTAATTTTTAAGGTGATTTTTTTCAACCTTTTTCATATTTCCTTACACTATATATATGAAAGCTTTCAAAAGGATTAAAAAATGTAACTCAAGGAGAAGAAAATATGGATAAACAATTTGCTGATAATATGATAGAAAAATTTCAAAAAAAATTTTATGGTTTTGCTTTTTCAAAAACAGGAAATTTGAATGAAGCCGAGGAACTGGCATCGAGAATAGTCTGTGACGCTTATATAACTTTACGTAATGTAAACGATATTTATAATTGGGAGGGATATATGTATAGGATAGCTTCCAATGTATATTCCAGATATATAAAAGAAAAAATATCACACGAAGCATTAAATATTGATGATATGGACCTTAGCGAAGATAAAGATGTGGGATTGGGTCTTATACATAAAGAGGATTTAGAACTTTTAAAGCGTGAAATAGCATGGCTAAGTAAAAAACATAGAGAAATTATTTTATTATATTATTATCATAATAAGAAGATAGAAGAAATATCTAAGTTATTAGAAATTCCCTTGGGTACAGTAAAATGGTATTTATTTGATGCTAAAAAAACAATAAAGGAAGGAATGAGCGTTATGAGAAAAAGTGGAAATTTAGGAATAGAACCGATAGAATTTTGTGCTATGGGGCATGATGGAAGTGTCGGAAGTAATGGGGATACAAAAAACTTTTTAAATACAAAATTAAGACAGAATATTGCATATGCAGCTTATTATGAAGAAAAAACAGTAGAAGAAATTGCAAAAGAATTAGGTGTGTCACCTGTGTTTATAGAAGATGAAGTAGCATATCTTGAGGAATGGGGATTTCTTGATAAAATTTCTAAAAATAAATATCGTACGAATGTTTTTATCAATGATGAGTCGATAGAAGTACAGGAAAAAATTCTTAAAATAGATGAGCAAATAGCTGAAAAGATTTGTAGTGATTATGTTCCGCTTATAATAGAAAAATTTAAAAATTATGATAAAATGGATATATATGTACCTAATGCAGATTATAATTATTTACTTTGGTCGGTAATATGTATGGTATTAAAAGAACAAGTATTTGACGAATTTAATGACGAATTACTCAAAGGGACAAATTGTATGGTAAAGAGAAAAGATGGAGGAGAATATATTGCATATGCAGATGTCTATCAAAAAGGTCAAGAGGATTTAATGAAACAAAAATTTTATTGCTGTGGAAGTATGAACAGAGGTTCAAAAAAATATCCTATTTGTTCATGGTCAGTATCTTCTGATTTTGATACAAGAAAAAATGGATGGCAGGATAATAGAAATGAAGACTTTGAATATTTATATATTTATATGACAGATAATCTTGAAAAAAATGAAGCAACTATGGATAAATATTTAAGATTATATGAAAGAGGGCTTATTTTTAATGACAATGGAGAAGATAAGGTTAATATAATAATCGTTAAGACAGAGGTAGATGAAAGAAAAAATTTACAGCATGGTAAAAATTGTATTATGAAGAATATACCTGAAATGCCTGAAAGTTTAATTGACTATATTAGACAGAAAAATAGAGAAAAGACAGAAATTAAAAAAGAATTTTATCCTAAGCATATGCACAAACTCCTTGAATATTATGGTAGTTTTATGGATATTGATGCAATGAGAGTATTATATATACTTTCTAATAATGGAATTTTAAAGCCATTAAATGAAGCACAGAAAAAAGGTGTAAATATAATTGTGCAATGTGATATATTGCCAAAGAATATGTAATAATGTTTATGTGTAATAAACAAATCAGTTTTTTGTGTTTATATTTTATATAATTTTAGTAAATTTTAACAGTTATAAATACATTTTATAGCAAAAAATAGATATAAAAGAGAAATTATCTTAAATTTTAATATAATTTCTCTTTTATTTTTTGTGATTTTGTTATAAAATATAAAGTAGGGATATAATACAGAAACTGAAATATGAATTTGTATTTAGAAAATATATTGCAAAGAAAATTTATTATAAAAGGAGAGGAATGTATGATTTCAAACCAAATTTTGCAAAATACTATTGATGAGCTTAAAAATATAACACAAAGAGAGCTTACAGTAATCGAAAGAGAAGGTAAGGTAGTAGCTACGACTGAAGATGAAATGCTTGGAAAACAGGTAGAATTGGTAGATAATTTTGTTTTATCTCAAGCTGATAGTCAATCTATACAAGGCAGACAATATTTTAAAGTGTTTGATAATGGTGTAGCAGAATATGTTATATGTATAAAAGGAGAAGATGATGAAAGTTATAGGATAGGTAAAATAGCAGCTTTTCAGATACAAAATCTTTTGATTGCATATAAGGAAAGATATGATAAAGACAATTTTATAAAAAATTTACTTTTGGATAATCTTTTACTTGTAGATATATACACAAGAGCAAAAAAACTCCATATAGACAACAATGTAAAGAGAGTTGTTTATTTGATAGAAACAAGTGTGGATAAAGATATAAATATTGTTGAAATAGTAAGAAGTATATTTCCTGCAAAAGTTAAAGATTTTGTTACAGCAGTAGATGAGAAAAATATTATTTTAGTTAAAGAAATTAAAGATGAAAATATTGAAAAAGTTGCACATATGATAGTAGATACGTTGAATGCTGAAACTATGAGTAAAGTATATGTTGCAATAGGAACTACTGTTTCAGACCTTAAAGATGTATCACGTTCTTATAAAGAAGCGAAAATGGCTTTAGAAGTAGGAAGAATTTTTGGCTCTGAAAAATATGTTGTTAATTATGAAAAGCTTGGTATCGGCAGACTTATATACCAGCTTCCTATTCCTCTTTGCAGAATGTTTATAAAAGAAGTATTGCATGGAATGAGTATCGAAGAATTTGATGAAGAAACACTTACTACGGTAAATAAATTCTTTGAAAATAATCTTAATGTATCAGAAACTTCAAGACAATTATATATTCACAGAAATACTTTGGTTTACAGACTTGATAAGCTTCAGAAACAGACAGGTCTTGACCTTAGAAATTTTGATGATGCAATTACATTTAAAATAACTCTTATGGTAAGTAAATATATGAAATTTATGGATAATTCACCATTCTAAAAGGTTGATGTTGAAAGGAAGAAACATATTGATAGAATTTACTAATATAACTAAGATATATGAAAACGGTGCAGAAGGTCTTAATAATGTTTCTTTTGAAATAGAAAAGGGCGAATTTGTATTTGTTGTCGGTCAAAGTGGTTCGGGAAAATCAAGTGTTCTTAAATTGATTATGAAAGAAACTGAACCTACAAGTGGTAAGATAGTGGTTAATAAAAGAGATATAACTAATATGAAACGTTCGGATATACCATATTTAAGAAGAAAACTAGGAGTAGTTTTTCAGGATTTTAGGTTGCTTCCTAATAAAACAGTTTATGACAATGTTGCTTTTGCAATGCAGGTGATAGAGGCATCTCCAAGAGATATAAGAAGAAATGTACCGATGGTCTTATCGTTGGTAGGACTTGAAAAGAAAGCAAGAGCATATCCTCACCAGCTTTCAGGAGGGGAACAGCAGAGGACAGCATTGGCAAGGGCAATTATCAATAATCCTCCTATTCTTTTGGCAGATGAGCCAACGGGAAATCTTGACCCATCTACTGCTTGGGAAATAATGAAACTTCTTAATGATATAAATTATAGAGGTACAACAGTAGTTGTGGCAACTCATGCAAAAGATATAGTAAATGCAATGAAAAAAAGAGTTATAACCCTTCATAATGGCAGACTTGCAAGAGATGTAATAGGGGGTTATGGGAATGAAAATTAGAAGTATAAAATATTATATAAAAGAGGGATTTAGAAATCTTATAAAAAATAGACTTATGTCGGTTGCCTCAATAGCAGCGGTTATGTTTTCTGTATTTATGGTTATAGTTGCTGTTTGTTTGAGTGCTAATATTTCTTATATTTTGGAAGATGTGGAAAATAGCATAGGAATAAGTGCATTTGTTGAAGATGATTTGGAACTTGAGCAGATGACAGAATTGCTTAAAAGGATAGAGAATATAGAACATGTTACACAGGTTACTTATATTTCGGCTGATGATGCACTTAAAATAATGAAAGAAGAACTTGGAGAAGATGGAGATGTATTGGATATCTATGAAAATGATAATCCTTTTTCAGCTTCTTTTAGTATAATGGTAGATAAAGCTGAAAATCAAGAATATGTTGTTATGAGATTGGAAGAAATTGAACAGATAAGAAAGGTAAATCATGCTCTGACTATAACAAATATCCTTATTAGTATAGGAAATCTAATAAGAGGAATAAGCATTGTGATTATAGCTATTTTGGTGATTGTATCGGTGGTTATAATAACTAATACTATAAAGCTTGCAGTTTACATAAGAAAGACTGAAATAGGAATAATGAAATATGTAGGGGCAACGGATTGGTTTATACGATGGCCTTTTGTGATAGAAGGAACTTTGATAGGTCTTATAGGTGCTATTATACCAGCATTTTTGTCAATGTTTGGTTATAATGTACTTATAGAAAAAGTTTATGAAAAATTTTCACTGATACAGCAGCTTGGTATACAGTTTATGCCTTCAGGAGATATATTTACTAATTTATTCCCTCTATCAGTGGTAGTAGGAATAATAATTGGTACTTTGGGTAGTGGTGTTTCTGTGAAAAAATATTTGAAAGTATAACATAAATGTAAAAATGTAATAATATTTTATAGTAGAGAATTAATGATATATTTATATTTAGGAAGTGGAAAAATGAATAGTAATAAGAAAAGTTTTATTAGTGGAACAGCATTAGGTGTAGTAGCAGCTTTGGTAGTATGTATTGGTGTAAATTCTTTTAATGCAGAGGTAAACGGTGCGGGAGGAAATGTCACTGCATCAAGTAAAACAGAATTTATACGTCAGCTTATAGACAGGTACTATATAGATGATGTTGATGAAAGTGTAATTGAAGAGGGAATTTATAAAGGTATGCTTGAAGCATTGAATGACCCATATAGTATGTATTTCAATGAAGAAGAATTTAAAATGTTTACTACTGATTCAGATGCCAGCTTTGGGGGTATAGGTGTTACAGTGATGGCAAATACTGAAGATAATACAATTCTTGTAGTATCAGTGACAGAAGGTTCACCAAGTGAAAAAGCAGGAATACTTCCCGGTGATAAGATAATTAAGGCAGAGGGTACGGATGTTGAAGGTAATAACCTTGATAAAGCTGTAAGTATTATGAGAGGTGAACTGGGTACAGATGTAACAGTTACCATTTATAGGGAAACCACTAAAGAAACTTTGGATTTTACAATGAAAAGAGAACTTATAGAAATACCTACCGTAGATTATAAAATGCTTGATAATCAGATAGGTTATATACAGCTTACAAGTTTTGATGGTGTAAGTTATACACAATTTAAGAATGCCTATGATACCCTCACTCAAGCAGGTCAGAAAGCTTTGATAGTGGATTTAAGATTTAATGGTGGTGGTAGATTGGATATAGCAGAAGATATAGCAGATTTACTTATCCCAGAAGGTCCAATAGTTTATCTTGAAGACAAGACAAATGCTGAAGGTAAAGTAGTAAACAGTGTTTCAGATGCAAATTGTGTTCAAGTACCACTTGTTATGCTGGTAAATGGTTATAGTGCAAGTGCTTCTGAAGTACTTACAGGAGCAGTTAAAGATTATAAAGTAGGGGCAGTGGTGGGAACTACTACTTTTGGAAAAGGAATAGTACAGACCGTAATTCCTATATCAGATGGAACAGGGGTAAAAATAACCACAGGAAAATATTATACACCTAGTGGAGTGTGTATACATGGTACAGGAATTGAGCCTGATTATAAGATAGAAATGCCTGAGGAACTTAAAAACACTGTCGGAGTTCCATATGAGCAAGATGTACAGCTTCAAAAGGCAGTAGAGGTTTTAATGGGGCAGATTAATAAATAAAAACAAAAACTTCTCTAAATTAAAATTTAGAGAAGTTTTTTAACTTGACGTAAACACTACTAGAAATTATAATAATTAGAGTGTGTTAAAAAAATATCTACAAAATGAAGTAAATATTTTTTAATTTAACTTTTGTATATTTTGATTATATACAAGTTTACAATTTATTCACATCTTGTTCATTATTATCTTGTATAATGGTGGGCAAGGAGTGTAAAAAAATTTAGGAGGGATTAAATTTGATAGAAGTTACAAATTTGACCAAAAAATATGGACAAAATACGGCTGTGGATAATATCAGTTTTACTGTTAAAGAAGGAGAAATAGTGGGTTTCTTAGGTCCTAATGGTGCAGGAAAATCTACCACAATGAATATGATTACAGGTTATATTTCTTCAACAGATGGAACTGTTAAAATAAATGGATACGACATTCTTGAACAGCCAGAAGAAGCAAAGAGAAGAATAGGTTATTTACCTGAATTACCTCCGTTGTATATGGATATGGAAGTAGAAGAATATCTTAACTTTGTGGCTGACTTAAATCATCTTAAAAAATCAGAGAAAGCTAAAGTTATAGAAAATGTAATGGAAACAACAAAGATAACCCATATGAGAAAGCGTCTTATTAAAAATCTTTCAAAAGGTTATAAACAGCGTGTTGGTTTATCACAGGCACTTATAGGAAATCCAGACGTGCTTATACTTGATGAACCTACGGTAGGTCTTGACCCTAAACAGATAATCGAAATGAGAGAAGTTATAAAAGGACTTGGGAAAAAACACACTATAATATTGAGTTCACATATACTTTCTGAAGTAAGTGCTGTATGCGATAGAGTTATAATCATAAGTCATGGTAAAATAGTTGCAAGTGATACACCTGAAAGTCTTTCAAAGCGACTTACCCAAAGCAATACAATAAGTCTTAGGGTAAAAGGACCAAAGGAAAGTGTAATTCAAGCATTGAAATCCATAGAAAATGTAACAAGTGTAAAATATAAATCGAGCGTTGAGGAAGGCACAAATGACATCATTGTAGAAGCTAAGGAAGACACTGACATAAGAGAAGCAGTATTTAATGCAATGGCTAAAAATAATTATCCTATATTTAGTATGAATTCTATGGACCTTTCACTTGAGGAAATATTCCTTCAGGTTACAAAAGATGATAGGGGGATTAAATAATGTTGGCAGTATTAAAAAAAGAACTTAAAACTTATTTTACATCAATGACAGGTTATATATTTTTGGGATTTTTTGTTATGGTTACCGGAATATTCTATACGCTTTACTGCGTAATGTCATTAAGTGGACAATATTCATCAGTTTTATCATCAGGGATACTTGTGTTTTTACTTTTGATACCTACAATAACAATGCGACTTATTGCTGAAGAAACAAGACAGAAAACAGACCAGCTTTTGTATACTTCACCAATAACAGTTGGAGATGTTGTAATTGGAAAATATCTTGCGGCATTGGTATTGTTTTTGGTAGCGTTAGGAATTACAGTAATATTTCCTGTATTGCTTTCTAAATATGGTACAGTTCCTTTTGTAGAAACATTTGGTACATTTGTTGCATTTTATTTAATAGGTGCTTGTTTTATAGCAGTAGGTTTATTTATATCTTCGCTTACTGAAAATCAGATAGTATCAGCGGTAGCAACTTTTGGTGCTTTATTTGCGATGTATCTTATGGACGGTATAGCTCAAAGTCTTCCTACAAGCAGAATATCTTCTGTTGTATTTGCAATAATTCTTGTACTTGCACTTGCATTTTTTGTATACAGCAATGTTAAGAATTTATATGTAGCAGTGGCAATAGGAGTAGTGGGAACAGCAGCAGTGATAATTTTGTATGCGGTAGTTCCAACAATATTTGATGGACTTCTTGTAAATGTTTTCGGCTGGTTTTCAGTTATGAAAAGATTTAATAATTTCTATTATGGAATATTTGATGTTGCATCAATAGTATATTATTTGTCATTTGCGGCAATATTTGTATATTTGACAATACAGGTAATAGAGAAGAGAAGATGGAGCTAGGAAGGGAGGATATAAAAAGTGGACGAAAAAAATAAAGATATAATTGAAAATGAAGCTCAAGAAACAAATTTTAATGAAGAAATAAAAGAAGAAGTTGTTGAAGAAGAATTAGATGTTACAGGTGAAACTGTAAAAGTTAAAAATAAATCAAAGACAAGTAAGGCGAGAATGAAACATGGTGCATTTGCGTCAATTATGACATTAGCTGTAATAGCAGTAGTTATAATTTTAAATCTCGTAGTGGGAAAACTTGGAATACAGTTTGATATGACGGAAGATGATTTATTTTCTTTATCAGACCAGTCTATAAAAATAGTTAAAGCCTTGGATAAAGAAGTAAATATATATGCTATATATGAAACAGGTGGAGAAAATGTCCAGTTTATGGAAATGCTTGAAACTTATACAACATATTCAAATAAAGTTAAACTGCAGACTATTGACCCTAATCTTAATCCGCAATTAGTTAATAAATATGTAAAAGACAATGAAAATATATCCACAGGAAGTATTATAGTAGAAAGTGGAGATAGATTTAAAGTACTTACACAATATGATATTCTTGAATATGATATAAATTATTCAACATATCAATATCAGGTAACAGGTATAGCACTTGAACCTAAGGTAACAGCAGCTATTCAATATGTTACAACAGATGACCTCCCAATAGTTTATACATTAGAGGGACATGAAGAGTACGATATAAGTTCACTTGTAGGTGACTATTTAGATAATGATAATTATGAGCTTAAAACATTAAATCTTCTTACAGAACAAAAAGTTCCTGAAGATGCATCAATGCTTTTGATTACAGTACCTGCAAGAGATTATTCAGAATCAGAAACACAAATTTTAAAAGACTATCTTTCTAAAGATGGTAAAGCAATGTTTGTTTTAGATTTGTATACAGAAAAATTACCTAATTTTGAAAGTATTTTGTCAGCATATGGTATAAAACCTCAAAATCTTCCGGTAATAGAAGGAAGTTCAAATTATTGCTTACAGAATAATCCATTATATATTATACCTACACTTGAGTCAAATGAAATAACTGCACCTATAACAGAAAGTAAAATGAATATGGTTGTACCTATGACACAGGCGATAGAAATATTATCAGAAAAGTCAGCAGATACAGTAATAACGCCACTTGTTAAAACCTCATCTTCATCATATGCAAAAGGTGATATAAATGCAACATCTGTCGAAAAAGAAGCAGGAGATATAGATGGACCATTTAATTTAGCTGTTTTGGTAGAAGAAGAATGGTACAATGATTCAACAACATATTTTACACAGATTATAGTAATATCTACAAGTAATATCATGGATAATTATATAGATGCTTATAGTTCAGGTGCAAATATGGATTTCTTTATGAATTGTGTAAATTATCTTTCAGATAAAACAGATAGTATTTCAATACGTTCAAAATCTTTAACAACAGAATATTTAAATATAAACTGGACACAAGCTGTAATATTGGCTGGAGTATCAGTAATAGTAATACCTGGAATAATTTTAGTGGTAGGATTAGTTATATGGTTGAGGAGGAGACATAAATAATGAAAAAAGTACGCAGTATTATAGTAGTTTTAGCATTACTTGTGGTACTTGTAGGTGCATATGTATATGTTTCTCTTAATCAAAAAGATGAAAATATTGAAGAAAGTACTACTTCAACTACTACTATTGAACTGGCAACATTTGATGCCTCGTCTATTGTAAAGATTGAAATGAAATCTTCTAAAAGAACATTACTTCTTGAAAAAGAAAATGAAGTTTGGATTATGAATAATAATAGAGATGTAGAGGCAAATCAAACACTTATAGGTGCAGTAGCCGATACACTTTCAGACATACAGGCAACACAGCTTGTGGAAGAAAATGCACAGGATTTATCTATATATGGTTTAGATAATCCATATAAAACAACGATTACATTGAGTGATAGTACAACTCATACCTTTTTACTTGGCGATGAAGTGCCTACGGGATATAGTTATTATTTTACACTAGATGGTTCAAATGATGTATATATAGTAAAATATTCTTATAAAAATTCGTTTAAATATACATTTGAAGAACTTGTTTCAAAAGAAACATTTGGTAATTTAGATACTTCAGCTTTGAATTATATGTATATAAATCAGGAGGGAAGGCCTGTTATAGAACTTTCAAAGCCGGGAGATACAGCACTTGATGCTTATGAAATGTGGCATAGTCTTTCACTTTGGAAGATGACAAGTCCTTATGAAATGCCTAGAGGAATAGCTACAAATGATGCTTGGGAAGCCCTTACAAGCGGTTTAACAGTAATTTCTTCATCTGTAAGAAATTATATAACGACTAATGTCCCTGATTTAAGTGTATATGGTTTGGATAATCCATGGCTTGAAGTAAAATTCGGTGACAGCAACGGTGGAGAAATTCATTTATATTTTGGTGGTACTTGTGAAGCAGATAGTGGAATATACTTTATGCAGGAAGGTTCAAAAAGTATATATACAATGGCACCTTCAGCAGTTGAACCATTTACTGATGTAAATGCTTTTGATATTGCAGACAAAATGGCAATGATAATAAGTGTTGCAGATATTACGCAGGTTACAGTTACAAAAGATGGAAAAGCAACAGTATTTGATGTAGTTTCAGAAGATGTTGATGGCACAATAAATGTAGCTTGTACAGTAGATGGAAAAAGTTATCCAGAAGCAGATTTTAAAAAACTGTATCAAAATCTTATAGGACTTTCACTTGATTCAGAATATAAGGGAGAAAAAGTTACTGGGACACCTGATATATCTGTAAAGATTAAAATGAAAGATGGTAGAGAACTGGAGTCTAAATACTATCTATATGAACAAAATAAAAATTACTATATCTTTGATAAAAACGGAACACAGGAATTTTTGATAGGGAAACGTAATTTTGATAATCTGTTTGAAAGAATTAATGAGTTTTTTGATGGGACTATAAATAATAACTAAAAAAATATATATGTAATCCTTGACTTTTGTATAAAAATAAACTTGAAGAAAACAAAACACAAAAAAATGCCTATATTATTGGTGAAATATCACGATAATATAGGCGTTTTGTATATTTGACGTAAATAAATCAGTGAAAATGGGGAAAGAGGGGGAGGATAAAGGGGTAGTTTTTTAAGTTGCTAAAAAAGTAAAATAGTGTTAAACTGGAGTAGGGAAAAGAGTAGTTACTCATATGATGTTGTAGTAAGCATTAACAATTTTTTACAAAAGTGGAGGTTGGATTATGAAAAAGAACACAGGTAATATAAAAGACAGGCTTGTAAAAGCATTTATGCAGGTAACACTTATTTTGAGTGTTGTAGCTGTTGTAGCTGTTATTGCGATGTTTTTTATGTCAAGTAGGTATGAACACGCAATGAAATATTATGGATTTTCTCAAGGAGATATTGGAAAAGCAATGACAGCACTTTCTGAAACAAGAAGTTATGTTAGAGCTGGAATAGGTTATGATACTCAGGAAGAAATAGATAAAATGTTGGATCAGTATGAAGAAAGTAAAAAAGATTTGGAAAACTATATGAAAGATGTAAAATTATGTGTGGTAACAAAAGAAGGACAAACAGCTTATGATAATGCTTCAGTTGCGATAGATGAGTATTTAAAAATTGCTGATGAAATTATAGTCCAAGGAGGTGTTATAGATATAGCTGAAAGTAAGAAAGCACAAGAAAGAGCATTTGCTGAACTTGCACCTGTATATGAAAAAGCATCATTAACATTGTCTGGCTTTATGGATATAAATGTAAACAAAGGCGATGAAATGCATAATTTAATGTTTGTACTTAAAATCGTAATTACTTTATTGATGATAGTAATTATAATGTTAGCGGTTACTGTTTCTTTTAAAATAGGAGAAAGTATTTCAACCAATATTCAAAGACCATTAGAAGAACTTAGTCTGAGAATAAAAACTTTTGCACAAGGAGATTTGGATACACCATTTCCTGAAGTTAAAACTGATGATGAAATAGCAGCAATAATTAAAGATTGTAATGAGATGGCAGGAGAACTTAGAGATATTATATCTGATGTAGGATATATTATGGGTGAAATGGCAGAAGGAAATTTTGCACTTAAGACAAAAGTTGAAGAAAAGTATAGAGGAAGTTTTAATACGATTTTAATGTCAATGAGAAAATTAAATCGAAAATTAAATTCGACATTAAGTAAAATTAATGAAGCAACAGAGCAAGTAAGTGCAGGTTCAACTGATTTAGCGGGAAGTGCACAGGATTTAGCAGAAGGTGCAACTGAACAGGCAGGAGCAGTTGAGGAACTTACAGCCACTGTAGATAATGTATCGAGTATATCTCAAAATAATGCAAAAGAAGCAGAGAATGCGGCAGAAAAAGCTAAAAAGGCAGCAGAAAAAGCTGATAAAAGTAAGCAGGATATGATGGTGCTTATTGGTGCAATGGAAAGGATATCTGAAACATCTAAAGAAATTGAAAATATTATTGCGGAAATTGAAGATATAGCTTCACAGACAAATTTACTATCTTTAAATGCCTCTATTGAAGCGGCAAGAGCAGGAGATGCAGGAAAAGGTTTTGCAGTAGTGGCTGACCAAATAGGTAAATTGGCAACAGATAGTTCGCAGTCAGCAGTTACAACAAAACAGCTTATAGAAAAGGCGTTATTAGAGGTAAATAAAGGAAATGAAGTGGTAAGTACAACTATGGAAGCTATAAATGAAGTTTTAGAGCATATAGAAGCACTTTCTAAAGTGGTATCTGATTCAGCACAGGCTTCACGTACTGAAGCAGATATGTTAAAACAAATAGAGGGCGGAATAGACCAGATTTCGACAGTTGTACAAAGTAATTCAGCAGCATCACAACAGACTTCAGCTATAAGTGAAGAACTTTCGGCACAAGCTATTTCTTTGAAAGGTATGGTTGAAGTGTTTAAGTTTAGAGAGGATTAATTTATAAAAGTTAAAAGTGTCTGTTGAATATAAATTTTCAGCAGGCACTTTTTAATTAAAAAACATTGTTAATAACTGTTATTACCATTATTTACATTATTAGTATTCATATTATTTATGTTTCCATTTGGAGTATCATAATAACCATTATTATTGTTATTATTATTATCCATACCAAGGGCATCTCCTATACCTCTGCCAACATCTTCTATGCCCTGACCTACACCATCAGCAACATCATCTATGGCATTTCCGGCATCATCAATTATATTATTTCCATTTCCATTATAGTTGTTATCATTTTTATCATTAGAATTAATACCATTTGTGGTATTATTAGTTTCTATATTGTTGGCTCCGTTTTCAACAGTTGTGGCAGGAGTAGATGAAGTGTTATTGGTTGTAGTATTTGTATCATCATTTACTGTACCACAGGCACTAAGTGAAAAGGTAAGTATGCCTAATATAGTTAATTTTGTAAGTGTTCGCATACTAAAATCCTCCTATTTATTATTAATTACAAATAGCGTTAAAAATAGCTTAACAGCCATTCATATGTAGTTAGTATGTAAAATTAAAAAAAAATTATTCAACATAAATAAATTAAATTTAATTTATTAATAAAAACTTCGTTTGATTATAAAATAAAAATTTTTAATAAGGGATTAGAGAAAAATTTATAAAAAAATAATATAAAAAACTAAACATATATATAATTTTATGATATACTTAAAAAAGTAGCGTTCACAGAAAATCTTATAAAAAGCAGGTGACGTTTGATATTAAAATTTTAAAGGAGAATTAAAATGGAAGAAAATAAGGTATTAGCAAAAGTAAATGGAAAAGAAATAACAGAAAAAACGGTTGAAGAATTTATGAGAAGTCTTCCACAGCAAATGGCAATGCAGGTAAGAAGAGATGGAAATAAGAAAGCTGTAATTAATGAAATTATAAACAGTGAATTGATATATGCAGATGCTATTGATAACAGATATGATGAAGAAGATGAATTTTTAGAAAGACTTGATAAAGAGGAAGAAAGGTTGCTTAAGCAATATGCAATATTTAAACTCTATAAAACATTTCCTCCAGTTGAAGATGATGAAGTAGAAACTTATTATAAAGAAAATAAAATGAACTTTTTTGCAGATGAAGAGGTAAGAGCAAGTCATATATTAGTTAAAGAGGAAGGAACAGCCAAGAAAGTAATAGAAGAATTAAATAGCGGTGTGGATTTTGAACAAGCAGCTAAGACTTATTCAACTTGTCCTTCAAAACAAAGAGGAGGAGATTTGGGCTTCTTTGGAAAAGGTAAAATGGTTAAAGAATTTGAAGATGCAGCATTTGCTATGGAAAAAGGTAAGGTAAGTGAGCCTGTAAAAACACAGTTTGGTTATCATATAATAAAAGTAACAGATAAAAAAGAAGCGGGAATACTTTCTTTTGAAGAAATAAAAGAAAATTTGAAACGTGAATTGACAAAAGCAAAACAGTCATTTTATTATAATCAGAAAATAAATCAATTAAAAAATACTTATAAAGTTGAGATATTTGAAGAAGAAAAGAAGGAAGAAGAACCTAAAGCAGAATAAAGGAAGGGATATATTTGAAACAAAGTTTTTTTGTGAATAATAGAAAAAGAATATCTGAATATTTATCTGAAAAAAGTATGTTGATTTTGTTTGCGGGAAAGCACCTTTTAAAAGAGGCGATGAATTTTATCCGTTTACACCTGATAGAAATTTTTATTATGTTACCGGTATTGAAGAACAAAATATCATCTTTTTGATGACTAAAGATGATAATGGTGAAATATCTGAAACTCTTTATATACAAAGAGATAACGGAGAAATGGCAAAGTGGATTGGAAGTAATATAACAGATGAAGAAGCAGAAAAAATTTCAGCAATAGAAGATATTCACTATATTGATGAATTTGAAAATGATTTGGCTGATAACATATTTAATCTGCATATAGAAAATATTTATTTGGATTTGGAAAAAAGAGATTGGAATTTGGACCATTCTCCAGCAGTAAATTTTGCAAGTAAAATTATTTCAAAATATCCGTATATTGCAGTAAAAAATATATATAATGATTTTGCTAAGCTTAGAATGATAAAAATGCCGGAAGAGATAGAGCTTATAAAGAAAGCGATTTCCATTACCAAAGAGGGAATAGAACTTATGCTTAAAAATTCTAAAAGTGGTATGATGGAATATGAAATAGAAGCTTATTTTGATTTTATTTTGACTAAAAATGGTATAAGAGAAAAAGCATTTCAGACGATAGCAGCATCTGGTAAAAATGCTACAATACTCCATTATAGCAGTAATAACTGTAAGACTAAGAAAAATGATTTGATACTTTGTGATTTAGGGGCACAGTACAAATATTATAATGCAGATATTACAAGAACTTTCCCTGTAAACGGTAAATTTACCAAAAGACAGAAACAAATTTACAATATTGTATTAGAAGGACAGAAAATTGTAATAGAAAATATGAAGACAGGAAATCCTTTTATACAGCCTAATGAAAAATTAAAAGAATTTTATGCTTATGAACTTAAAAGAATAGGACTTATAGAAGATGATGAAGAAGTAGAAAATTACTATTATCATTCAGCAGGTCATTTGCTTGGACTTGAAACGCATGATATAGGTCGCCATAATGAAGGTGAACTTACAGCTGGTATGGTGATAACTGCCGAGCCGGGACTTTATATTGAAGAAGAAGGAATAGGAATACGTATTGAAGATGATATACTTATTACTGAGGATGGTCCTGTAAATTTATCTAAGGATATAATAAAGACGGTAGAAGAAATAGAAGAATTTATGAAAAAATAGGGATAAAAAAACACGCATATGCGTGTTTCAGACTGTAGACAACTAACTACAAAAAAGGTTAGTTGTCTCTTTTTTTATAT
>CAZQDT010000031.1:0-15920 GCA_964592005.1 uncultured Eubacteriales bacterium
TTTTCTTAGCTTTTCAACATCTTCATAATATTTTTGAGTATCATACTTTCTATTCATTCTCCTTAAAGTTTCATCACAACCACTTTGAAGTGACAAATGAAAATGGTCACAAACTTTGGGAAGTTTATCCAACCCCTCTAAAAACTCATCTGTAACAACATTAGGCTCTATTGAACTAAATCTTATACGTTCTATACCTTCTATTTGATGTACTTTTTGAATTATCTGCAAAAGATTTATATTTCCTAAATCTTTCCCATAAGATGCCACATGTATTCCTGTAAGTACAATCTCTTTAAAACCATTTTGAGCTAAAGTCTTTACTTCCTTTATGACTTCTTCTGGTTTTCTACTTCTTATCGGTCCTCTTGCATATGGTATTATACAATAAGTACAAAAATTATTGCAACCATCTTGTATCTTGAGATATGCTCTAGTTCTTCCTTTCATTTCTTTAAGCGGAAATTCTTCAAATTCATGTACTTTCATTATATCTTCCACTTTATTTACTATCCCGCTTTCTTCTGTATAACTTTCAACCAGTTCAACTATTTTTGTTCTATCTTTTGTTCCTATTATTAAATTTACTCCCTCTATCTTTTCAATTTCCTCTGGTGCTGTCTGTGCATAACAACCAACTACAACTATTATGGCATTTTCATTCTGTCTTTTAGCTTTTCTTATGGCTTGCCTTGATTTTTTATCTCCAAAATTAGTAACAGTACAGGTATTTATTATATATATATCAGCTATTTCATTATCACTCACTATCTCATATCCATTATCATTAAAAAGCTCTAGCATAGCCTCTGTTTCATATTGATTTACTTTACAGCCAAGTGTAATACCACATACTTTTTTCTGCATACTTTTTTCCTCCTACAATTATAGTCAAACTAATTATAATTATTTTAAGAATAAAAAGCAAATTTTTTTAATATTTAAGATAATTTTCAATCTACTAATTTATTTTACCAATAAAATCTAAAAATTTATTGAAAAATTTTCATATTAAAATAAATCGCACTATATTATTTTTAAATTTTGTGGTAATATAATATATATTTTTACTAGGTGGTGATATAGTGCATACAAAAGAAAAAGGCTTACATAGTTTTGTTATTAAAATGACCTCATTAAGTGCAGTTCTTACAATAATTTTATTTTTGCTGCATAATAAAACTTCAAATGCTATAATTCTTTCAATGGGAATTACTTTCTTTACAATTTTTTATCATTTTGCCATGCGATTATTTATCGCTAATTTTGTAGAATCTATCCTAAAATCCAAGTTGGATTACAGGAATAAATGGTTTCAACCTAAATCTTTTGAAGCAAATTTATATGAAAAAATTAAAGTAAAAAAATGGAAAGATAAAATGCCAACATATAATCCTCATACATTTTCTTTAAAGGAAAATACTTTAGAAGAAATAATAACTACTATGTGTGTATCTGAAATAGGTCATACTCTTATATTTGTATTTAGTTTTATTCCAATATTTTTTTCATTATTTTGGGATGCTTTTGGAGTATTTTTAATAACTTCTATAATCTCTGCCGGTTTTGATTTACTTTTTGTAATTATGCAAAGATATAACAGACCTAGATTAGTAAAACTTTTAAAATAATTTTAAACCAAAAATATTTTTATAATAAAGGAGATTTTAAAATGGATTTAAGAATTCAGAAATTAGCAGAAACATTAATTAATTATTCATGCCACTTAAAAAAAGGCGAAAAAGTTCTTATAAGCTTTTCAAACAGTGAATGTGAACCACTTGTAAAAGCACTTATTAAAGAAGCCTATAAAATAGGTGCATTGCCTTATGTTCACCAAGATACAATTTCCATAAGCAGAGAACTCAGAAAAAATATTACAGAAGAACAGCTTAATGATATGGCAAAATATGATTCTTTGAGAATGAATGATATGGATGCTTATATTGGATTTAGTTCTCCTCTAAATGCTTATGAACTTTCAGATATTCCTCAGGAGAAAACTGATTTATTTAATCGTCTTTATATGAATCCGGTGCATTTTGATATACGCGTACCCAAAACCAAATGGGTTGTGCTAAGATATCCTAATTCAAGCATGGCACAGCTTGCCAAAAAAAGCACTGAAGCTTTTGAAGAATTTTATTTTGATGTTTGCAGTGTAGATTATGCTAAGATGGATAAAGCAATGGATAATTTAAAAAATCTCATGGAAAAAACAAATAAAGTTCATATCAAAGGAAATGGAACAGATTTGACTTTCTCAATAAAGGGAATACCTGCCATAAAATGTTCAGGAGAAATGAATATACCTGATGGCGAAGTCTACACTGCCCCTGTTAAAAATTCTATAAATGGAGTTTTAAGCTATACTTGTCCATCATTATATGAAGGTTTTACTTATGATAATATTAAACTCACTTTTAAAGACGGAAAAATTATAGACGCAGTTGCAAATGATACAGAACGTATAAACAAAGTTTTTGATACTGATGAGGGAGCAAGATATGTAGGAGAATTTGCTCTTGGTGTAAATCCTTACATCACTGAACCTATGATGAATATATTATTCGATGAAAAAATCAGCGGCAGTTTTCATTTCACACCTGGAAACGCATATGAAGATGCTTTTAATGGAAATCGTTCTGCAATTCACTGGGATTTAGTTTGTATTCAAACACCTGAATATGGCGGTGGAGAAATTTGGTTTGATGATGTACTTATACGAAAAGACGGATTATTTGTACTTCCAGAATTGGAATGTTTAAATCCGGAAAATTTAAAATAATTTTACAATATCCCTCCATAAAGCGGAGGGATATTTATTATATTGTAAATATATCAACTTTTGAAGTAAGCTCTACACTTAAACCTGTTAATCTTGCCGCTTTATCATTAACCATATGCAAAATATTGTTTAACTCTTCAATACTTGCTAAAATTTCTTGAGAACTAGCTGCATTTTCTTCCGAAAGAGCCGATAAATTCAATACAACTTCATTAATCTTATCCCTTTCATTATTCAACTGCTTAAGCATTTTATGTATAGATATAATTTGTTGATTAGTATTAACAATACCATTTTCTAACGTCTTAAAATTATTTTTTGTGTCAATAAGATTAGAATTTTGTTCATTAATATCATCTGTAGTTTGTTCCATTTTCTTTATAATCAACTGGTAATTTTCAACTAAATCATTAAGATTTTTATTAATTCCCTGACTACTTGCTGAACTCTGTTCTGCTAATTTTTTAATTTCTTCTGCAACAACCGCAAATCCTTTTCCTACTTCACCCGCCCTTGCTGCTTCTATTGAAGCATTGAGCGACAATAAATTCGTCTGTTCTGCAATGTCCTGAATTAAATTAAGTGCCTCATAAATAGCACTAATACTTTTATTTGTCAAACTAATTTGATTATTTACATCGTTTATATTATTTATAGTAGACTTATTTGTATCCGTAAGCACTTCTAAAGTTTCCACAACTTTGTCTTTTGCTGTATTCATTTCATTTGCTGTATTGGCAAGAACATTTGTATTATCAGTAATGTTACTAATATTATCCCCTATATTGGCGATAGATTTCGCTACCTCCTGTGTATCTTCTGCCTGTCCCTGTGCTCCTGATGATACATTTTCGACTGCTCTTGTAATATCATTTGTCCTTAAGTTTGCAAAATCAGCATTTTTATTAAGTTCTTCTGACATATTATTTAAATTTTCAGATACATCTTTTATATTAGTAACAATTTCTTTCAATCCAACTGCAAATTCATAAGTATCATTGTAAATCATTTCATATTCATCCGAATTTTTCTTAAATCTATTATTATAGTTGACTTTAAGATTATTGCTATGTAATTGCTCAACTAAAGCAAGTGAATCAACTAATTTTTTAAGCATTTTACCTATCTGAGTTGATGCTAGCAAGGTAAACACTAAAGTTATAATAAATATCCAACTAACCAGTTTTTTCAAATTTGAAGTAACTACTGCTTCAGCTTCTACCCGTGGAATCCCTGCAAATACAGCACCCGCAAGTTCCCCATTATATATAAAAGGTATATAATATCCATAATATATTTCACCATTTACATTAGCATTTACTGTAAAAAATTTTTCACCAGTTTTAAACAAAATGTCTTTTATATCTGCATCCATCACAGTTCCTAATGCACCATCAATAGAAGATACTACTCTGACATCTCCTTGAAAAATCGTAATTTCAACTCCTACTGCCTCTGCATATTCATCAATTTGGTCTTTCATATTTGCAGCTTTCATTCCTAAACTTTCACTAATAATAGTTGCACCATACGAAGCTGTGTATAACTGTTTTTCTACTTCCCCTCGAATTATATCTTTATAACTGCTGACAGCATAGATTGAAACAAATATACAAATCATAAGACAGGGAAACAAAATAAAGCAAAGTGTTTTTTGTCTAATTCCAAATTTAAATTTTTTAGTTTCTTTCATAAATAACAACCCCCGCTTCTGCTTTTTACATAATAAGTAATTTATATTACTTATTGTATCAACATTATACCTTCTTTATGCAACATTGTCAATCATTTATCAAATTCAAATCTTTTTTAGTGGATTTTAACAATAGTTTTATTTTTTCAATTACATTTCCTTGAGCAAAATCTAAAATACTTCTTAAAAATTCATCTTCTATTTATATATTTTTATAAAGCAAATTTTAAAGACAATTTAATTCATTTTTGATTATATTTTCCAATTCATCTTTTGCAAATGCTAAGTTTTTAAATATTATTCCATGTATTCCAACATTTTCAGCTCCATTTATATTGCTTTCCAAATCATCCAAAAATACGCATTCTTCTGCTTTTAAATTATACTTTTCTAAAAGAAGTTCATATATCTCTCTTTCAGGTTTTATTTTCTTTACAGCATAAGATATTATTTTTCCATCTGCCATTCTAAAAAAATCATATTCTCTTTCCAATCTTTCATATTCTTTTTCTGCAAAATTTGAAAGAAGATATATTTTATAACCTTTTTCTTTAAGTTCTTTAAAAAATTCTACACTTTCTGTTTTTATTTCAAGCATATTATACCAGTTATCAAAAGTTTCTATTATTTCTTTTTCATACTGAGGATTTGCTTCTACAAGTGATTTCATATAATCTTCATTTGCTAAAGTTCCCCTGTCAAGCTCCGCCCAGCGTTTATCTCTAAATACAATATTAAACACATTGTCAGTGGTTTCTTTATCATATCCATATTCTGTAACATACCTATATGGGTCAAAACTTACTAATACATTTCCTATATCAAAAATAATATTTTTTATCATTTGCTTTTCTCCTCTATTCTCATTATATTTTTTAACTCTACTTTTCCTGACATATCTTCTTTAAGCAATATTTCTCCTATGGCTTCCTCTTTTGTATCAGGCATATATAATTTTACATTTTCAACCTTTTTTTCTGTTAAAAGTGTTTTTATCATTTTTTTGTCTACCTTAATATTATAAGGCTCAAATTGACTTTTCCAAATTGTAAACTTACAGCCTTCTTTCCATGCTGTACAAAAAAAACCTTTGCTATGTTCCATTATATGACCTTTTTTACATAAAGGACATATTGCTATATAACCTTTTGTACTTAATTTTCTCTCTTCTTTAGGAAAATTTATTTCAGACTTTACTTTTTGTGCATCTTCCACCAAAAAATTAACATAACGCCCTATACTGCCCATAAATCTTTCAGGCTGCATTTTTCCTTTAGCTATTGAAGAAAGTCCTTTTTCCCATTTTCCTGTGGTTTCAGCCGATTTCATTTCTTCTGGAACTATTTCAACAAGTTTCATACCTTTTTCACTAGGAATCAATGCTTTATTTTTCCTTTCAATATAACCCACTTTCAAAAGTCTTTCTATAATCGCAGCCCTTGTTGCTGGTGTTCCCAACCCCGAATCTTTCATTTGTTCTTTCAAAGCTTCATCTTCAATCAAACGTCCTGCATTTTCCATTGCTGAAAGTAATGCTGCTTCTGTATATGGTTTAGGAGGCTGTGTTTTCTTTGCATTCACTTTTGTATTATTTACATTCTTTTTATCTCCTTGTTTTAATGGTGGAAGTTTTTGTTCTTCCTTTTCTTTTTTATTCTTCTTTCTCTGTTCTTCATCAATCTTATAAAGTTCCATCCAGCCAAGCTGTGTTACTGTATTTCCCTTAGAAATAAAATTTTCCTTTTCAACTTCTGTTATTACTTTGATAGCAAGGTAAATATATGGTGGATAAAAAACTGCTATAAATCTCCTAACCACTAAATCATATACTTTATATTCATCAGCACTCAAAGAATTAAGCTTAGGATATACCTCTGTTGGAATAATTGCATGATGGTCAGTAACCTTGCCATTATCTATAATCCTTTTGTTAAAAGGAAGTTCTTCAAGACTCAAAACATAATCAAGATATTGTTTATATGGTTCAATATTTATTTTTTTTAATGTAGCTTTTACTTTTGAACGCATATCCTCGCTCAAATAACGGCTATCTGTCCTTGGATAAGTAATCATTTTCCTTTTTTCATACAAATCCTGTGCAATAGAAAGCGTTTTCTGTGCTGAAAATCCAAATTTTTTATTACAATCTCTTTGTAGTTCCGTCAAATCATATAATAATGGCGGAAGCTGTTTCTTTTCCTCATTTTCAACACTTCTTACATAACCTTCTCTCTTCAAAACCTTTTGTGAAATTTCTTTTGCTTTTTCTTCTGTATCTATCTTAGTTTCATTTTTTTCAAGGTCAATCCATATTCCAGAATAATCTTCAAATACTGCTTCTACTTCCCAATAAGGCTTTGACACAAAAGCATCTATTTCTTTCTGACGCTGCACCATTATTGCCAAAGTAGGTGTCTGTACCCTACCTATACTCAATAATGTATTATACTGCAAAGTATAGGCTCTGCTTGCATTTATTCCCACAATCCAATCTGCCTCCGAACGACATTTTGCAGACGCATAAAGATTATCATAATCTTTTCCATCTTTCAGATTGGCAAATCCATCTTTTATAGCTTCATCTGTCATACTCGAAATCCATAATCTTTGAAACGGCTTTTTACATTTAGCATAATCATATATATATCTAAAAATTAATTCTCCTTCTCTCCCACTATCAGTTGCACATATAAGAGAGTCTATATCTTTTGAATTCATCAAATTTTTTAATATTTTATATTGAGATACTGTCTGTTTGATTGGTTTTAATTTTATTTTTTCAGGAATAATAGGAAGAGTATCCATTTTCCATTTTTTGTATTTGCTGTCATATTCCTCTGCATCACACAAAGAAATCAAATGTCCAATGGCCCATGAAACAATATAACTTTCCCCTATAAGACAACCGTCACCTTTTTTATTGCACTGTAAAACTTTCGCAATATCTCTTCCAACAGAAGGTTTTTCTGCAATTACTAAAACCTTTCCCAAATTCTCACCACCTTACAAATTATTAATTTCTTTAGCTTTATTTAAAAGCTGCTCTTTATCATTTTCCAATTCATTATTTATTACCATTTCCAAAAGACTGTTTAAAGTCTGACCTATCAACTTTCCTTTAGCTATTCCAATGTTAATCAAATCATTTCCGCCTATTTCAAGCTGTTTTAAATTAAAACACTGATTAGAAACTATTATTTCTTTAAACAATATTTCTATCTTATCTATTTCTTCCAGTCTTGAAATATATTCAGGATTATGGGCTTTTGTATCACATCTCATTACTTCAAGTAATCTTTCAAACTGCCTCTCTCCTATACGATTTAACATTCTTTTAATTGATCTTGAAGAAGCTTTTTTTAAATCATCATGCACCAAAACAAGTTGTGATATATCATTAATGGTTTCATTATCAAAACGAAGTCTTGTTAAAATATCCTTAGCCATAGCCGCCCCTTTTATATTATGCAGATAAAAATGTCCTCCTTTTTCATCTTCAGTATAACATAAAGGCTTACCTATATCATGTAAAAGCATTGTAAGCTTTATAAACCAGTCATTTGTCTGTTCCATTGATTTTAAAGTATGATTCCACACATCATATATATGATATTTATTATTCTGTTTAAAACCAAACATTGCTTGAATTTCAGGAATAAATAAAGCAATAATTTCTCGATACTCATCTATTAATTCTACCGCCTTAGCACCTTTTAACATTTTAGAAAATTCTGTTTCTATTCTTTCTATCGAAACTTTTTTTAAAAGTTCTTTTTTATCAAAAATTGCCTGTTTGGTCTTTTCTTCTACTTCAAATCCAAGCACAGAAGAAAACCTTATTGCCCTAAAAATTCTAAGAGCATCTTCTCCAAACCTTAATTCTGCATCTCCTACACACCGAATTACTTTTTTTTGTAAATCTTTATATCCACCAAAAGGGTCTTGTAAACCATCTTTATCATTGTAAGCCATAGCATTTATGGTAAAGTCACGTCTGCTTAAATCTTCATAAAGATTTTGAGTAAATTCTACATAATCCGGTCGTCTACAATCACTGTAAGTTCCATCTATTCGATAAGTAGTAATCTCAAAAGGTTTATGATTTATTACTATTGTAACAGTTCCATGCTTTAAGCCTGTTTCAACTATTTTAAAATTCGTAAAACTTTCCATTATCTGTTCTGGTAGTGCAGAAGTAGTAATATCCCAATCATATGGCTCTTTTCCTAAAATACTATCTCTTACACAACCGCCCACTATATAGGCTTCATAACCAAATTTTTCCAGAGTATCTATTATTATATGTGCCTCTATTGGCATATTAATTTTCATTCACATCATCTCCATAAAATTAATAATACCAAAAAAATTCACTTCCCACAACCCATTTTATTAAACAAAAAATTTGGTGTGATTTTTTTAACCACACCAAATTTTTAGAACCTTTATTATTATCTTTCTGCAAGTGCTTTATAAGAAGCCAATCTTGCTTTAGCATCTTCTTCTGTCTTTGTAAAGAGTGCATCTGCTGTTTCAGGGAATGTTCTTGTCAATGAAGAATAACGAACTTCACCTAATAAGAAATCTCTGAAATTACCAGTTGGGTCTTTTGAATCCAATATAAATGGATTTTTTCCTTCTTCTTTAAGAGCTGGATTATATCTGTATAAATTCCAGTATCCTGCTTCTACTGCTTTCTTAGCTTCAACTTGTGAACCACCCATACCTACTTTCAAACCATGATTGATACATGGAGCATATGCAATAATCAATGATGGTCCTGGATAAGCTTCTGCTTCTGCGATTGCATCTATCAATTGTTTTTGATTTGCACCCATAGCAACCTGTGCTACATATACATAACCATAAGACATAGCAATCATACCTAAATCTTTCTTCTTAACTTTCTTACCTGCTGCTGCAAATTTTGCAACCGCACCTGTTGGTGTTGATTTAGAAGCTTGACCACCTGTATTTGAATAAACTTCTGTATCAAATACAAATATGTTAATATCCTCTCCTGATGCTAAAGCATGGTCTACACCACCAAATCCGATATCATAAGCCCAGCCGTCACCACCAAATATCCACTGAGATTTCTTTACAAAATGTTCTTTGTTGTCAAGAAGTTCTTTGCAGATATCACTATCTTCTGTTTCAAGAGCTGCTACTAATTTTGCTGCTGCTGCTTTAGAAGGCTCTGCCAATTCCATATTGTCAATCCATTCCTGAATAGCTGCCTTTGTTTCTTCTTTAATATCAGAAGCCATAGCTGTTTCAGCAATAGCTTTTACTTTAGCTCTAATCTGTTTAACTGCTGTATACATACCTAAACCAAACTCTGCATTATCCTCAAATAATGAGTTTGCCCAAGCTGGTCCAAATCCTTTCTCATTTGTTGTATATGGTGTAGAAGGTGCACTACCACCCCAAATTGAAGAACAACCTGTTGCATTTGCAACATACATTCTGTCACCAAATAACTGTGTAATAAGTTTAGCATAAGGTGTTTCACCACAACCTGCACAAGCTCCTGAGAACTCAAGCAATGGCTGTTCAAACTGACTTCCCTTAACAGTTGCCTTATTCATTGGATTTTCTTTCTTAGGAAGTGATATAGCATAATCCCAGTTTGCAGCTTCTGCCTGTTGTGTTTCTAATGGTGCCATTGTTAAAGCTTTTTCTTTAGCAGGACAAACCTGAACACAACTTCCACAACCTAAACAGTCTAATACATCTACCTGCATTCTAAATGTATATTTTTCAAAACCTTTTCCATTTGCTTTCTTTGTAGCAAATCCTTCAGGTGCATTAGCTTTTTCTTCTTCTGTAACAAGTACCGGTCTGATAGCTGCATGAGGACAAACTAATGAACACTGATTACATTGAATACATTTATCCACATCCCATACCGGTACATCAACAGCTATTCCTCTCTTTTCATAAGCAGCCGTTCCCTGTAAGAAAGTACCATCTTCCATTCCTTTAAATGTACTTACTGGGAGCTTGTCACCTTGTTGTGCATTTATAGGTTCAACAATATTTTTAACAAATCTGTCAAGTGCTGTTTCTTCTTTCTTTTCTGTTGTAAATGCTGCTTCCGTTGCATCTTCCGCATTAGCCCATGAAGCAGGAATTTCTATCTTAACTGCACCATCAATACCTCTATCTACTGCTGCATAGTTTTTATTAACTATATCTTCACCTTTTTTACCATATGATTTAAGAATTGCATCTTTCATATATTTTACTACTTCTTCAACAGATATAATATTTGTAATCTTGAAGAAAGCAGCTTGAAGTACAGTATTTGTACGATTTCCAAGACCAATTTCTTTAGCTATTGCAGTAGCATCTATTGTATAGAAATTAATATTATGTGCTGCAAAATATCTTTTCATATCAGCAGGAATATTTTCTTCTAACTCTTCTGGTGTCCATGAACAGTTCAAAAGGAAACTTCCACCATCTTTGAGGTCTTCATACATATTGTATTTCTTTAAGTAAGATGCCTGATGACAAGCCACAAAATCAGCGGTTGTTACCAAATATGTCGAACGGATTGGTTCTTTGCCAAAACGTAAGTGTGATTGTGTTATACCGCCTGATTTCTTAGAATCATAGTGGAAATAAGCCTGTGCATACATATCTGTATGGTCACCGATAATTTTAATAGAGTTTTTATTAGCACCTACTGTACCATCTGAACCAAGTCCCCAGAACTTACAGCTTGTAGTACCTTCTGCTGCTACATCTATTTCAGGACCAACAGGTAATGATAAATAAGTAACATCATCATTAATACCTATTGTAAATTTATTCTTAGGCTCATCTAATTTAAGATTTTCATATACTGCCAAAATCTGTGCAGGTGTTGTATCTTTTGAACCCAAACCATAACGTCCACCTACGATAACCGGCTTCTTATTGCTCTCAAAGAAAGCTGTACATACATCTAAGTATAAAGGCTCTCCTAAAGCGCCTGGCTCTTTTGTTCTGTCAAGAACTGCAATCTTTTTAACTGTATCAGGAATAACTTCCAATAAATGTTTTACTGAGAATGGTCTGAATAAATGAACATTTACAAGACCTACTTTTTCACCCTTAGCTACCAAATAATCAATAGTTTCTTTAATAGCTTCACATACTGAACCCATAGCAATAATAATATTTTCTGCATCTGGTGCTCCATAGTAATTGAATAATTTATATTCTCTTCCTGTTATTTTACTTATTTTGCCCATATAATCTTCAACTATTTCAGGTACTGCATTGTAATAAACATTGCTTGCTTCACGAGCTTGGAAGAAAATGTCAGGATTTTGAGCCGTTCCTTTAAGTACTGGATGTTCAGGATTTAAAGCTCTCTTTTTAAATTCCCTTACTGCATCCATATCCAAAAGACCTCTTAAATCTTCATAATCCATTACTTCAACTTTCTGAATTTCATGAGAAGTACGGAAACCATCAAAAAAGTGCATAAAAGGAACTCTCCCTTTTATAGCTGCAAGGTGAGCTATTCCTCCAATATCCATAATTTCCTGTACGCTTGATGTTGCAAGCATAGCAAAACCTGTCTGACGACATGCCATAACGTCTTGATGGTCACCAAATATCGAAAGAGCATGACTTGCCAATGCTCTAGCGCTTACATGAAGTACCCCTGGAAGTAATTCACCAGCTATTTTATATAAATTAGGAATCATAAGAAGCAAACCTTGAGATGCTGTGTATGTGGTTGTAAGAGCTCCTGCCGCTAAAGAACCATGCACTGTACCTGCCGCACCTGCTTCTGACTGCATTTCTACTATCTTTACAGTCTGTCCAAATAAATTTTTCATTCCATTGGCTGCCCATTCATCTGTATATTCTGCCATAGGTGATGATGGAGTTATAGGATAAATACCTGCAACTTCTGTAAACGCATATGATACGTGAGCAGCAGCTGTATTACCATCCATAGTTTTCATAACTTTTGCCATTAAAAAAACCTCCTTAATAACTTTACAATATTTAATTTAGTCTGAACAGTTTCCACATCTACACAGACTATATTGTTTTTAATTATATCACTTTTTTTTAATATAGTAAACAATTTTCTATTTAAGTTTTTAAATTTTCAAATATGTTCTAAATATGTACCAATTTTTACAAATATAAATTTTTATATAGATAATTTGTACAAAAAATAAGCCGAAATATCAAATTATTTAAAAAAATAAATAACTAAATATCTCGGACTTTTAATTTAAAAATAAATACGATTATTGAACTATTTCAACCGTAACTTTTTTATCTTTCTACATAGCAGCTGCTCTCACTACATTTCTTATCGATTTTGCAATTTTACCTTGTTTTCCAATAACTTTTCCCATATCACTTGCAGCAACTTTAAGTTCAAGAACAACTTCTCCATCTTTTTCAGTTTCAGTAACTACTACTTCGTCAGGTTTATCTACTAAATTCTTGGCTATTATTTCCAATAATTCTTTCATAATGTACTCATTCCTTTCGTGAACGCATATATAACAAAGTTGTGGACTTAGTCCACAACTTCATTTAAAAGCATTATTCAATTACACCAGCTTTTTTAAGTAATCCTTTAACTGTGTCTGAAGGCTGAGCACCTTTTGAAAGCCACTCTTTAGCCATATCAGCGTTTACGTTGATAACTACTGGCTCTTTTGTAGGGTCATAGTAACCTATTTCAGCTATCGACTTTCCATCTCTTGCTGTTCTTGAATCAGCTACTACTATTCTATAAAAAGGAGCTTTTTTAGCACCTAATCTTTTTAATCTAATTTTTACTGCCATCTCATTCACCTCCTAAATATCTTATTATTTATCTAAAAAAGGGCATTTTAAATTTTCCTTTTTTACCTTTAGTTAAATCTGTCATCTGTTTCATCATCTTTTTCATTTCTTCAAACTGCTTTAAAAGACGATTGATTTCTTGGATTGACCTACCACAACCTGCTGAAATTCTCTTCTTCCGAGAACCATTTATAATGGATGGATTTTGACGTTCTTCCTTAGTCATAGACCTTATAATTGCCTCTATATGGTCCATAGCCTTTTCATCAACTTCTACATCTTTTAAATTAATCTGATTCATTCCCGGTATCATACCAAGCAAATCTTTTATAGGTCCCATCTTTTTAACCTGTGACATTTGGTCAAGGAAATCATCTAATGTCATTTCCTGTGTGCGAAGTTTTTTCTCAAGCTCTAAAGCTTTCTTTTCATCAATACTGCTCTGTGCCTTTTCTATAAGTGACAAGACATCACCCATACCAAGTATTCTTGATGCCATACGTTCAGGATGAAATGGCTCTAAATCTTCCATTTTCTCACCCATACCGATATATTTTATCGGTTTATTGGTAACCGCCCTTACTGAAAGTGCCGCACCACCTCTCGCATCACCATCAAGCTTTGTAAGTATAATACCATCTATACCAAGCTTTTCATCAAAAGTCTGTGCTACTGTAACAGCATCTTGACCTGTCATTGCATCTACTACAAGAAGTATCTCTTGTGGTCTTACAGCATTTTTCACATTTACAAGTTCTTCCATAAGTTCTTCATCTATATGGAGTCGACCTGCGGTATCTATAATTACAATATCATTTTTATCCTCTGCCGCTTTTTCTAAAGCAGCTTTGGCTATATCAATAGGGTCTTTTATACCCATTGAAAACACTGGTATATTATAAGTTTTACCTACTACCTCTAATTGTTTTATAGCAGCTGGACGATATATATCACACGCTACAAGTAAAGGCTTCTTACCTTCTTTACGAAGTTGACCTGCAAGTTTTCCAGTCGTAGTAGTTTTACCCGCTCCCTGTAAACCAACCATCATATAGACAGTAGGAGGTTTAGAGGAAAAAGTCAATTTACTTTGCGTACTTCCCATCAAAGCCGAAAGTTCTTCATTTACTATTTTTATTACCTGTTGACCGGGCGTAAGACTTTCCATTACTTCCTGTCCAACAGCTTTTTCTGAAACTTTATTAATAAAGTCTTTAACTACCTTAAAGTTTACATCAGCTTCAAGCATTGCAAGTTTAACCTCACGCATTGCTGCTTTGATATCTTTCTCATCAAGCTTTCCTTTGCCCCTAAGGTTCTTAAAGACATTCTGAAGCTTCTCGGATAAACCTTCAAATGCCATGAATCTTCCTCCTAAAAATCAATAATTCCATCAGCTAACTGCTTTATTTCTTTTATTTGTTTTACTGCTTCTTCAGACAAGTCTAATTCTTTTTCAAGATTATCCATAATTTCACATATTTTCATAATAGAAACTTTCTCTTTAGAAAATCTCTCAACTAAAGATAATTTTTCTTCATAATTTTCAAGGGATTCTCTTGAATGTTTCAATGAATCTCTGACCGCCTGTCTGCTTATATTTAAACGTTCTCCTATTTCACTTAAAGAAAGGTCCTCCAAATAATACATTTCAAACATTTCTTTCTGACGTTCTGTAAGCAATTCACCATAAAAATCGTATAACAAAGTTATCTCTAATATCTTATCCATAACTATCAACAGCCTGTAAAGTATTTTTATTTTACAGGTTGTATTTTATGATATTCAGAGCAATTTGTCAAGCAATTTTTTTATTATTTTTCAACTTTTATAAAATGCACAAGATTAACTATTACTTTTTCTAAAAATTATACATTATGCAAATAAAATTTATTAAAACCTAAATTATATTAAAAAAGAGTATCACATCAACTATGCAATACTCTATTTTCTCTATTCCTCTTCTTCAGCTTCAAAATCGCCTTCATCATTAAAAATTTCAAAGAAAGCTTTTGTTACCTCTTCATATTCCTCATCATCTTCTATCAATGACAATTCAACATTTTCCTCTGTTTCTTCATACTGATAAATAAGAACTGTTTCATCATCAATTGGCAATAAAGCAATATATTCTTTATCTCCTACTTCAAATATTCCTATAACATTACATTCCATCTCTGTACCATCATCTAATGTCAAAATCATTGTATGTTCACAACCGCAATCACAATCATCATGATGATGTTCATGTCCACATCCACAGCCGCATTCAAATTTTTCTTCTTCACTCATTTTTCTTCTTCCTTTCATAATATATTAAAAGTTATACTTAAAATTTGTTTTGAGTATAACACAAGGTTTAACTAAATACAAGCTAAATATGTTTTTGAATATTTTATTTTTCTATTATTTTTTATTAGTATACGACTTTTTAAACTCAAATTCTTTATTATCTTTAAACTGTTTTTTTTCAACAAACATTTTATCATTTTTCTTTTTATTATCAGTAGATTTTTTCAAAAATTTATCGTTTTTCTCTTTATCAGATTTAACATTTTTTTTACTTTCTTCTATTTTACCATAAGATAGTTCTTTTTTATTTATTTTAATATTGAAACGTTTTTC
>CAZQDT010000032.1:0-15888 GCA_964592005.1 uncultured Eubacteriales bacterium
TATTTGGCTATTTTATATTTTGTTTTTTGTGCGAAAAATTTTTATTCTTTAAAGCCAAAAAAGCTGTCAAAATCCGACAGCTTTTTTATTACATCTTTAAAAATTCTTCTTCTGTTATTATTGGTATATTAAGTTCCTTTGCCTTTTTATTTTTACTAGAATTTGAAGTATTGTCATTATTTATCAAATATGAGGTCTTTGAACTTACACTTGAGCTTACCTTTCCGCCAAGTCTTTCAATCTCTGCCTGAAGTTCTTTTCTATTTTTAAAATGATTGGTATCGCCTGTAATTACAAAAGTCATTCCTGCAAATTTATTATCTTGTTCAATTTCTTCTTTTTGTATGTCAAGCTTAGATAATACTTTATTTAATAATTCCAAATTTTTTTCATTATTAAAATATTTATGAATTTCATATGCGATTACTTCTCCAAATCCTTCTATCTCTATAAGTTCTTCTTCAGAAGCTGTTTTTATTTTTTCCAAATCATAATCATACTGTTTACAAAGTAATTTTGCATTGCTAAGTCCTACATTACTTATACCTAAAGCATATATAAAGTTAGGAAGCTGAATTTTTTTAGAATTTTCTATGGATTTTATAAGCTTTTGATAAGATTTTTCACCAAAACCTTCCATACTTTTTATTTCTTCTTCATATCTTGAAAGTTCATACAAATCTGTATAATCTTTCAAAAATTCCTTTTCTACAAACTTTTCTATGGTAGCTTCTGACATACCCTCTATATTCGCTGCATCTCTTGAAGTAAAATGTTCAAGTGAATGTACAAGCTGTGCTTTACAGTTCGGATTTGTACAATATAAAGTCTTTCCCTCATTAAGTTGTCTTATTTCGGTAATTTCTCCACAAACAGGACATTTTTCAGGGATTTCTATATTATTACTCTGTGTTATATTTTCAGAAATCTGCGGAATTAATAGCGATAGGTAACTCTTTGATATTATCTCCAAGTTTTCCCCCGCTCCACACCGTGCATGCGACTTTCACCGCACACGGCGTTCCATCATTTTTTAGTTTTAAGTTATTAATTAAATACTTTCATTACCTACAAGACTACGAAGTTTATTGATTTTTTCAATCATTTCTGTTGTAAGTTTTAATTCGTTTAAATATTTTTCAATTGTTTCCTTTACTGTTACATGGATTAATGTATGTACTTTTGAAGAAATAAATATCAAATTTTTGTACTCATCAGTCCCATTTAGGTATTTAGGAAGTTTATGATGACATTCCATATCCCCTATTAGCAAAGGTTGTTTTGTTATTGCACAAAGACCATTTTGACCTACATATAGTGAAATTCTATTGTCGTTATATTCTATGCTTTGTCCTATTACAGGATTTTCTAATAGATATCTTAGCACATCTATATGAACTTTTTGTAGATAACTATGAACTTTGACTCTGCCTTCTTTTGTAAAATTACAAACATCTTGTGAAAAATTAATTGGTGTTTTACATGTTACCCCAAACACTGGATATAATGGTATTCCCTGTATACATCTTGGTTTTAGATTGTAACTACCATAATACTTTTCATATGCTTTTGGCATTTTTGTAATTTTTCTTGAAGCAATATTTTTTAAACGATTTCTAATGGTTCGAATAGTTTTATAAGAGATTTCATTAAAATCTTTGCTTACATGACTTGCTATACAGTAATACTGATGCAAGCCAAGTACCATTGAATTATATTTATTTACTTGTGCAGAATTATTATTCTCTACCAACAATTCTACTCCCTTTTTAATGGAGCGTATAGCATTTTCCTTTGCCTTGTCAGTCATATGCGATTTGCATACATATTTATTCCTTTTCTTAATTGCTTTTAGTTTAAAACCAAGAAATTCAGAATAATTCTTTCGAAGATTTAGCACTTTTGATTTTTCTGGACTAATTTCCAATTTCAATCTTTCTTTTAGCCATTGTTTTACGGCAATATATATTTTTTGTGCGTCTTCATAGTTTCTGCAAAATATTTTGAAATCATCTGCATATCTTACAATATAACATTCTTTTAGGTTTGTCTTTTTTAATGCTGTATTTTGTGCAATATTACAAGAATATTGATGCTTGGTTTTCATTCCTTCCCATTGGGAATATATCCACCAATCTAATTCATTTAACACAACATTTGCAAGTAGTGGACTAAGAATCCCACCTTGTGGAGTACCTTTTTGTGGAACACCCACATTTTCCACTTCTGCTTTGAGCATTTTACTTATTATGCACAATAGATTTTTATCTTGTATTCCAATTGCCCACAATTGCTTTAGCAATTTTCCATGGTCTACATTGTTGAAAAATCCTTTTATATCCACATTTACTACATAATGTAATTTATGTTTATTTATCAGATACATTGCTCTTGATACTGCGTGGTGTGATGACCTATTAGGTCTGAAACCATAACTATGTGCATAAAATTTTGCTTCACAAATAGGTTCTAATATTTGATATATACATTGCTGAATTAGTCTATCTTCCATTGTAGGTATTCCAAGTGGTCTTGTTTTCCCATTTGATTTTGGAATTTCAACTCTGCGAATTTTTTGAGGAATATAATTCTCTAATCTTCTTCGTACATATTCAGCTATATCATCATTGAATTCTTTTCCAAGAATATCAATAGTAGTTTCATTAGTTCCTTTTGTGCGACTACCCTTATTCTTTTTAATGTTTCGATATGCTAATTCGATATTCTCTTTGCTTGTTATTATTTCAACAAGTTTATGAAATGCTTTTCCTTCTTTTGATTGCTCATAAAGGTTATCTAACATTTCTTGAATATCATAATATTCATTATTGCGTAGTTTTTGTTTCTTCTTCGTCTTTTCTGTAATCATTAGTCAACTACTCCTCCTTTGAAAGCAAGTTTCGTTTCTCTTAGTCTTACTCGAACCTAATTATAGTATTAATTAACCTTAATTCTAACTAATGACTTGAGCCCTTCCCTCCACCACTTATTATCGTGGTTTCATCAGTACCATGGCTCTACTCTCACTGAGATAAATCTAAGTTATAATAAATAACATTTATTTTTTCCTTAGAAACACTTCTTTGTAGGTAAATACTCCATGTTCTCAGCTTTCTGCGTTCCATTATTTCTTACCTGTACATTAACCTTTAGGTGCTTTCTTTGAGCCTGTTCGTATTTTCTTTAAAGAAAACTTACTGCCTGTAACAGTATAAGGTCTTTCATAACATGAAATTTTACTCAACCTCACGAACCTCATATCTTAGATGAGGACAATATTTCTATTGTTTAGCCTTTAGACCCGTACATTCGAAAGTTCGTCAGTTTTGTGTTACCAAAAACATTCTCACCATGGGTTATTTATAGGACCCCAGCCTATCACAAACCATATCTTTTACTTTTTAATTTCAAAACAGGCGGGTTCTAACCACTTTTGCACCAATTTTTACTTTTAAATTTCATTAACTTAGGTCGCTTCAGCTGACTTCAACGAGCTTTATACAGTTCAAACTTTACCTTTATCCCTGCATATCGTAGTATTAGGTATGTGTTTCAGGACGTTACTCCATCATTCCACAAATTAGAAATAATAGTTCATCCAATTAATTTTATCGGATGCCTAAGCTTTTCACTTAGGAACACATCGCACTCATATTTGCTTTATAAACCTTTATTGTATCTCCTATGCCGAGCTTTAATTCTTCAAGAATACTTAAATTATGCACACTTGCTCTGTTTACCGTTGTACCTTCAAGCTCTACCGGCTCAAATACCGCTATCGGATTTATCCTGCCTGTCCTTGAGGTATTCCATATTATCTCTTTTAACTGAGTTTCTGCCATTTCATCTGCCCACTTAAAAGCTATGGAATCTCTTGGAAACTTTGCTGTCGTTCCAAGACTTTCACCATAAGCAATATCATCATAGGTAAGCACAAGACCATCTGACGCAAAATCATTTTTTTCTATATTATCTGCAAACCATTTTACACTTTCTTCTATATTATCTGCATCTACTTCCTTTGCTTGTACTACATCAAATCCTAATTCTTCCAGCCATTTCATCTGAACTGCTTTAGAATTATCAAAATCTTTTCCCTCAGCTTTTACCAATGTAAAAGCATAGAACATTACATTTCTTTTTGCTGTTATTTCACTATTAAGCTGTCTTACTGTTCCGCTGCAAAGATTTCTTGGATTTTTGTATTGTTCTTCACCCAAAAGTTCATTATTTATCTTAATAAACTGAGAATAAGATATCACTGCCTCGCCTCTAAGTACCAATTCTCCATCAAATTTTATTTTTAAAGGAATATTTTTAAATACTTTGGCATTATGGGTTATATCTTCTCCTACTTCTCCATTTCCTCTAGTAACTGCCTGTACAATTTCGCCTTTATCATATCTTAAAACAATGGTAAGACCATCTAATTTCCATGATAATCTTCCTTTTTGCGTCCCAAGCCAACTCTTTAATTTTTCCACTTCTTTCGTCTTATCAAGTGACAACATTCTGCTTTCATGCTTAACTTTTTCCAAATTACTAAGCACTGTATAACCTACATTCTGTGTAGGACTATTTGCAAGTACAATACCCGTCTTCTTTTCAAGCTCTAAAAGCTCATCATAAAGCCTATCATACTGATTATCAGACATTATTTCCCTGCTTTGCTGATAATATGCCTTCCCTGCTTCATTCAAGAGCTCAACAAGTTCTTTCATCCTATTTAACATAAAAACCCTCCTTTAATATCTAAGGGAATTTAAATCTAAGCATTTCTAAGAAATTCTTTCTTGACTTTTACCATATCTTCATATTGCTGTATGCTTATATTTCCATTTTCATAAAGCTCCGTTGCAACTCTTATAAATTTTTGCGTTAATTCAATTAACTCCTCTTTGGTATTTGTCATTTCATTTTCAATTCCCACACTTACTCCTCCTAATATAAAGAATAGTTTTTAAATCTATTCCATATTTTACCACTCAAATTCAAATTAGTAAAGAGTTTTTTAAATTTTTTCCAATTTTGCAAGTGCAAACATCAACCTTTTACTTCCTACTTTGTCAAAATCAACCAATACTTCATAATCTGCCCCTGCTGGTTTTATTTCTTGAATTATACCCTCTCCAAATTTTTTATGTTTTACTCTATCTCCTTTTTCTACATCTAAAACCACACTCTTAGGTGCTGGTATATCTATTACAAGTGATTGATAAGGCTTTGTATTATCAAATTTAGGTCTGTATGCACTTTTTTTAGGTATTGTATTAAAACTTCTCTTTTCTATACCTTTTTGCTCTGCTATTATTTTCGACAAAGCATCTTCCTTTTTTCCATCATCTAAATATTCTTCTGGTATTTCTTTCAAAAATCTTGATGGTAAATTATATTGTGTACTTCCATTTAATATTCTTGACTTCGCTGAAATTAAATATAATTGTTTTTTAGCTCTTGTAATGCCTACATAACACAATCTTCTTTCTTCCTCTATTGCACTTTCCTCACCAGAAAGTGTACTTCTATAACTTGGAAAAATTCCTTCTTCCATTCCTGCCATAAATACATAAGGGAACTCAAGTCCTTTTGCACTATGTAATGTCATAAGAACTACTGAATCAACCCCTGCTTCATAATTATCTATATCAGCCACCAATGCCACTTCTTCCAAAAATCCAGCTAAAGAAGGTTCTTCTGCTGACTTTTGATATTCTGCCGCCTTTGATATAAGTTCTTTAAGATTTTCTATTCTTGATTCCGCTTCTGGTGTATTTTCAAGTTCCAATTCTTTTTTATATCCTGTCCTATCCAATACCGAATTTATAAGCTCATCTACACTCATTTCTTGTGCATCATAACGCAAAGCACCTATAAGTACTGCAAATTCTTTAAGTTTCCCTGCACTTCTTCCAAATTCTCCTATTTCATCTGCCTGTACAAGCACTTTAAAAAAATCCATATCATTTTCATAAGCATACTGATTTACTTTATTTATAGTAGTTTCTCCTATTCCTCTTTTAGGAACATTTATAACTCTTTTTATTGCTAAATCATCAACTTCATTATTGATTATTTTAAGATACGACATAATATCTTTTATTTCTTTTCTATCATAAAATCTTACTCCACCCAACAAACGATATGGTACATTCGACCTTAAAAGTTGTTCTTCTATGCTTCTTGATTGAGCATTAGTTCTATAAAGTATTGCAAACTCATTATAATTTGCTTCTTTTCTACGTACTTTATTTCTTATCTCTTCTGCAATAAATACTCCTTCTTCAAAATGGTTAGGAGCTGTTACAAGCCTTACCTTAGAGCCTTTTTCATTTTCAGTCCAAAGTTCTTTTACTTTTCTTCCCCTATTATTTTTTATTACTGCATTTGCTGTATTAAGTATAGTTTGGGTAGAACGGTAATTTTGCTCAAGTTTTATAGTCGTAGTATTTTCAAAATCATTTTCAAAATCTAAGATATTTCTTATATTTGCCCCACGCCAGCCATAAATACTCTGGTCATCATCACCTACTACGCAAAGATTTTTATACTTCTCAGCTAAAAGATAAACTAATTTATACTGTGCAGTATTTGTATCCTGATACTCATCAACCATTATATACTTAAATTTTTCCTGATAATATTCTAAAACTTCAGGTACTTTTTCAAACATTTCTACTGTCTTAAATATCAAATCATCAAAATCAAGTGCATTATTTGAATATAACTTTTCCTGATATCTTATATAAATTTTTGCTACCCTGCTTTCTCTGTAATCATTACCTGCTGTAACTTCATACTGTTTAGATGTTATAAGTTCATTTTTCAAATTACTTATAGATGAAAGAACACTCTTAGGTGTAAAAGTTTTTTCATCAAAATTCAGTTCTTTTATACATTCTTTTACTAGTCTTTCTTGGTCATCTGAATCATAAATAGAAAAATTTCTATCATACCCCATTTTTTCTATATCTCTTCTTAACATTCTTACACACATCGAATGGAAAGTACTAACCCATATATCCTGTCCATTTTCAACCAGTGCATTTACCCTTTCTCTCATTTCCTTTGCAGCCTTATTTGTAAAAGTAATTGCAAGAATATTCCAAGGTCTTACACCATTTTCAATCAAATATGCAACTCTGTGTGTCAAAACTCTAGTCTTTCCTGAACCTGCTCCTGCAAGCAAAAGCAAAGGACCTTCTCTATGAAGTACCGCTTCTTTCTGTTTAGGATTTAACCCTTCCAACAAATCCATATTCTTCCTCCTTGTCATTTTATTACTAATTCATCTCTTTATTTCCACTAAAAAAACCATAAGAAACATTTTTCGTTCCTTATGGTTCGCAATGACGTATGAAAGTAAACTTTCACGTCTTCGCAAGAACTCTGATAAAATGATTTTATCATATTATCTCAATAATTTCAAATAAAAAAACTTATTTTTCTTCTCTCTTTTCTACACGTTCAAGCATCATATTATAACCATCAGAGCCATAATTTAAAGACTTATTTACTCTGCTTATAGTAGCTGTCGAAGCTCCTGTTTTTTCAGCTATTTCCATATAGGTACTTCTGTTTTTAAGCATTTTCGCAACTTCAAGTCTTTGTGCAATAGACTGAATTTCATTAATCGTACAAATATCCTCAAAAAAAGCATAGCACTCATCAACATTTTCAAGCAAAAGAATGGTTTCAAATAATCTGTCTGTCATTGGATTTTTTAATTTATTTGCCAAAATAACTCCCTCTCTTTCATAAGTTCAATTTCATAATTATTCTAACATTTTAACAAACTAAAGTCAATGAAAGAAAGTTAATTTTTACTACAATTTTAATAATTTCTGACAGAATAAAATAAAAAACTCTTTTTAAAACAAACACCGTCAATCTTTAACCAATATTTGTAAAATTCACCAATATTTCAAATTATTTTGATAAATTTCTTTAAATTTTCAACAGATGTATTTACTATCAATTCTTCTGGCAATTCAATACTTTTCAAATTTTCATAAATATAACCATAATCGCCTATTTCAAAAGATATATGTGCATCACTTCCAAATATTACAGGATAATCACGTCTTTTACATTCTAGCACTATTTCTCTGACTATTTTTTCTCCGCCTTCTCTTGTTCCGCCAGGTCTTAAAGAGGCATTATTTACTTCAAGAAGGGTATTTGTCTTTATCGCACAATCCACTACTTTTTTTACATCAATCAGATATCTTGGGTCACCAGGGTGTCCTATAATATTTACCTTAGGATTATTCATTGTATTTATAAGTGCTTCCGTATTATCACTAGGATTTTCTGATGGTGCAATACAAGGCGGATGCAAGCTTGCTATTGTATACTCAAGCCCCTCTAATATATCTCCATATAAATCCACACTTCCATCTATGCTCATTATATTAAGCTCACAGCCTTTTAAAATTTTAACCCCACTGATATATTCAGGTATAATTTTTAAATTTCCAAAAAAATACGGAATTGTTGAACCTGGCATTTTAGGTGCATGGTCTGACATTCCTAATATTTCCAGTCCCATTTCTGCTGCTCTTGCCGCATTTTCCTGTAATGTACTGTAAGCGTGACCACTGCTTATAGTATGAGTATGCAAATCAAAAAGCATTTTCATAGAAATTCACTCCTATCTCAAACTCAAAAGGCGGCTCTCTCGAACCACCTTTATATACAAATATTATTTTAATTGAGTAAAACTAGCTATCGCTAAAATTATTTTTAATTTTTTGAATTATTCGGAAATTTTCTTGAAAATTTCCGAGTTCTTAGTTATTAAAAATAATTTTGTGAAAAAAGCTATATTTTTGCAGCTACTATTTTTTCACCGCTACCGCTAAAATTATTTTTAATTTTTTGAATTATTCGGAAATTTTCTTAGTGTCTAAAATGTCTCATTCCTGTGAACACCATTGCTATTCCATATTTGTTGCAAGCATCTATTGACTCTTGGTCTCTTACTGAACCACCTGGCTGAATAATTGCTGTAATTCCTGCCTTTGCTGCTGCTTCTACGCAATCTGAAAATGGGAAGAAAGCATCTGATGCCAATACCGCACCTTTGACTGTATCTGCTCCCAAAGCTTTTGTTCCGTGGTCTATTGCCTGCTCTGTTGCCCATATACGATTAACCTGTCCAGGTCCAATACCTACGGACTGTTTATCTTTACCTATTGCAATACCATTAGATTTAGTATATTTAACTATTTTCCAAGTAAATAACAAATCTTCCATTTCTTTGTCGGTAGGTTTTCTATCTGTAACTACTTTAAGCTCTCCGTCTTCTGGAAGAAGTAATGTATCTACCTCTTGAACTAATATACCACCTGAAACTTTCTTAATATCCAAAGCACCCGCTGGCTGTTTATTTTGAATATTATCAAGTGTCATAAGACGTAAGTTTTTCTTTTTCTCTAATATTTCCAATGCTTCCTGCGAGAAACTTGGTGCTAAAATTATCTCTAAGAAAATCTTGCTCATTTCTTCAGCTGTTGCTTTATCAATCTCTCTATTTGCAACTACTATACCACCAAAAATTGATGTAGGGTCTGTATTATAAGCTTTCATATAAGCTTCATATATATTTTCGGCACTACCTACACCACATGGATTTGAATGTTTACAAGCTACCACAGTAGGCTCTGTATACTCTTTAAGAAGTTCCAAAGCACCATGCGTATCATTGATATTATTAAATGACAATTCTTTTCCATGAAGCTGAACTGCATCTGTAAGCATTCCACTTGGATTTCCTATTTCTCTGTAAAAGGCTGCTTTCTGATGTGGATTTTCACCATATCTCATTTCCTGTACTTTTTCATATGTCAAACTTAAAGCTTGTGGGAATATGCTCATTCCTGCCTCTTTTCTCATATAAGCTGCTATAAGTGAATCATAATTGGCTGTATGTTCAAATACTTTAGCTGACAAATAAAATTTTGTTTCTAATGATACTTGTCCCTCTGCTTCAAGTTCATTTAAAACTTTTTCATAATCTTTAGGGTCTACAACTACTGCAACATCTTGGTAATTTTTAGCAGCAGAACGTAACATTGTAGGTCCTCCTATATCTATATTTTCAATAGCTTCTGCTCTCTGTACACCCTCTTTAAGTATTGTCTGCTTAAAAGGATATAAATTTACTACTACTATGTCTATTGGAGTAATATTGAGCTTTTTAAGCTGTTCCATATGTTCCGGATTACTTCTCATAGCAAGAAGTCCTGCATGTACAGCTGGATGCAATGTCTTTACTCTTCCATCAAGACATTCAGGAAAATTTGTAATATCTGATATACCTATAATATCAATGCCTGCTTCGCTTAATGCTTTAGCTGTTCCACCTGTCGAAATAATTTCAATTCCTAAATTTTTAAATCTTTTTGCTAAATCCACAATTCCTGTCTTATCGGATACACTGATTAATGCTCTCATAAAAATCCTCCTCAAAATTATTTTATCCTTTGAAAATTAATCTGCAATCAAAGAATTATATTAAAAGACCGCCTGAACAATATTAATATAAAATTAAATTGCCCAGGCGGTCGGCTTTTCATATCATACTCCATTAGGTTAAACCCTTTATCCGCCAGTCATATGATAGCTTAAATTCAATTCTTCAATCTCTTTTTTATTATTTTAACATTTTTATAATTTAATTGCAAGCATTTTTTATTTATTTTCTTTGCCTTTTTTCTTCATAATCACAATGGCAAAAACTACTATCAAAAACAATACAACTACAACTATTACAATCATAGTATTTCCTGAATTTGCCTCTTCTATATTATCTGAATTAACTTCCTTAGCGTCTTTATTTCCAGAACTTTCCACTTCTGTTTTTGTAGTTTGTTCTGTTGCTTTTGTAGTTACTTCCGTTACATTTTCGGTTGTCTTTGTTACCTCAGTAGCTTTTGTTTCAGCTTCAGTTGGTTTTGCTGCTTCCGTTACTTTTTCTGCTGAAGCTTCTGTTACCTTATTTTCTAATGTATAAGAAACTGCATCTGCTGTATTTCCACTAAATGTTTCAGGAAATACCATAACCTTAATCTGTTTTCCTAATGCCGATGATGTAATTTCATAAGTTTTATCTATAATAGCAGAAGATGATTTAAGCAATGTTTCTTTACCACTTTCATCAATACTATACCAGCGAATTATTGACGCATCATTAGAATTATTAGCTTCCCCTAGCGAATATTCTACGGTCAATACATTTCCAACCGATGCTAGACCTGTTACTTTTGGAGTAAATGCAAAACTTACTGTGGCATCTTCTTCAACATAAGCATCAGGTACTTTATTTCCAAAAAATTTCTTAACATCTACTGTCGCTGCCTCCTGTTCAGTAATAGTTTTAACCACACGTCCAGAGGTATTTACTTCACTACCATCTAATTTAATCGAATTATATTCTTTAAAATTAGCATTGGTTGCTTTATTTCCACTCATATCTGACCAGCCTTTTGACGCAATAAGATTTCCTGCAATCTTTGTGTTCAAATATGTAACTTTTGCACCAGCTCCCCACGGTCTTCCTAAATCCCCTTCTGAAACTATCTGTTTAGAATTTCCTGTAATTACACAGTTTCTAAATAAATAACCATATTCATTTGAACCTGCTCTCTGTGCAGTAATATGTCCACCTGAACCACTTCCGCTATAACCATAAAATTTCAATTCACAACCATCAAATACACAGTTTCCTGCACCAAAAATATAGTCTGTATTACCCTCAATTCGACAATTTTTAAAATATACATTTACTGAATTTCCTGTATACAATGTATCCTGACTTCCCAAGAAAGCACAATTTGTAAACTCTACATTAGTAGCTTCCACAGCCATTGCTGAAGAACGTTCTGTTCCACTCTTAGTTGTTACATTAGTACCTACTTTCCTTACAAGTGTAATAGCTTCACCACCGCTTACTTCAACACCATCTGCCACTTCTTCCTCTGTAACATAGCGGTTAAAAGATGCTTCAAATGTAATTTTGTCTGCCTTAAATCCTTTTGCACCACTTTTTAAATATGTTGAACAACCCCATTTTGAAACTGTTCTCTTTTCATATTTATCATAGGCATTTTCAATATTATAATAACCATTTTTATCTGCACTGTAATATTTGTATCCAATACCATAATACCATGTTAAAACTACTTCTTCATCTGTATCATTTACAAATGAAATATAAGGTGTATTTATAATAATTTGTTCACGATATGTTCCAGGAGCAATATGTACTGTAATTCTCTTATCCTCTGAAGTCGGATTCATTGCCTCACAAGCAGCAACCGCCTCATTTACTGTTGTATAATTTAATTCACCCTTGTCAGGATATCCAACATAAATGTCTGACACCCAAGCTTTTGTTTCTGGTAAAGCTTGAGATATAAACAATAAATCTTTTTTTACAGCTCCACCTGCCACTACAATATGCGTACTTGTAGTATATCCTTTTACTATCAAACTAACTGAATACGCACCATTTCTTAATGATGCTGTATAACCATCAGATGTAATTTTTCCATCATATTCATAATTATCTTCTATATTTGTAAATTTAAGATTTGTAACTTCTACCCCTTTATCTAATCCCAAAAATCCACCTGATATATCATATACAGGCTTCAATGAAACTTTAATATCAGAACTTGTATTTTTAGTAACTTTTATAGTTTTGCCCTCTGTAACTTCATAATCATTAACCCCTTCAAGAACTACGGCATATTCTATATTAGGCTCTAATACTGCACTATATGAACCATCCGCACCTATCGAAAGTTCAACATCATCTGCAAGAGAGTCTTTTGACGCTGCCAAAGTCACATTAAGCTTAGAAATATCATAATCTTCTGCAAATCCTGTCAGTTTACCTGAGTATGTGTATACTTCTTTAGCTTCGACTTTAAGAACTACATCTTTCTTACCTGTAAGTACATCATTAGTTTCAGTTTTAATTTTCTTTGTTTCATTAGTAAATCCAAAACCTGAAGCTCCTGACAAAGTTACTGTATATTCATCTCCAGCTGCTAAAAGAGCTGAAAATTTATTTTCATCTAATGTTGCCTCTGTTTCATAACCAGTAACACTATTTATAAATACCACTTTGTAATTTGAAGGATTAGTACTGCCAAAATCAATAGTACCTGTTACCGATACAGCTGGTATTCTTACCACCCTGTTATAAATTGGTTTACCTGCATCTCCACCTGTCCAAAGCTTATAAGCACCGCTATACTGTGCAACAAATTCATACTTAACACCCACATTATTAAAAGTTGCTGTTACATCTTGTTCTCCATCTTTACCCATATAGGTAAAATGAAGTGTTCCATCTACTGCATTACTTGAACCCATATATGCCACAATTTTATCGCCAGCAACAACATTGTTAATAATTACATTTCTTCTGCTATCTCCACCTGTACCATTTGCATAATACATACCAGATGCTGTATATCCATCTGCATACTTTGATATTGCAATAGCATTCAAACTTCCTGCATTTTTTGAAATTAATGTTGAATATAACCTGTCATTTGAATTATGTGAAAGTATAAGGTCACCTATTGTTGCCTTACCCTCCAAAAATTTTCCATCTAAACCCAATAATGAATAATCATTCCAAAACTCCGCTGTAATATTATTTGTATAAAGTTCTGTATTTTTTTCCTCTACACCCGCAAAATCCCATACATCAACATTTCTTACAGTATCTGCAAATGCTATATTCCCTAAACATATCGTTGATAAAAATATAGCACTAAACATAATACCAAGATATTTCTTTAATTTTTCTCCCATATTTTTTCTCCTCCATCTAACAAATTCAGTGTACTCCATATTACACCTGCTTCATTATACGCTTTAAGCATACGATAAAGCAATATCTTGTAATTTTTTCATCACTATTTATATAAATATATATTGCTTTTTGTATACTTTAACTACAATTAATTTTCAACAATATTCTTTACTCCCCATATAGTTTCATTGTTAGAGCCAATTGCCGAAAAAGTCATAACCATTTTGCCTTTTTCATTATGCTGTCTAAAAAATACTCCTTTATATGTTATATCATTTATTTCAAATACCGAATAACAAGTTCCCTCTTTTTCTAGCCAAGTTCCTAAAATATCTCCTGAAATCGTGCCATCTTCATTTAAACTGATATTTTGTGCCATTTTTACTTTAGCTCCATCAGAAGCAGTACCATGATTAATAAATTCATAATTTCCAATTATATCATTTTTTTCATAACCTTCTGCCAAAATTAAATCATTTCTATTTTCAAATACCGCTGTTACAGGCCAACCATCTTCATTCATAAATTGCTGATGAATTCTTATTTCAAACATTTCACCTGAGTTATCAAATCTTGTATGAAATATAAGATATCTATAACCATCTTTATCCATAAATGAAGAACAATGACCGGGAGAACGATATCCCTTTTCATTTCCAGACAAAACATAATTTCCCATAACTTTTATACCAAGCTTATATTGATTACTTCCTCTTGAAATAAATACTGCATTATTTCCCGCAGCATCTAAATAAGGACCTTCTGGCTTTTCAGCTCTGAATAAACGCATATTATATCCGCTGACAGAATCTAAAAAATTATATGTAGTATACATATAGTAATACTCTGTATTTTCATCATACAAAATATATGGACCTTCTCCCGACAAAGTATGTCCTCCTGCAATTCTAGTACCAAAATATTTATCAATTACACGCCCATCTTCCGTATTTCCATCTGTTTTAGGATAAATTACATCTCCTGTTTTTACATCTATTTCTAACAAATAAATACCACCTGACCATGAACCATAACACATCCACATACGTTTATCTTTATCCACAAAAATAGTAGGGTCTATCGCATTTGGAGCATAATCAGTATTATAGTTTAAAGTTCCCCATTTTGTATTATATTCGCCCTCAATACGTCCTTCTTTCATCAATTCGTCAATATTCGTATTTGTCCAAATTTTATCAATGTCACTTTTATCGTCTTTTGAACTATTTTGCGTAAACCCTGAATAAATCAAAGTTTTCTTATATGTATAAGGACCTTCTATCTTATCACTTATAGCATAGGCAATAGCTGAACGACAATAGGTAGAAGATGTACAAAAATAAAGCATATACGCCCCTTTAGTTCCATCGTCATTTACATAATTTTCATTATAAATTATATCTGGTGCCCATACAGCAAAACCACCTTTACAATCTGCATCATCTTCTCCTGCCCACTTAAAAGGTTCGGATAAATTTTCTGACAAATTTCCATAAAGAACATTGTTCTCCTTAGCATATCCATTGGTAAATTCTGTCCAATTTACCAAATCTTTTGACTTGGCAGATGTAATATGTGTTCCAAAAACATAATACATTACATCGCCATTTTCATCTTCATCTCTGATAATAGAAGGGTCATGTACTGATACTCTAGATATTTTTCCATCAAATAATTTCTTGTTCTCGCTTAATAGCACACTCTCCACCTTCTCAATTTGTTCATTTTTAACTAAATTTTCTAATGTACTGCTTTTCTCAATGTTTTCTTGTTGATTTGTACAGCCGCTGACAAATAAAAATCCCGAAATTCCAAGTAAATAAAGCAATTTTTTATAATTTTTCATAAAATCCAAAATCCCTCCCCAATCCAATTCTAACACAAATATAGCATTTGAAGATTTTCATGTCAAGAAAGCGGTAATTTATATTATATAAAATGATGTTTGATGAAGCGAAAAATTTGCTTAGTTCGCAAATATTTTCACCTTGAATAAAATCACTTTATATTATATAAAATGATGTTTGATGAAGCGAAAAATTTGCTTAGTTCGCAAA
>CAZQDT010000033.1:0-4216 GCA_964592005.1 uncultured Eubacteriales bacterium
AAATCTTTTTGGAATAAGTATTTCATATAAAGATAAAGAGGCAGTATGGCTTGAGGTTTCTGAAAAATGTTCTCAAGAAGAAATGTTAAAAATACTTAAGGAGTTTTTTGAGGGAGATATAGAAAAAATTTCACATGATGAAAAAAGTAATATTGCTTTTTTGAGAAAAAATGAGATACAGTTAAATTTAGTTATATTTGATACTATCATAGCGGGGTATTTGTTGAATTCTACAAGAGATACTTATTATTATGATGATTTAGCAGGGGAATTTTTATCAGAAATTTATCCAGCAGAAGAAGAATTACTTGGAAAAGGGAAATCAAAAAAATCCATTTTAGAATTGGAAGAAAGCGAAAGAACAAAGTTTGCAGCAAGTCAGGCAGATGTAGTAAGAAGGGCATATTTTAAAATGCAGGAAAAGCTTAAAGAAAATTTACAGCAAGATTTGTATTATGAAATAGAACAGCCTTTGATAGAAGTACTTGCTGATATGGAAAAATACGGAATAAAAGTAGACAGGCAGGCTCTTATAGAGTATGGAAAAGTGCTGGATAAACATATAAATGAACTTACAAAGCAAATATATGATATGGCAGGAGAAGAGTTTAATATAAATTCACCAAAACAGTTAGGTGTAATTTTATTTGAAAAACTTGGACTTAAAGCTGATAAGAAAACTAAAACGGGTTATTCCACAGCGGCAGAAGTTTTAGAAAAATTGGCATATGAGCATGATATAGTAAGGTATGTTTTGGAATATAGAACGTATACAAAGCTGAAAAGTACCTATGTAGAGGGTATTTTATCAGTTATGAATAAGGAAGATGATAAGGTTTATTCTACTTTTAATCAAACTATAACAGCTACGGGAAGAATAAGTAGTACAGAACCGAATTTACAAAATATTCCAATAAGACTTGAGTTAGGTAGACAATTAAGAAAAGTATTTATACCATCAAGTGATGAATTTGTATTTTTAGATGCAGATTATTCGCAGATTGAACTTAGAGTACTTGCACATATGTCGGGTGATGAAACGTTTATAAAAGCTTTCTGTGAAAATCAGGATATACATCGCCTTACAGCTTCACAGGTATTAAAGATACCATTTGATGAGGTTACACCAGAGCAGAGAAGCAGTGCAAAAGCAGTGAATTTTGGTATAATATATGGCATGGGAGCATTCAGCCTTAGTCAGGATTTGGGAATTTCAAGAAAAGAGGCAGAAGAATATATTAAAAGTTATTTTGAAAGATATCCTAAAGTAAAAATCTATCTTGATGATTTGGTTAAATATGCCAAAGAAAATGGATACGCTAAAACAGTATTTGAAAGACGAAGAGTTATACCTGAAATAAATACGAGAAATTATAACCAAAGGGCTTTTGGTGAAAGAGTGGCAATGAATATGCCTATTCAGGGAACAGCAGCAGATATAATAAAAATAGCGATGATTAGAGTTCATAAAAGGCTTAAAAAAGAAAATCTTAAATCAAGACTTATTTTACAGGTACATGATGAACTGTTGGTTGAAACGGCAAAAGATGAAATTGAAAAAGTAAAAGAAATTTTACAATATGAAATGGAAAATGCTGTTAAATTTTCTGTTCCTATGAAAGTGGATATGCACCAAGGAAATTCGTGGTTTGAAGCTAAATAGTAAGGGGAAAGAAAAATGAAAGTTATTGGACTTACAGGTGGAAGTGGTACAGGTAAAAGTTTTGTATCTGAGTATTTGGTACAAAAAGGAATGTATATAATAGATGCAGATAAAATAGCACATAGTATACTTGAAAAAGGACAACTTGCTTATTATGAAGTTATAGAAATTTTTGGAAATACTATTTTAGATGAGAATAAAAATATAATTAGAAAAAAAATAGGTGACATTGTATTTAACAATAAAGAATTACTAAAAAAGCATACAAAATGTACTCACAAACATATTGTTGTAGAAATAAAAAAACTTATAAAAGAAAATATAAATAGAGATTTTAAAGCAATAATAATAGATGCTCCTTTATTAGTGGAAGCAGGACTTCATAAAGAAGTAGATGAAATATGGGCGGTATATGCAGATACATCTATTAAGATAGAAAGAATTATGAAAAGGGATAATATAACATTTGAGCAGGCTCAAAGTAGAATAAACAGTCAGATGAGCTGGCAGGAGTTAAAAAAATATGCAAATGTTATTATACCAAATAATGGAAGTATTGAAGAACTTAAAAAAGAAATTGACGATATTTTATTTGAAAAATTTAGAGAGGAATAGAAAATGAAAAGAAAATTATTATTAACAGTATTATTATCAGCAACACTTGTTTTATCCTCAGCTTGTAATGGAAATCAGCAGAACAATGATGTTACGAAATTGACGACTTCTTCGACTGCTGAAAGTACAACAAAACAGCAGGAAGTTATAAAACCTCAAGAGGGTGGAACTTTGACAATAGCAAGTAGAAATCCAACAACATTTAATCCACTTCTTAATGAAGATGAGTCAGTAGATAATATGTTGAGTTTGATTTATGATAAGCTTGTAATATTAGATAAAAATATGAAACCATCTTCGAATATAGTCCAATCTTGGGAAATGTCGGAAAGTGGTCTTGTTCTTAAATTGAATTTAAGACAAGATATAACATGGCATAATGGAACTAAACTTACAGCTAAAGATGTTGTATTTTCTTTAGATACAATAAAAAAATCTCAGGATAGTTCAGCATATAAAGCTTGTGTAAATAATATAAGTTCTTATTCTGCTTTAGATGATTATACAATCGAAATAAAATATAGACAGGTATTTTCTGGATATGCTTATAGTTTGAATTTTCCTATAATATCATCAGATTATTATTCAGGAGAAGATGTACTTAATTCAGATAAAAATATGAAACCTATGGGTACAGGAGCATATAGTTTTGAAAGTTTTACAACTATGGAAGAAGTTAAACTTGTAAAAAATGCTCAATGGTTTAAAGGAACACCATATATTGATTATATTTCTGTAAAAATTTTACCTGATAAAGAAACAGAACTTTATTCATTTGAACAAGGGACTGTTGATTTTATTACCACAGATGTTGTAGATTGGGGTAAATATAATAATTCAAAGAAAACTACAATATATGAATATACCACGAATTATTATGATTTTATAGGAATTAATTTTAATAATTCAATATTGAGTAATGATATAGTAAGAAAGGCACTTGCTTATGCAGTTCCAAGAGAACAAATTGTTGAGGAGATATATTTAAATCATGCAGTTATAACAGATACACCTGTTAATCCTAATTCATGGCTTAAATCTTCAGAAAGTTTAAAATATATATTCAATACTGAATTGGCAAAATCTATGATTGAACAGATGGGTTGGACAGATACAGATAATGATGGAATTTTGGATAATAATGGACAGAAATTGAGTTTTACAATGCTTGTAAATAATGAAAATGAACATAGAGTTGCAGCGGCTGAAATGATTAAAGAAAGTTTTGGAAAAATGGGAGTAGAACTCAATTTGGATTTACAGAATTATGAAGCATATACTCAAAAACTTTATGCAAAGGATTTTGATTTGGTATATGCAGGTTGGAAACTTTCTATTATACCAGATTTAACATTTGCTTTCCATTCATCACAAATAAGTGGAGGTAGCAATTTTATATCATATCAGAATAGTAGAATGGATAGTCTTTTACAACAGGCTTTTTCAGCGGTAGATGAAAATTCATTATATCAGGTATATGATAATATTCAAGATTTGATAATAGAAGATTTACCTTATATAAGTCTTTACTTTAGGAATACTGCTGTTTTAGCAGATGAGAAAGTAAAAGGAGAGATTAGCTCGAATTTTAATGAAATATTTTCGGGTATGGAAAATTTATATATTTATGAAAAATAATGAAAGGGCGATATAATGTCTGAAATTAGGATAGACCCTTTAAGTGGTGACCAAACAATAATAGCTGCACAAAGAGCAAAAAGACCAGATGATTTTAAAAATTCTGGTGAATTATCAAAAAAATGTCCTTTTTGTATAGGAAATGAATTTATGACACCTAAAACCATTTTTGAGATAAAACAGGGAAAAGATTGGCTTGTTAGAGTGGTTGACAATAAATATCCTTTTGTGGATTTTAAAACAGAAAATTTTGAAACAGAAGTGCTTGCTAACTACTATTTTTATTATTATTATTATTAT
>CAZQDT010000033.1:4226-15369 GCA_964592005.1 uncultured Eubacteriales bacterium
CTGAGGGAGTACATGAAGTTGTGATTGATACTCCCAATCATAATGAAAAAATAAAAGATTTTTCGATAGAGCATATGAAAAAAGTATTTTGGACATTGCAGCAAAGAATGGCAGAAATAGAAAAAAAAGAAAATATTAAATATATTCAGATATTTAAAAATGACGGAGTTAAAGCAGGGGCTTCAAAAGAACACTCTCATTGGCAGATAGTAGGACTTCCGATAATTCCTCAAAAACAGATAAAACGTTTTGAACAGAGCAAGAGATATTTTGAAAAAAAGGGAGTATGTGTCTGTTGTGATATGATAAATTATGAATTGATGGAGAATAAGAGAATTATTTGCCAAAATTCAGATTTTGTGGTAATTGCTCCTTATGCTTCAAAATACCCTTATGAAATATGGATAATATCATTAAAACATTATTCAAATATTACAGAATTTGATGATATAATGATTGAAAGACTTTCTGAAATATTTCTAAAAACTATAAATGCTTTAAATAAAATTTTTAAAGATGTAAACTTTAATATTTGTTTTGAGGGAGGAAAAAATTTGCATTGGTATTTGCAGATAATTCCAAGACTTACAGGTTTAGCAGGTTTTGAACTTGGAACAGAATGCAGCATAGATATTTATGCACCGGAAGAGGCGGCACAAAAGCTTAAAGAAGAAATTAGTAATTAAAGCAGGGGGCATAGTTATGAGAGAAATGATATTTGGTCTTGATATAGGAACAAGAACCATTATAGGTGTAGTAGGTTATGAAGAAGATGGAAAATTTCATGTGGTGGCAAGTAAAATGATACCGCATGAGTCCAGAGCAATGATAGATGGACAGATACATGATATAAATAAGGTGGCTAAAACTGCTAAACAAGTAAAGGAAGAATTGGAACAGATTACAAATATGACATTTAAAAAAGTAGCTATTGCAGCAGCAGGTCGTTCTTTAAAAACCTATAATATGTCAGCAGAGCAGGTTTTAGATGAGAAAAATGATGTACTCATAGAAAGTGATATGATAAAATCTCTTGAAATAGAGGCACTTAATAAGGCACAGCTGGAGCTTGTAAAAGAACTTTCCGAAGAGGACAAATATTTTTGTGTTGGTTATTCAGTAATACACTATTATTTGAATGGTTTTAATATAACAAATCTTGAAGGACATAAAGGTAAAAAAATAGGCGTTGAATTAGTGGCAACATTTTTACCTCAAATAGTAGTGGATAGCCTTTATTCAGTAGTAGAAAGAATAGGTCTTGAAGTAGGAAGTCTTACACTTGAGCCGATAGCAGCAATTAATGTAGTTATTCCTGAAAATATAAGACTTTTAAATCTTGCACTCGTAGACGTAGGGGCAGGTACTTCAGATATAGCTGTTACTAAAGAAGGAAGTGTATCAGCTTATGGTATGATTCCAGTGGCGGGCGATGAAATAACGGAAAAGCTGGTACATAATTATCTTATAGATTTTGAAACAGCAGAAAGGATTAAACAGCTTATAGGGACACAAGAAGAAATTGAATTTCAGGATATATTGGGAATAGAGCAAAAAGTTACTTCAAAAGAAATTTTAGAAGTTATAGAGCCTACAATAGAAAAACTTACAAGTGAAATTGCTGCAAAAATATGTGCATTAAATGGTGGTAAATCGGCAAGTGCAGTTTTCTGCGTAGGTGGAGGAAGTCAAATTCATGGTTTTGTAGAAAAAATTGCTAAGAAATTAGATATAGATGAGAAAAGAGTTACATTAAAAGGAAGCGAAGCACTGGGAAATATTGTATTTGAAGATGATAATAAGCTTGAGGGAACAATGTTTGTAACACCAATAGGAATATGTGTGACTGCTTCTTATAATATGGGTTATGAGTTTATTTATGTTTCTGTAAATGGTGAGATAGTTGAGCTTATGAAAGGAAATCAGCTTACGCTTGTAGATGCAGTACTTGCAAAAGGTTTTGACCATAACAATCTTATAAATAGAAAAGGAGAAAATTTGCTTTTTAGGCTTAATGGTTCAATTAAAAAAATAAGCGGAGAATTTGGAATTCCAGCAGAACTTTACGTAAATAATGAAATTGCAAGTCTTGAAACACCAATAAAAGCTGATGACAATATAAAAGTAGTTCCTGCGGTAAATGGAAAAAATGCTCAAGCATTTGTAAAAGATTTTATTAAAAATAGTGACATAAAGACGGTGTATATAGATGGAAATAAGACAGAACTTAAACCATTTGCAGTAGTAAATGGAGTATTCTGTGATGAAAATAAAGAAATTTTAAATGATGATGAAGTATATATTTATGAAGTAAATACTTTTAAAGATTTATGTCAATATATGGATACTGATTTTAGTAATCAGGTGGTTTATGTCGATGGTGAATATGCAAAAGAAAATACTCAAATAAATAATGGTGCAAAAATAGAGATAAAAGAGTTAAATAAAAGTAAATCTAAGATTGAGGTTAAGTCTGAAGAAAAAATTAAAGAGCCAGAAATTAAGGAAATTGCAGTTACAAATGAAGAAACTTATAGTATAGATAAAATGGTTACAGAAGAAATTTTGCCTAAAAGAGAAATGACAGAAAGTGATAAATTTATAAATTCAGTAATGACAAATCCGTCAGAATTACAAGTAATAGTAAATAATAAACCTGTTATATTAAATAAAAAAAGTTTGGGGAATTATGTATTTATAGATATATTTGATTATATAGATTTTGACCTTTCAAAGCCTCAGGGACTTATAGTATTACTTATAAATGGACATAAGGCAAGTTATACAGAACCTCTAAAAAGTGGTGATGTCATAGAAATCAGATGGGAATAGAGGTGTATATATTTTGAAAAAAAAGAAAGTAGTGGTACTTGCGGGAGGGAGTTCTACTGAAAGAGAAATTTCTTTTAAAACCTCTGAAGAAATGTATAAAAATTTAGACAAAAATAAATATGATGTTGATATAATTGCAATACCTAATGAACCATCTGATGAATGGGTTGTTAAACTTATTCAGTCAAAGGCGGATATAGTTATAAGTGCACTGCATGGTGGTTCAGGTGAAGATGGAACAGTACAGGGATTGTTGGAATGTCTTAATATACCATATGTGGGTACTAAAGTTATAGGAAGTGCCATAGGAATGGATAAAAATCTTTCAAAACAGCTTATGAAATTAAATCATATACCTGTGGCAGATGATATTTTTATAAAGCAAGAAGAAGAAATAAAAAATTATATAGATGATATAAATATGCTTGGTTTTCCTTTGGTTGTAAAGCCAAATAAAGGTGGTTCAAGTATAGGAATATCCATAGTAAATAATTTCTGTGAGCTTGAAAATGCTGCCAATGAAGTAAAAAAAATGGATGATGATATATTGATAGAAAAATATATATGTGGTAGAGAAGTAACTTGTGGACTTTTGGAAACAAAGAAAGGTGTAGAAGTTTTGACAGTTCTGGATATTTCAGCAAATAGTACATTTTATGATTATAAAGCAAAATATGAAGCAGAAGATACTCAGATAGTATTTTCTACTCTTCCATTATTTTTACAGGAAATGATACAGGAAATTGCTAAAAAAGTATTTAAAGTCTTAAAGTGCAGCGGATATGGCAGAGTAGATATGATAGTTCAGGAAGAACAGGTAATGGTACTTGAAATTAATACTTTACCCGGAATGACTTCTCATAGTCTTATACCTAAAGCTTTGCAGGGGCAGGGAATAAGCTATGGAGAATTTTTGGACAAATTGATAGAATTTGAACTTGAAAAGCAATAGTATAAAAAGGATTTTATTTGAAAAATTTCGGATAAAATCCTTTTTATATTGAGAATAACAAAGGAAAACTGACAATATAATGTTAAAAAAAGTAGGAGTGATTTAATGAAAAAAGGAAATTTAAAAGTATTGGCTGTTAGTTTGGCAATAAGTTTAGGAACAGGTGGTATAGGTGGATTTATAACTTATAAAAATATGGGACAGTATGAACAAGTATATAAGCCGCCTTTAAGTCCACCTAGTTGGTTATTCCCGATTGTTTGGACTATTTTATTTTTTTTAATGGGAGTTGCATCATATCTTGTCTATATTTCAAAATCAGAAGAAAAAGAAGAAGCATTAAGGTTATATGGATTACAACTGATTGCAAATACTGCATGGACAATTATTTTTTTTGCTTTTAAATCATATTTGCTTGCATTTGTATGTTTATTACTTTTATGGTATCTTATTTACAGTACATATAAAAGTTTCATTAAAATAAATAAAACAGCAGGAATATTGTTTATTCCTTATTTAATATGGGTAACTTTTGCAGGTTATTTAAATCTTGCAATAAGTATTTATTATCTTTCTTAAAATTTTTATTGCTGACTTTGTTTAGTTAAAGCTTGATATAATGTCTGTTTTGTGGTATTGTATAAAAAGAGTTTTTTAATTTTTACATAAGCTTGGAGGAATTTTAAGATGAAAGGCATTATTACAGTATTAGGAAAAGATAAAGTAGGTATTATAGCTAAGGTATGTTCATGTTTATCAGAAAGAAATATGAATATATTGGATATTTCACAGACGATAGTTCAAGGATATTTTAATATGATGATGATAGTTGATATTTCTGATAAAAAAGAAAATTTTGTTGAGTTGACAGAAGAATTATCAAAACTTGGTGAAGAATTAGGTGTTGTAATAAAATTACAGCATGAAGAAATATTTAATGCTATGCACAGAATATAGGAGAGGAACGATAGTCAAATGATTTCATTAATGGAAGTTCAGGAAACCAATAAAATGATTGAAGAAGCAAATTTAGATGTGCGTACCATTACAATGGGTATAAGTCTTTTAGATTGTGCTGATTCAGATATAAATAAATTTAATCAGAAAATATATGATAAAATAACCCAAAAAGCGGAAAAACTAGTAAAAACAGGTGATGACATAGCAAAAGAATATGGTGTTCCTGTTGTAAATAAACGTATTTCTGTAACACCTATTGCTATTGCTGCATCGGGTTGTAACACAGAAGATTATGTATCAGTGGCAAAGACTTTAGATAAAGCAGCAAAAGAAGTAGGGGTAAATTTTATCGGTGGATTTTCTGCACTTGTACAAAAAGGCTGTACAACAGGTGATATAAAGCTTTTAAATTCTATTCCACAGGCACTTGCAGAAACAGAAAGAGTTTGTTCTTCAGTAAATGTAGGTTCAAGTCGTTCTGGTATAAATATGGACGCTGTAAAGCGAATAGGACAGATAATAAAAGAAACGGCTAAATTTACAGCGGATAAGGACTCTTTAGGTTGTGCAAAGTTTGTAGTATTTTGTAATGCAGTAGAAGATAATCCTTTTATGGCAGGAGCTTTTCATGGAGTAGGAGAAAAAGACTGCTGTATTAATGTAGGGGTAAGTGGACCGGGAGTTGTAAAAAGAGCTTTGGAAACAGTAAGAGGAAAAGATTTTGAAACTCTTTGTGAAACAGTAAAACGTACAGCATTTAAGATAACAAGAGTAGGTCAGCTTGTTGCACTTGAAGCGGCGAAAAGACTTGATGTACCATTTGGTATTATAGATTTATCATTAGCACCTACACCAGCAGTAGGGGATAGTATTGCAGAAATATTTGAAGAAATGGGACTTGAAAAAGCAGGAGCACCGGGAACAACAGCAGCACTTGCACTTCTTAATGATAATGTCAAAAAAGGAGGAGTTATGGCTTCTTCATATGTAGGAGGTCTTAGCGGAGCATTTATTCCAGTAAGTGAAGACCATGGAATGATAGAAGCGGCACAGGCAGGAGCATTGACACTTGAAAAACTTGAAGCTATGACTTGTGTATGTTCAGTAGGACTTGATATGATAGCTATTCCAGGAGATACATCAGAAGCTACCATTTCAGGTATTATAGCAGATGAAATGGCAATAGGCATGGTAAATAATAAAACCACGGCAGTTAGGGTAATACCTGTTATTGGTAAAAAAGTGGGCGAAGTGGTAGAATTTGGTGGGCTTTTGGGCTATGCACCTATTATGCCTGTAAATGCTTTTAGTTGTGAAAACTTTATAGCAAGAGGTGGAAGAATACCTGCTCCAATTCATAGTTTTAAAAATTAGAAATTGGTTTTTAAAAAAAGATAATATATAAATAATAATTTTAAAAACTGCTGAGTTTTATATTTAGCAGTTTTTTTGAATTGAATAATTTTATTTTAAAATAGTATTTGTGCATTTTTTGTTATTTTTTATTGAAGTTCTTATAAAAATATGATAGTCTAAAGATATAAAGCAATTCAATTTTATTCAAATATGATAAAGGAAAGAGTGAATTTATGGGAGATTTGGAATTTTTTGAGATAGGGAAAATAGTAAATACTCAGGGAATAAAAGGTGATGTAAGGATATTGCCTACGACTGATGAACCCGAACGTTTTTCTAAATTAAAAACAGTTTTATTGGACAATGGAAAATTTAAGAAAGAATACAATATTGAAAGAGTTTGGTTTCATAAAAATTTCGTAATAATTAAATTTAAAGAAATAGAAGATATGACGGCAGCTGAAAGGCTCAAAGGGTTGTCGGTTAAGATAGAAAGAAAAGATGCTCTACCTCTTAAAGAAGATGAGTATTATATAAGTGATTTATATGATATGGAGGTTTATACAGAGGAAGAAGAATATTTGGGAACAATTAAAGATATCCTTTTTACTTCTTCAAATGATGTGTATGTGGTAGAAAATCCAGATGCAGAAAAAAATAAATCAATATTACTTCCAGCTATAAAAGAATGTATTAAAAAAGTAAGTGTAGCAGAAAATAAAATGATAGTTCATATTATGGAGGGACTTATAGACTGATGAATTTTTACGTTTTGACTTTATTTCCAGAGATGATAGAACAGTCAATGTCACATAGTATTATTGGAAGAGCTTTAAAAAATGATATTATAAAATTAAATTGTGTAAATATAAGAGATTTTTCAAAAGATAAACATAGGCATGTAGATGATTATCCTTATGGCGGTGGAGTTGGAATGGTTATGCAGGCTCAGCCGATATACGATGCTTGGCAGAGTGTTGTAAAAGATATATCTAAAAAGCCACGAGTAATATATATGACACCACAAGGTAAGGTTTTTAATCAAAAGATGGCAGTAGAATTATCAAAAGAAGAGGATATAATTTTTTTATGTGGTCATTACGAAGGAGTAGATGAAAGAATAATCGAAGAAATTGTTACAGATGAAGTATCCATAGGTGATTTTGTACTTACAGGTGGAGAACTGGCAGCTATGGTAATTATAGATGCTGTATCGAGGCTTAAATCGGGAGTTTTGGGTAAAGATGAGTCTTTTGTAGATGAAAGTCACAGTAATTATTTGTTAGAATATCCACAATATACAAAGCCGCCTGTTTTTATGGAAAGGAAAGTTCCAGATATTTTATTATCAGGTCATCATGCTAATATAAATAAATGGAAAAGAGAACAGTCTTTAATAAGGACATATTTAAAAAGACCAGATTTATTAGAAAAAGCAGATTTGAGCGATAAAGATTTAGAATTTATAAATAAATATAAAAATAGCATTTATTGAGAGATGTGGAAAAAATTGTATTTGGCTTTTGCAAATTTGCAAGAAAAGTATTGCTTGTTTTTATTGACTTTTATTTTGGGTGATATTTATATTCTAAGTTTTTCGTGTTAGAATAGGAGTAAATAACAAAGATATTTTTGGGGTGGAGGATATTACAAATGAATATCAAAAAATTATTTGGAATATACGGCGTAATGTTGATAGTTATTTTAATTATACTTGGATATACTGCTGTGACATATAATACAAATATTACAGTTTCTATAAAAAACGACAGGGTAAATGCTTTTAATGATGATTGGCAGGAAGAAAATATTTTAGAAAATGAGAAAAATATGTTGTATATAAATACTTTGCCAAGTGAATATATAAGTGATATGGCATTAGTATTTAAGTCTTTTAATTGTACAGTAGAGGCATATATAGATAGTAAAAAAGTATATGAGTTTGGAATATTTGAAAATGATAGATTTATCCATTCCCCTGGTGTTACTATAAATATAATAGATATATCTGAACAAGATTTAGGAAAAGATATTATAATAAAAACAACTTCACCTTATAATGATGGAAGACTTGGAAAATTTTTGATAGGTGATAAATATTCAATTATTATTGGATATATTCAAGAAAACATTTTAAGCAGCAGTATTTGTTTTATTATGTTTTTGGTAGGATTAATTTGTATAATTACAGGTATTGTAATAAAATGGAAGTTTAATTCAAAAGGAAGTTTAATTTATATTGGATTATTTGCACTTACATTGGCATTATGGTCTTTTACGGAAATAGAGATATTATATTTATTTGTACCTAATAAAATATTTTTTAGAAATTTGGCATATCTTTCTTTGACAGTAATATCTATACCGTTATTAATGTTTATAAGAGAAGTATATGGTTTAGATTATAAGAATTTATTAGATGGTGCGGTAATTTTTGATTTTATAACTTTTTTAATATGTGTTATATTACAGGTTTTAAATATTTATGATTTAAGACAAACCCTTGTATTAACACATATATCAATAGCACTTGATTTATTGATTGCAATATATGTTACATTTAAAGGATTTTTTAATGCAAAAATAAAAAAACATAGTGTGGAAGCATTTTCGGTAGCAATGTTGGTTTTAGCAATATCAATAGTAATTGATATTGTTAAATTTTATACAGTGGATTATGATGATGCAAGTCGGTTTTTGAGAATAGGTTTTTTGATATGTCTTATTATTTTTTTGGTTGATACAGGAAAAGAATTTATTTCTATAATACAAAATTTGCAAGAAAGTCGCACATTAAAGAAAATGGCATATACTGATGTTCTTACTGGCTTAGGAAACAGGTTTGCTTATCAGCAGGAAATAGAAAAGCTTGAAGATATAGATTTATTGAAGAGAACTATCATAGCAATAATGGATTTGAATGACTTAAAAAGAGTTAATGATAATTTGGGTCATGCAATGGGAGATAAATATATTATTGATAGTGCAAAACTTATACAGGAAGCATTTAAAGATATAGGTGGTGTATGTTACCGTATAGGTGGAGATGAATTTGCAATGATTGTTAAAGACGTTTCGTTGGAAGCTTATTTTAAAAGTATTAAAAGAATGAAAAAAATGCAGAATGAATACAATGAAAAAAGTGAAGATTTAAAAATAAAAATCTCATATGGTTCTGCAAAATTTGAAGAAAAAATTGATAATGATGTTCATGATACAATAAAAAGAGCCGATGACAGAATGTATAGAAATAAAGGTGATTTAAAGAAGATTTCACCTAATAGACCTAAAAAAGCAGCCGTTCTGCTTTAAGCTGAACGGCAATTTCTTTGTTTAAAACCATTGTAAAAAGTTTGGGCTAATTATTTAAATAGGCTGTTTGCATAATTTACAGAGGCTAAGGCATCTTTTCCATAAAAATCAGCACCTATCATATCAGCATAATCTTGATTAAGAACAGCACCGCCAACCATTACTTTGCAGTCACAACCTTCAGCACGTAGGGTTTTAATAGTTTGTTCCATACTTGCAACGGTAGTAGTCATTAAAGCACTTAAACCCACAAGTTTTACATCTTTTTCTTTGACAGTCTTTACAATTATTTCAGGGTCTACATCTTTTCCTAAGTCTATAACTTCATATCCATAATTTTCAAGTAATGCAGTAACTATATTTTTTCCTATATCGTGAATATCGCCTTTGACGGTAGCCATAATTATAGTACCTTTGCTTATTGTTTTTTCTCCTGAATTATTTAAAAATTCTTTTATTGCAGCAAAAGATTGTTTAACAGTTTCAGCACTCATCATAAGTTGAGGAAGGAAAAGTTTTCCACTTTCGTATCCTTTTCCAACAATATCAACAGCTGGTACAATTTCGTTATTTATTATATCCATTGGAATAGTATCTTTTAAATGTTCAGCTGTCATTGAATATGCTGAGTCTTTTAAACCTTTTACAATAAGGCTTTGTAAAGGTGTTAAATTTGTGTTGTTACTTGCAGTGTCCGAATCAGATTTTGTAGTGTTTTGAACCTTAGTAGAAACAGAAGATGTAACTGGTACATACGAAGCAAAATATTCAACATAGTTTACGCAATTTTTGTCATAGCCTGCCAAGGCATTAAATGAACGATAAGCATTCATCATACTTTCAGAGCAAGGATTGATTATGCAGGCATCAAGTCCAGCATTTAAAGCTATTGCAAAGAAAGTGGAATTCATAATTTCTCTTTGAGGAAGTCCAAAAGAAATATTTGAAACACCTAAAATAGTTTTTACACCAAGTCCTTTTTTAATCATAGATAAAGCTTTTATTGTTTCATAGGCATCTTCTTGTTGTGCACTCAAAGTAAGAGTAAGAGGGTCAATTATTATATTTTTTTTGTCAATTCCGTATTCTTTGGCAGTATTTACTATATTTTCAGCTATTTTGTATCGAGCTTCAGCACTTCCCGGAATGCCATCTTCGTTAAGGGTAAGGGCAACTACAACACCACCATATTTTTTTACAAGAGGAAATACTTCTTTCATAACTTCCTGTTTTCCATTTACAGAGTTAATCATAGCTTTTCCATTGTAAAGCCTAAGAGCTTTATCTAAAACTTCGGAACTTGAACTATCTATTTGGAGTGGTGTATTTAAAATTCCTTGAATTGCTTTTACAGCTTTACACATCATTTCACATTCGTTTATTTCAGGAAGTCCTACATTTACATCAAGTATATGTGCTCCTTTTTCTTTTTGGGTTAAAGCTTCATCTAAAATGTAATTTATATCATCATTTTTAAGAGCTTCTTTGAATTTTTTCTTTCCAGTAGGATTTATTCTTTCTCCTACTATTTTAGGACCTTTTCCAAGTTCAATAACATCAGAATAAGAACTTATTAAGGTTATATCTTTGTTTAAAAGAGGAAGAGGTGTAATATTTTTGCATAATTCAACAGTTTTGGCAATATGTTCAGGTGTAGTACCACAACAGCCACCTAATACCCAAGCTCCTTCTTTGGCATATTCTACCATATAATTTGCAAATTGTTCAGCA
>CAZQDT010000034.1:0-14886 GCA_964592005.1 uncultured Eubacteriales bacterium
TTGTAATTTGAATTATCTCTCCGCCTCGTATTAAATAAAGCCTAGAATCGCCTATATTTTCTACAAATAACATATTATCTTTAATTACAGCTGTTACAAAAGTAGTACCCATACCTGACAAATTATCATCTGTTTTCGATAATTCAAAAACTTTTTCATTTGCATATGAAATAGCATTTCTTATCATATCTATATATTCATAATTTTCCTTTAATTCACATTCTTTGTTATTTTCAACATATTCACAAAAAAATTCCACTGATTTACTGCTGGCTACTTCTCCTGCTCGATGCCCCCCCATTCCGTCAGCTACTATATAAAGATTAGGCAAACATCCTATTTCTGTATCACTTTTTAATATGAAATCTTCATTAGCAGCTCGGCATAATCCTATTTCACTTCTTCCTGTTGAATTCAAATCAAATGCCCTCCTTTAGCCCGCCTTAAATTCCTGCTTATTTATTAAGATAACTTCTTCTTAACTGTCCACAGGCAGCTTCTATATCATTTCCCAGACGTTTTCTTACAGTAGTTTCTACTCCAAAACTTTCAAGTACCTCTGAAAAATTATTAACTCTTTCGACTGAACTTTTCTTATGTGTTCTTTCTTTAATTTCATTTACTGGTATAAGATTGACATGACATAGCATATGTCTTAATTTTCTTCCCAGTTCCTTTGCATTTTCTTCACTATCGTTTACCCCATTTATAAGAGAATATTCAAAAGTAACCCTTCTATTTGTTTTGCTTATATAATATTTACAAGCATTAAGTAATTCTTCAACAGAATATTTTTTAGCTATTGGCATAATATTTTTTCTAAGTTCATCATTAGGTGCATGAAGTGATATTGCCAAAGTAACCTGTAAATTTTTATCTGCAAATTCCAATATTTTAGGAACTAAACCACTTGTAGAAACTGTAATGTGTCTTTGACCTATATTTAAACCATCAGGAGAATTTACAAGTTCCACAAACTTCAAAAAATTGTCAAAATTGTCAAAAGGTTCTCCACTTCCCATTATTACTATATTAGAAATTCTTTCTCCGCAATCTTTCTGTATCATATAAACCTGAGAAAGCATTTCACTTGCAGTAAGATTTCTAACAAGTCCATCTATTGTAGAAGCACAAAAACTACATCCCATACGACAACCCACCTGTGAAGAAATACAGACTGTATTACCATAATCATATCTCATAAGAACACTTTCTATTATATTATCATCGTCAAGAACTGATAAATACTTTACCGTTCCATCTTTTCTAGACTCCAATTTTTTAACAATTTTAGTTCCTTTTATAACTGTATTAAGAGATAATTTTCGTCTTAAATCTTTGGAAATATTTGTCATCTCTTCAAAACCAGAAACCTGCTTTAAATGCAGCCACTGAAAAATCTGTTTTGCTCTAAAAGGCTTTTCTCCCCATTGTTCTAATAATTGTTTTATTTCATCTATACTCATAGATTTAATATCTTCCATAATTTACCTCTTTCTTCGCATACGTGCGACAAAAAAACCATCTATATCATTTATATGAGGATAAATCTGCACATATCCCTCTTTAGCAGTGGAACACTCCATATTTTCAGGAATAAATTCAGATATATCTTCAAGTTCAAATGGAAAGTTATCAACAAACCATTTTACATTTTCAATATTTTCTTCTTTCGTCATTGTACAAGTGCTGTAAACCAATACTCCATTTAATTTTACATATTCCGAACATACTGTCAATATATTTCTTTGTATTTTTTGTAATATTTCTATATCTTCTGCTTTTTTCTTAAGCTTTATATCCGCTTTCTTTGCAAGTATTCCTAGTCCCGAACAAGGTGCATCTATAAGCACTCTATCTGCCTTTAATATACTCTTCTCATCTTTAATTTCTGCATCAGCTTCCATTAATTCTATTATATTTATCCCAAGCCTTTGTACTGTTTCTTTCATAAGATTTAATTTATGTTCATAGATATCTCTTGCACTCACAATTCCTTTATTATTCATTTTTTGTGCTGCAAGTATACTTTTTCCACCTGGTGCAGCACATACATCTATTATATATTCTCCCTCTTTAGGGTCTAATATATTTACTGCTAACATCGAACTTTCATCTTGTACATAAAACTCACCATTATTATACGACTTTAATCGAGTTATGTCTGCTGTTTTTAAAAGTCTTAATGAATTTGTAAAATATTTGCCATCTTCACATACAATATTTTCCTCTTCCAGTTCTTTTTTAAGTCTTTCTGTATCAGTTTTTAATGTATTCACACAAATATTCACTTTAGGTGATATATTATTTTTTATACACATCTGCTTTACAAATTCAAAATCATAATCTTCTAAAAAATATTTGATAATCCATTCAGGATAAGAATAAAGAATTGAAAGATATTTTACAGGCTCTTTCTTTTCATCTGGCAATTTTATATTTTCCTTATTTCTTTCTATATTTCTTAAAACTCCATTTACAAAACCTGATAACGCACTATGTCCTCTCTTTTTAGAAAGCTTGACCGCTTCATTGCATACTGCTGAGGCAGGAACTTTATCCATAAAAAGCAACTGATAAACTGATATTCTCAATATATTTAAAATTAATTTTTTTATTTTATTAAATTTTACACTCGAAAATTGTGCTATAACATAATCTATATATATAATATTTCTTATCGTTCCATTTGTAATTTCAGTAATAAATGCCTTATCTTCCCTTTTCATATCAGGATATTTTTGAAGTTCCTTTTTCAAAGCTAAATTACTATATGCTTCTTCTTGAGTAATATCCATTACCAAATTCACAGCTATATCCCTTGTATTATAATTATTCATAGCCAATTTCCTTTCAAATTTATTTTAATATCTCTCCAACTTCTATGGAATGTCCTCTCAAATAATCCGCAACATTCATTCTTTTTCCATTTTGTGCCTGTATTTCAGTCACTAAAACAGCTTTGTCACCACATTTTACTATAAATCCTGTATTCTTTATTATTTCTACAATTTCTCCCGCCTGCTTATCAAAATAATTTTTATCCCAAGCCTGTACTTTCCAAATTTTTAAAATTTCTCCTTTATAATCACTATATGGACTTGGCCATGGTACAAGTCCTCTTATAAGATTCACTATATCCTCTGAATTTTTATTCCAATCTATATGCCCTGTTTCTTTTTTAAGCTGAGGGGCATATGTTGCTTGTGAATTATCTTGAGGTTCTCCTTTTAAATTTCCTTTTTCTAATTCATCTAACGTCTTTATAAGCAAATCTGCCCCTGTTTCAGCCATTTTATAATACAAACTCTCATAAGTATCATCTGATTGTATAACATTTTCAGATTTCATAAGTATATCACCTGTGTCAATGCCTTCAGCCATAAATTGTGTCGTATTTCCAGTTACTTTTTCACCATTTATAACAGCCCATTGTATTGGAGCTGCCCCCCTATACTTAGGAAGCAAAGAACCATGTACATTTATACAGCCATATTTAGGCATATCCAACAATTCTTTAGGTAAAATCTGTCCAAAAGCTACAACAACTATAACCTCCGGCTCAAATTTTCTTATTTCTTCTACAACCTCACTATCTCTTACCTTTAAAGGCTGTAAAATTGGTATATTATGTTCAACTGCCACTTCTTTTACAGGTGTAAAAGCCACTTTTTTTCCTCTACCCTTTGGCTTGTCTGGCTGACTTACAACTGATACAACTGTATGCCTTTCTATAAGCTTTTTAAGTGTAGGAACTGCATAATCTGGTGTACCCATAAATACTACTCTCACAAAAATTCCCCCTAATTATTCATCTTATTTATCCTATCCTGTAAAGAACCCTCTTCTGCCTGTTTTTCAGTTTTTCTTGTATTCGGAATTGCTTTATCAATATATAAAATTCCTTCAAGATGGTCTACTTCATGACAAATAGCTCTTGCCAGTAAACCTTCTCCCTCAAGTTCATACTCTTCACCCTTTAAATCCATATACCTAACTTTAACTTTTTGAGGTCTTGTAACCTGTGCACTTTCACCCGGAACACTAAGACAACCTTCAGAATCCGTCTGTTCTCCCTCTGTACTTATTATCTCCGGATTTATCATTTCAAATAACTCTTCACCCACATCTATAACTACTATTCTTCTAAGCACTCCTACTTGAGGTGCTGCCAGTCCTACACCATTTGACTCATACATTGTATCTGCCATATCTGCAACCAATGTTTCTATTGTAGGTGTTATTTTTTCCACTTTTCTGGATTTCTTTCTCAACAATTCATCATCTTTAAGTCTTATCTTTCTTATCGCCATCTTTTTTCTCCTCCATAATACCATAAAAAGGGTTCTCTTTTGAGATACCCTCTTTACATTTTTTAACATAAATCTATTGTGCTGATGTAGTGCTTTCTTCTGTATTTTCAGTTGAAATTTCTTCTTCTGTAATACCTAAATATTTCTTAGCCTCTTCAAAATCTTGGTCTGCTGCAAGTGTTATAAGCTCATTAGCCATTTCTTCGTTCTTTTCAACACCCTTACCCTCTGCATACATAAGACCAAGTCTATACTGTGCTTCTGCATAAGACTGGTCTGAAGCTGATGTATAATATTCAACAGCATTTACTAAATCAACTTCTGTACCAATACCATTTTCATAAAAATATCCTAATTGATACTCAGCTTCTGCAAGTCCTTGCTCTGCTGCTTTATTAATATAAGTAAAGGCTTTTTCATTATCCGCTGCTATTCCTTTTCCTTCATAATAAATGCAGCCAAGTTCATACTGACCTGAAACTGAATTATCTTCATCTGCTGATTTTACAAGATATTCCATTGCTTTTTCATAATTTGGTGTTTCAAGTTCTTGATATAATACACCTAAAGCATAGTTTATATCTTCTACCCCACCATTTTCTGCTGCTTTTTCTATCCATTCTATCGCCTTTGTTACATCTTTCTCATATGTTATACCATAATAATAATAAAGACCTATCATATACTGTGCTTCAGCAAAATTATTATCTGCTGCCTTTTGCAAATACTCAAGTGATTTATCATCATCACCACTATAACTATAAACAGATGCCATTTCATACTGTGCTTCTGCATGACCATTATCTGCTGCTTTTTCAAGCCATTTCATAGCTTTATCAATATCATATCTATCTTCTTGCAAATAAATCTCTGCAAGTTCAAACTGTGCCTGTACATCTCCTGCCTTAGCAGCATTTAACTGTTCTCTTATGTCATCATCTTTCTTATATTGTACTATTGCAATTACAGCTATTATAATCACTATAACTGCCACAACACATATTCCTATTATTTTGTTACACCTTTTCTGCTTTTCTTTTTTAATTCTTTCTTCTACTCTAAGTTGTCTTCTTGATTTTTTCTGCACTTCTTGAATTTCATTTGTTTCTTCTTTCAAAACTTTCACCTCATTAAATATAATCAATTTTTATTGCATAGCAATGCCTAAATTTCTAATCCAATCTGACATTTCTTTCGCAACACTTTTCTTATTATATCATATTACAGCAAAAATTCTAGTCTAAGTTAGAAATATTAATAAAAAATTCATATTATGGTCACAAATTTACTATTCTTCTAAAGTTTTTGATTCAAAAATCGTAACTACTGCCCTTTCCACTTTATGTTCCTTTACCTCTGTAACCTTAATCTGCATACCATTTGTTTCCAAATCAAAACTTGTTCCATCATCAGGTATTGAACCATACTCATCAAATATAAATCCACTAAAAGTTTCAAATTCATCTTCTGGCAAAGCTGTACCAAGTTTTTCATTTATTTCTTCCAATGAAGTAACTCCAAGTATCTTCCACGTCTGTGAATCTACCGCTTCTATATTTTCTGTTTTATAAGCAGCAGTTTCTTCATCAAAATTTCCTACCAACAGCTGTACCAAATCATGTATTGTAACAATACCACTCATTCCGCCATATTCATCTAAAACTATTGCAAAATAATTTCCACTCTTTTTCATATTTCTGAAAAGCACATCTGCTGTTATGCTTTCAGGTACAAAATAAGGTGATGAAACAGCTTCTTTAATAACATTTTCTCTTGATTTATCTGTAAGACGGAAATAATCTTTTGCATTCAATATACCAACTATATCATCAACACTTTCTCCACATACCGGATATAAAGAATGCCTGCTTTCATGTATTGTATGCTCCCATTGCTCCATTGTTTCATCAAGCCAAAGCATTGAAACTTCTGTACGATGTGTACATACTTCTTCTATATCTATGTCATCAAATTCAAATACATTTTGTATCATTTCTTTTTCTTCAGTATCAATAGTTCCTTTTTCACTGCCTGCATCTACCATCATTCGTATTTCTTCTTCTGTAACTTCTTCATCTTGCTCATCTGGATCTATTCCCATAAGTCTTAAAAGTGCATTTGTCGAAACTGTTAGAAGCCATACTATTGGAGCAAACAACTTTGATATAACTGTAACCAATGATGCTATTGCTAATGCAAGAGATTCTGCTTTTTTCTGAGCTAGTCTTTTAGGCACAAGTTCTCCAAATACAAGAGTAAAATATGATAAAACCAATGTAATAACTATTACTGATATTGAATTTAATGTAGTTTCAGGTATTGGCACTCCAATATTTAATAATGCCTTTACAAGTACATCTGAGAAATTTTCTGCTGCAAAAGCACTTCCCATAAATCCTGATAAAGTAATTGCTACCTGTATTGTTGCTAAAAAACGTGCTGGCTGTGCAGTAAGTGCTGCCAATTTAATTGCTCTTTTATCTCCTTCTGCTGCCAATTTTTCAAGTTTATTATCATTCATAGAAATTACTGCTATCTCTGCACATGCAAACACTGCATTTAATCCAATCAATACCACCTGTAAAATAATTTGCCATATTAACGGGTCATTATCCAAAATTAAAAACCTCCTAAAAAATTTATTTAAATATATTTAAACTTCTTACTCTCTAAACTCCCACGAAAAAAAGACATACTCTGCATTTACCCCAAAATACAGTATGCCCATCTGCATAACTACGGAAAATCTCCTAAATTCATACTATCCGCGTCACCATCGTCCATGAAAATTCACTAACCTCCTTAAATAAATAATCCAAAAATATACATAATTATTATAAATGTTATAAATATAAATGTCAAGTTCAGTTTAAGTGTGTTTATTAAAGCTATTTAAAGCAAAGAAATGATTTTTAAAATTAAAAAGATTTTTTTAGATAATTCTAAGCTAAATTCAGCAAATTTTAAAAATTAAAAAGCTGCAAAATCAGAAATTATTTCCAATAATACAGCTTTATTTTGTTATTCTTCTAAAAGTTCTTTAGCAGACTCTATATAATTTTTAGTATTTTCTGTTATAACAACTTCTTGTAAAGCTCTTTTATTCACTTCCATTATCTCTTCCTCTACTTTTAAAACTCTTTGGAGATACTCTTTTCCCTTTTCTACATTTCCACTGTTAATCAAATATTCTCCAACTTCATAATAAGCATTTGATATTTCTTCATATCTACTTGGTGACATAGGATTATATTTCAAACCAAGCTCTATATACTTCAATCCTTCTTCATAATCACCTGCTTTATTAAGCAAAAATTGAGCATATGTCGCATTTAATATAGGATTTTTAGGATTTAATTCTAATGCTTTATTTAACACATTATAATGAAGTTGTAAAGCTGAATCTGCCATTCCATCTATATTTGAAGCCATATCATAAATTGTAGATAAATCAATTTGTAAATCTGCATCAACTGAATTTTCAATCCAATAAAACTTTATATCCCAAGGATTTAATTCTATGGCTGCCTGAAGTTCTTCATTCGCTTCAATAAGTTGTGAAACTGTAAGATTATCTCCTGCTTCCACAATTATTTTTGTAGCTTTTACTGCATGTCCTCTTGCCAATATAAAACAAAACAAAAGTATTCCAAGTCCTGCTGAAACTAAAGATGTAAATATTCCAGAAAGTTTAAATTTAGATTTTTCTTTTTCCCTACTCCCTAAACTATTTAATATGCCAAGCATTGTAAATACTGTAACAGGTACTGAAAAATAAGAAAAATCGAAATCTATCATAGCATGAGCAATAACATATAAAACCACACCTAACACAACAGTAACTATTGTTTGTTTTTCTTTATCTTCTTTACAATCAATATATACTTTAATTGCTGAAATAATTATAAATATATAAGAAATAAGTCCTATAAGACCTGTTTCTATCCAAACCTGCAAAAACAAATTATGTGCTTCTGAAGAACCATAATAATAACTTTGATAAGTACGGTACAAAGCACTCCAAGCTCCACCACCTGCACCAAAAAGCCATGTACTTTTTAATACCTTAAAAGCATCTCTATAAAAATCTCCACGTCCTGATGTAACATCTCCTGAATTGCCTATAAATCTGTCTAATATACTCTGTGGTATTATTTTTGTATATAAACCGGTTGCAAACAAAATAATTATTACACACATTAATATTACTAATAACAATGCCATTGTTAAAAAATATGTTTTATTTGATATTTTTTCCAATAATTTCTGTGTTCTTGCTAAAAGCATTGCACCAAGCATTGAAATTATTATTCCTGCTAATATTAAAAGCCATACTACTCCACTTTGACTTGAAAATTTTTGAATTAATACATAACCTGCAAAAGAAATTAAAATTGGTAATACAGTATAAATTCCAAGCTCTATCTTATTTTCTTTTTTAGGTAAAAATACCATTAAAAGTATATATATGACTGGCATCAACATCATTGCACCTCTGGAAACTGTAAGCATAAGTCCAATAAGTACCAAAAACATAAAACCTGAACATATAAATTTTATATATTTTTTATCAACTACAAGTAATATTGCAGTAAGTATAAAAAATGTCATTCCAAAATACATACCCATAGTATTTGCATATTGCATAACTCCATAAAGTCTATTATATGTGTAACCTATACTTGAAAATCCTAAAAATTCACCTATTTTTCCACCTACAAGACTGTCAATTCCTAAAATCGCTGCTCCTACTCCTGCTAAAGCTATTGCCAATAATATAATCAAAAGTAATTTTTTAGATATTTTATCTGGTACTTCCATTTTCTCCTATAACCATAAATTTACCATATTTTTTTTCATAAAATTTTATATCAGAAGCAATCAAAAATACTGAAAAATATGCAAAATATTTCATAAAATATGATAAAGCATCTGTCATATTTGCACTATATCCCAAAATTACTGGCAATAGATAAGCTATCGGCAAAATAAATACAGGTATACTAAGCCATGTATTAAATTCTATACCCTCCTTTTTTATTACTTTTAAAATTCCCCAAACTGTAAATAATATATATATTGTAAATTCCAATGGAAGAATTTCTTTTTCAAAAAAACTTCCCCTTGGAAAAGGAAGTATAAATAAAACGATTCCTAACACAATATATATAAGTACATCAACTATATTTAATACTTTATTTTCTTTCATAAAAAATTCCTTCCTTAATTTTATATATTTTTTTGTTTAAATTAAGTATATACAATATAATTAATTTTTGCAACAAAAAATATATTAACAAAAAAATAAAACTCATCAAAAATTTAATTTTGACAAGTTTCATTTAAAATCAACTTCTACACATCATCGTATTCATGTTTTTTCAAAGCTATTACTATAATTATTACTGCTAATACTTGTACTAATATAACCATTATTGCAACTGGCACTATCACAGACCCTGCTTCATACTCAACCGAATTAATATCAAATACTTCCACATTAACATCTTCAATTTTAAAAATTAAATCTGAACTATTTTTATCACTTATCTTAAGGTCAACACTTCCCCCAAGTGATTCAATAAGTTCTTTATCCACTTCAAGTTTATCCATTAAAACTGTTCCATCCATCAATCTGAAACTAATCTGTGACAAATTAATATTGGCTTCATTAGAACCCATTTCATTCCACCATGAACCATAACCAAAATATAAAGTATCCGCTCCCTTTAACCAATCAAGAACTTGTGAAAAATCAGATTCTGAAGTATAATCTCCTGCCCCAGCTTGTGGATTATCTAAAATAGTCTGGTCATAACAAAATACATCATTGGCATATACATCAAAACCATCAGGCATAAGTTCAATTCTAATACTAGCCCCATCTTTTATATAATCTGTTACAATTTTATAACTATAAAGATTTGCATCAAAATAGCCACCAAAATTGGTACTATTAAATCCTAAATATGAACCCGGAGAAAAATACAATTTTCCATCATAATCTTCTTTACCATTAATCGCAAATATTGCTCCTAATTCATGTACCTCCCATGTAGGTTTTGCATAAAATTCTATAACTACTCCTTGTGAAGTGTCCTTTCCCATAAAAGGATTATCATACATATATACTGGTGTAAATTCTCCAGTTGTTTCTACATGAAGTGACAAATCAATTTCATCTACTGAAACATAATTATCAGGATTAATAACAGCCCCCTTTTTTTCTTCCTCTGTTTCAGTTAAATTTACATCTTCTGTCACTTCCGATGATGCATTTATCTCTGTTGCAGAGGCTGAAACAATATTTACACCTATCAATACTACAATAAGCATAACTAACAATATTTTCTTTTTCATACGTTTCTCCCCTATCTATAAATTTGTAAACGCTTCTGACTGTTGTTTAAGCTTATCAACAACTTTTACACTTGATTCAACCTCTATATAAACCTGATTAATCTCATCAACAAGATTAGATGTACTTTCTGCTGACATTGCAATTCCTTGATTACACTCACCTATTGCACCCGAAACAGTATTCATTTGATTTACCAAAACCTCAATATGGCTTGTTAAATCTTCCATTTTAACAATGCAATCATCCATTGCTCTATTTATTTTTTCTGCATCTGTCCTATACTGACCACCAGACATTTCATAATTATCATAATCTGGTAAAATAGTTTTTGAAATATATTCCATTATTTCATTTGCACTTTTTATAAGTTCATTTACTGCACTAACTACAACACCATTAATATTTTGGATATTATTTGCTGTTTCACGGCTACTGTCTGCAAGGTTTCTTATCTCTTCTGCAACTACTGCAAAGCCTTTACCTACCTCTCCTGCTCTTGCCGCTTCAATCGAAGCATTTAATGCAAGAAGATTAGTCTGACCTGAAATATTTAAAATTTCCTGTGTTAAATTATTTACTTTTTCAACATTTTTACTATTTTTAACAGCTAAATTAAGTTTTTCAAGAATTTCATCCATCATTCTATTTGTTTCATTTTTTCTTGTAACTGCTGTATTTTCCATCTCTTTAGCACGTTGCTTCATCTCAAGTGTATGATTATAAATATCTTTTGTTACGCTTCTCGCCTTTTCAACGTCTTGTCCAACAGAAATTGTACTTTCATTTACCTTATTAACAGTCAAAGAAATATTCTCCATTGTAGCAGCAACTTCCTCCATAGCTGCTGAAATATCTGTTGAATTTTCATTAGCTTGTGTTATATTTTGATTAACAACACTAAATTTCATAGTTAAATCATCTGAAGATTTAACTATTTCTCTCATAATATTTTGCAATGTAAGTATAAACATATTAACGCCTTTGACCAACTTACCTACTTCATCTGCTGTTTGAACTTTAATACGCTGAGTTAAATCACCATCTTTTTCTATAATTTTATCAGTAATTTTTTTAAGTTTCTTTTCATATTCAACTGTTGGCTTAACAATAGTAAAAAGTGCTACTATAACATTAACAATAAATATAATAATCATAACAACAAGAAAACCATTTATAATAGTTATTGCATTATTATAAATTTCATTCTGTTTACCTTTTGCAAGTCCAATATTTATCTGCTCATCTTTAATCATCGCTTGGACCTTTTCATTCAATTCATCAAAAATTTCAGAAAGAACCCCATTAACCATAAATGCAACTTCTCTTGAATTATTCATACTACTAAGACTTAATGTCGCTGTATAATTTTCAAGATATTCATTGTAAATACTTACAAGTTCTTGATATTTTTCTTCATTATTTGTTATTTCACTATACTTGTCAATATATGCTTTAAGAGTAGCAATTGAAACTGCTATCTTTTGTTCAACTTCTTCTTTATCCTCTTTTGTATTCATAATACTGTGATTAAGCAAAAGTTGTTGTGATTTTTCAACATTAGCAGAAATCGCATCTAATACAATAATAACTGGTACATCTTTCGTTACGATTTCATCACTTGCAGCTCCAAGGCTTTTCAAACAAAGCAACCCAACTCTGGAAGATATTATTCCTATCAATGCTAAAATCAACACTGGAATAACAACTTTACTTTTTAAACTTTTCATTTTTTCACTCCTCTATTTTTTCCTTCAAATAATTGTAAAATTCTAAAATTCCCCTTAACCCCCAACCTCTTAAACTTTATTTCTGTTTTTCACCTCACTAAACTCTAAAATATTCTAATTCAATACAATAATTGTTAAATTATTATACTATAACTTAATTTATTCTTCAATTAGCTAAAAATACAATATATAAATTAAATTTTGTATAAAAATTACATCTTTGATTTTTCATTTATTTTTTTTATTAATTTTATTTTATTGTATTGCATATTAACAATAAATCTTTTATAATGAGTATAAATATTGCAAAAATTATGAAAGCGAGGTTTTTTATATGATATTTGGTGCTTGTTATTATCCAGAACACTGGGAAAAAAAAGACTGGCTAAATCATGCCAAACTTATGAAAGAAGCAGGATTTAATACTGTTCGTATGGCTGACTTTGCATGGTATTTAATGGAACCAGAAGAAGATAAATTTGATTTTTCACTTTTTGATGAGGCTATTAAAGTTTTATCAAAAGAAAACATCAAAGTAATACTTTGTACTCCTACTGCTGCTCCTCCAAAATGGCTCATAAATAAATATGATATTTTACAACGTGACCGATATGGAAGGAAAGAAAATTGGGGTTCAAGACGTGAATCTTGTGCAAATAATAAATATTATCAAATTCAAAGTAAAAAAATAGTTACAGAAATGGTTAAACATTTCAAAGATAATTCAAATGTAATCGGCTGGCAGATAGACAATGAATTTGGCTGTCATAGTTCTACATTATGTTATTGTGAACATTGTCGCAAAGAATTTGGAAAATGGCTTGAAAAAAAATATGGCACAATCGAAAATCTCAATAAAACTTGGGGAACTGCTTTTTGGAGTTTACAATTTTCTTCATTTGATGATATTATTTTGCCTGTCTATAATTCCTGCGAACCTGAAAATGCTCATAGTTGGTCACATAACCCTTCTTTAGATTTAGAATATCGCAGATTTTCTTCAGACTCTTGGGTAAAATATCAAAAATCTCAAATAGATATAATAAAACAATATACTGACAAACCTGTCACTCATAATTTTATGGGACATTTTTCAGATATAAATTATTACGACTTAGCTAAAGACCTTGATTTTGTTAGCTGGGATAATTATCCAGATAATCAATGGGGGAGTTCGGAATATGAGTATGTTTCTATGGCACACGAAAATATGTATGGTGTAAAAAACAAAAACTTTATAGTTGCCGAACAACAATCAGGACCTTGTGGTTGGGATATTATGGGAGCAAATCCTGAACCGGGACAATTGCGATTATGGACTTATCAAGCACTGGCTCATGGAGGAGAAGGAATAATATACTTCCGTTTTAAAGCTCTTCACTACGGTATGGAACAATATTGGTATGGTATACTGGACCATGATGGTATTCCACGAAGAAGATACTATGAAATACAAAAAACAGGTTCAGAGCTTAAAAAACTTGAAAAATACATTATAGGTGCTAAAAACAAATATGATGCTTTAATTGTAAAAAGTTATGATAATGTTTGGGCTCATGATATAAAACATCATAAGAAAAACTTTGATTATAGAAATCTTTTATATTCATATTACAAAGCAAATTCTGATTTAAATATAAACACTGCAGTTTCTATTGGAAACTACGAAAACTACAAAGTAGTATATATGCCTGCATACAACATTATAGACGACAATGAAATCAAAAAAATCACTGAATATGTAAAAAATGGAGGAACTTTAGTTACTACTTTCAGAAGTGGTACTCGTGACAACTTTAACAATTTATTTACAACAACTTTACCTTGTGCTTTTAAAGAACTCGCAGGTATTGAAATAGAAGAATTTGACCCTATTAGAAAACCTACAAATATTACTGGATTAGTAAACTCTTCTGCAAATATATGGTGTGATATTATCAATCCAATAACTGCTGAAACTTTATGTACATATTCTAATCGTTACTTTAAAGACAAATCTGCCATTACTGTAAACAATTACGGAAAAGGAAAAGTTTATTATATAGGCTGTGATATGGAAGCTTCCGCACTTGAAAAACTTATAAAATACATTTCCAAAAGTGCAGGAATATCTACTTTAAAAATGCCTAATGGTATAGAAATTATACAACGAGAAAACTATAAAATTATTTTAAACCATAATAACTATGAAACAAAAATTCCTATTACTGGACTTTCTTTACTTAGCGATACTACCTTCAATGGTATTATTCCAGCTTATGGAGTAGAATTTATAGAATAAAATTTATGCCCTAATTTTAGTTATGAATAAAATTAGGGCATAATTATATATTTTTATATTTCATTTTAATATTCCAAAAAATTTAATTTTTGCATAAAAAAACTAGGAAAATTCCTAGCTCATAAATTCATTATACTCTCAAAACTGACTACTAAAATATTTAACATCTTCCTTGATTAAGCCCTCGACCTATTAGTATTGGTC
>CAZQDT010000035.1:0-14855 GCA_964592005.1 uncultured Eubacteriales bacterium
AACAAAAAATAAAGGTTTTATAAATAAAAAAAGGTAGTAGATTTGACACTACCTTATATTTGTTGGGGGTCGGTTTATGAAAAAGAGTATAATGAGTAATACCATATGCAGTAGCTTGTTGATATTTTTTGTATTATTAGTTGTTCATGCCTTTGAAGCGATTTTTCTGAGATTAGATGAAACTATTTTTGGAGAAAATTTTATTAACAAGGTATTGGGAATAATTATTCTTTTCTATGTGTTGAAAAGTCTTAAATGGAAATGGTCGGATATAGGGTTTTCATCAAAAGGGTTTGTAAAATCAAGTTGTATAGGGTTGGGGCTTGCCATCTTTACATTTGTTGTGGCTTATACAACGGAAATTCTTGTTTTGAAAGAATTGGGTCATGAGGTAAGTATTGGTGTTTTTACTACTGGTTTTTCTCTTGTTGGTGAAACAGCAATACACACAGGAGCAAACTATATTTTGATGTGTATTTTCTTTAATATAGTCAATGTGGTAATGGAGGAGGGAATATTTCGTGGATTATTTACAGGACTTGTAGGGACTGACCACACAATGAGGATGGCAATTCTGTTTCAAGCTTTACTGTTTGGTGTCTGGCATATTGTTACACCTTTGCATAATCTGGTAGATGGAACTCTGGGGATTGAAGGCTTTCTTGGGTTGAGTGTTGGATATGTTATTTTGGCGGGATTAATGGGAATTAAGTGGAATTTGTTATACCAAATGACAGGAAATCTTTATGCTGGAATGGCGGACCATTTCTTTAACAATTGCGTTGCAACAAATCTGCTCCATGTTATTACGGAGAATGGAATAGATGAAATGATGATTATTCGGGTATTGATAGCTCAAATATTTTCTTTTGTGCTCGTTTTTATTGTTTTTTGTAGATGGAATAGGCGAGCAGTTTAATAGATAGTAATCTGATGGAATATTCTTTAAAAATATGAAATATAGATATATTTTGCTATATTTAGAAAGTTGAAGGGCTGTTGCTAAATTTTGTTTTTGGAGTGGGTTTTTAATGAAAATTATTATATGTGATGATGAAAAAATATTCGGAGATAAATTAATTGAACTATGTAAAATTTATGCAAAGAATAATGATATAGATTTAGAACTTAAATTATATGTTTCAGGTGAAGAATTGCTGGAAAGCAGTGAAAGTGCAGATGTTTTGTTATTGGATATAGAAATGGAGAAAGTTAACGGAATAGAAGTAAAAGAAATGCTTGAAGAAAATAGTTGTATTTCTTTTATTATATTTACAAGCAGTCATACGGAAATGGTATTTGATACTTTTAGCAAAAAAACTTTGGGGTTTATCACAAAGCCTGTAACTTATGAAAAATTGGAGGAAAAACTGAATAAGGTACTTAAAGAGCTAAAAACTGAATTTTTTATAGAAGTTCAGGATAAAGAAAATATAATTAAAGTAAAAAATAATAAAATATACTATATAGAAGCAGATGACTATTATAGCAGGATAATAGCTGTTAATAATACATATCTGGTAAGAAAGTCTTTGTCAGAATGGGAAGATGAATTGATTGACAAAGATTTTATAAGAATACATAAATCTTATTTGGTAAATATGGACTTTATAAAGGTAATTAAAAGTGTTGTGGTATTGGATAATGGAGAAGAACTAAAGATAGGGAGAAGTAAGCTTAAAGAGGTTAAAGAAAAATATACCGAATTTATAAGAAAAAAGGTGAAATAATAAATGGAGTGGGTACTATATTGGACAGTAGCAGCAATTATTGAATTTGTCAAAACTTTTTTGTTTTTATATTGTGCATTGGATTTTAAGATAAGTAAAAATTATTTAAGGCATATATTTTGTATAGTTATTTATTGTGTGACAGTTAATTTTTTGTTTAGTGTTAATCATATTAGCAGTGATGCAACAGGAGCATATGAATGGTTAAATATTATAATCCCCATTTTATGTTTTGATGAAAAGGTATTAAAAAAAATTTTTTCGCATATCTTAGCATACTTAGGAGTTACAACTGTAGATGCCCTTATCTTGTCAATATCTCTTGTGATTTCAAATGAAATTTGGGAAGTAGTGTATCAAAAAATGACTATTCAACGTATACTTATAAATTCGGTAGGAATATTAATTTGGATTTTTGTGGGAATTGTTAGAAAAAGAATATTAAACAAACAAGAAAAAGTGCCTATTCAAAAAAAATATTATATTATAGTTATACTTTATCTTATAATTAATGCTTTTGTAATAGGAGCTACACAAGCAATTCTTATAGACTTTGTAAATGAAAAGGTAGAAAAGTTATTGATAATATCTATAACTGTTGCGGGAGTAGTATCGGTTGTTCTTTCTTTTGTTCTTGTGAAAACACTTAATTCCAGAAATTACTATAAGCAGTTAAATGATATAAATAATGAATATTTTAGAATGCAGGGAAGTTATTATCAGAAAGTTTATGAAAATCAGCAGAATTTAAAAGCCTTTCGTCATGACTTAAATTCACATATAATATGTATAAAAGAATTGGCGAATGAGGGCGATATGAGAGGTTTGAATGATTATATAGACCAAATATTGAAACAAAAAGAACAGTTTTCAGCCAATGTCTACAGTGGAAATAAGATAGTGGATGCTGTGATATCGGATATAATATCTCAAAATATGAATAATGGCATAAATATAGTTTTTAGAGGAAGTCTTCCGGAGAAACTAAATATTTTGCCATATGATTTATGTACCATTTTTTCAAATGTAGTCAAAAATGCAGTAGAAGCTTGCTTAAAATTGGATAATGAGATTGAAAAAAGAATTGATATTTCAGTAAATATTTATAAAAATAATATTGGTATATTAATAATTAATCCGATTAAAGAAGAGGTTACTGTAAAAAACGGGAAATTGCTAACATCTAAGAAAGATAAAGAATGGCATGGCTTTGGGATTGAAAATATGAAAAGAGCAGTTAAAAAGTATGAAGGTGATATACAGTTTAAAAGCCAAGATGGAAAGTTTATGACAGATATACTTCTTGTAAATCCTATAAAAGATTAATTTATAACTATTTTGAACGGTTCAGTTGTGTGAATAACATTGGCTGGACTTTTTATTTATTTGAAAATATTTGGCATTAAATAACATTGATGTTATAATATGCAAATTTTTGGACCTTTCACTGCAAAAAAATGCAGTTTACTGCATTTTGGTTGAATAAAGGAAAAAGATATAGTATTTTAAATTCAGGGGGTGAGAAAAATATTTATATTATGAACTTGAAAAAGTTAGACAAATTGGAAATGAAGAATTATATAAATTTATGGTTTATTTAATTTGTACTTGGATTGGTAAAATGTATAAAAAATAAAATTAAGATACTTTTAGGAAAGAAGTTTGAGCTATGAAACTTTTAGAATTGGGATTATATAAAGATTATTATGATTTTTATATTGTGAATTGTATTGATAATCCTATTGCTGTAGCAGCAAGTTATTTTAATGATAGTAATTATTATTTATAGAGTTAATATAATGTAGAAAGGTGGAATATTTATGCCATATAAAAATTATATTTTGTTAAAGATTAATGAATTTGTTTATATAACAAAAGGAAATTATTTATCATTTGTTTCTTTTAAATCTTTTAAAGAAGCAAAAGATTATGTAGATGCTCGTAAATATGTAGAATTATTTCCGCCAGAAACTAACTTGTATAAAATAATAACACAGGCTATTTTATATACTATTTATATTCATTCTATTTATTATCTTTTTTATAGTAAGTATTATATATATACTTCTGGGTTTTATCAGCAAAAAGGAAATGAGAGGATACTTTTTTTGATTGTTATAGAAGCATTTCGCATAATTTGTACAAGTATTAAATATATCTATATATATTTTTTAATAAAAAGAATTCAAAAATTTCTTATGCAGAAAATTGCAGTAAAAAGGATTTATTATATATTTTAATTGATAAAAATTTAGATGTATTTTTACTTCTTTGTGTATTTATTATAATGTTATTTACTTCTAATATTATATTTGGATTATTACCATTTGTTTTATTTTTGAGAATACTTATCCGTTGGCAAAGAAGTTTAAATTATAAGAACAAGTGTACATCAAATTTGTATAAATAGAAAAAAGACAAAAGCTTCTGCTATTTGAGCAAAACTTTTACTACATCAAGTATTAAATTATATTTGGAATTTAGAGTGGGTTTAAACTCAGTTATTATTATTTATAATTTATAAATATATTGTTGAATTTGTAAAAAAGTGAAAAGGGGAGATATTGTGAAAAAAAGATTGATTTGTTGTTTGATGGCAGTTTTACTGTGTTTGGGCGGTTGTGCAGATAAGTTTTTGGAAGTACAGGTTCAGGAAGATTTGGCTGAAGTATATGGAAAAACAATTAAAATAAAAGCAGTAATCTCAGCAGAAAATACAGGAAGTTATGTGGGTCAAGAGTCAGGAGAAAACAATTCTTGGAGTGATTTATATAGATTATATAATATAGATGTTGAACCAATGAAAAAAGAGGATATGAGTTTAGAAAATTTACCGGATATTATACCAGCTACACAAGAGGAATTTGAGACGCTTGTAAATGCGGGTTTGCTGGCAGATATAGGAGATTTGATAGAAAAATACGCTTCTGAGGAGCTTATAGAATATTTATATGGAGATGGAAAAGATAATTTCAAGGGGGTGACATATGATGGTAAAATTTATGGTTTACCGATGAAAGGAACTACTTGTGATAAACCATATGCTTTATTTATCCGCAAGGATTGGCTAGATAATCTGGGTTTAAAAGTTCCTGAAAATATGGAGGATTTGGCAGATATAGCTTATCAGTTTACATATAATGACCCTGATGGAAATGGTAAAAATGATACTTATGGAATATCTATAAGCAATAAATATCCGTTTGGGAATAGTGTGTCGCTAAGTCCAATATTTCAGGCATTTGGGGCAATTCCGGCATATAATGATTCAGAGTACACATTTATTGAAAAAGATGGACAGATTATATGGGGCGGTTTGGAAACAGAAAAAATGAAAGATGCTATTGGCTGGCTTAAAGATTTATATAATAAAGGATGTATAAAAAATTTTTATTTATCTATAAGTCAAAAAAGTGCAATGGAAGATATCTTTCATGGTAAAGTTGGAATATTTTGGGAAACAGAAGAGATTAATCGAACAAAATTAGTATATTATACATATAAACAAAATTCTGATGTAGAATTGGTGGTGCTTCCTAATTTGGATGGTACAGGAGAGGGAAAAAATATTAATTATGTTCCTAATACAGTGACGCAATATTATGGAGTAAATAAACAATGTGAGCATCCTGAAGTATTGATATATTTTATGAATTTAGCAGTGGAAAAGATATTGAATCCAAAATCAGCTAAGGAACATGAGATGTATATAGGAGATTCAAAAAATTATACAGGGGTTTCTTGTTGTGTTACACCTATTGAATTTACTGAGGTTTATTATAATACATATAAGATAATAAAAGAAGTTTTTGAAACAGGGGATAAAAGCATTTTGAAAGAGGATTTTATAGTACAATCCCAAAAAGAAGAATTATATGAGTTATTTAAAAAGTTTAAAAGAGGGGATATTGATAAGACAGATGAAAAATATCCAACATTATGTATATTTAATACATTTTTAGGACCTGAAAATTCTTATTATTTAGCCTTAGAAGATATAATAGAAAATAAAGAGTTTACTTATGATGCTTATCAGGGTTATTATACGTCTGAAATGAAAAATAAAATGGAAAGTTTACATGAATTATTTATAAATGCAGTTGTTGAGATAATAAGAGGGGATAAAGATTTGGATTATTATGATGAATTTGTGGAGGAATGGAAGGTACAGGGTGGACAGGAAGTGTTGGAAGAAGTAAATAGATTAAAAGACAAATAAAAGAGGCCTAAACAGCCTCTTTTATTTGTCTAACATTTAACTGTAAGTTTTTTTAAGATTTGTGAGATTATTTTCTTCTTCTAAAAGTTCCTCAATATTTTCTGTTTCTTTATCAGTTTCATTTGTAGGTTTTATTCTTCCGAAAATATCACAAATATATGCTAAACCATTTGCAAAATCATCTCTAAGCATATCTTCAGTGTATCTCCATTGCCAATTTCCGGACATAGTTCCCGGAGTATTCATTCGGGCTTCTGAACCTAAATTCATTATATCCTGCATAGTATGGATTGCTATATCACATACAGTAGAGCAGGCAAGTCTTATAAAGTCCCAAGAAATATTATCACCATTTATATTCATATAACGTCTTACAATATCCATATCCAAATCATCAGAATTTGCATACCAGCCTTTTGTAGTATCATTATCATGAGTACCTGAATAAATTACAGAATTTTTTGTAAGGTTATGAGGAAGATAATCATTGGTTCTATATTTATCATCTGCATAAAAGGCAAACTGGAGAATTTTCATTCCCGGAAAACCGAGAGTATCTCGCATCTGGCATACACTGTCTGTAAGAATACCTAAATCTTCTGCAATTATAGGAAGTTTTCCAAGTTCTTTTTCTATTGCATTAAATAAATCAACATTTGGACCTTTGAGCCATTCACCATTGATGGCAGTTTCCTCACTTGCAAGAACTGCCCAATATTCATCAAATCCCCTGAAATGGTCAATACGCAAAATGTCTACAAGGTTAAGCATATTTTTTATACGTTTAATCCACCATTTGTATCCATTTTGTTTGTGAACTTCCCAATTATATAAAGGATTGCCCCAAAGTTGTCCTGTTTCACTGAAATAGTCCGGAGGGACACCGGCTACCACAGTAGGAAAGCCTTTGCTGTCCAAGTAAAACAGTTCAGGATTTGCCCAGACATCTGCACTGTCATAAGCTACAAATATAGGAATATCACCTATAATTTTAATTTCATTTTCATTAACATATGCTTTTAATTTTTTCCACTGTCTTGCAAATTCATACTGAAGAAATTTATAAGTACGCATTTCTTCTGAAAGTTCTGTTTTCCATTCTTTTAATACATCTTCACGTCTTGCAGCAAGTTCAGCAGGCCATGTACTCCAAACAGCACCAAAATAGTAATCATCAAAAATTTTTTCGTTTATTGTAGTACATTCTTTTTTAAAAGCTTTATACTCTGCATTTTTTCCTTCATAAGTTCTTTTATTTATAAAATAATCTTTCAAAGAAACAAAAAGACTATAATCTTCAAGCCAGTCTATATTTTCATAACAGAATTTGCTGTAAGCAATTTTTTGTTCATTATTGGCATTCTTTTTAAATCCCTCATAGGCTTTTTTGAATAATTCTTTTTTATATTTTGTGACTTCTCCGAAATCTACTTTGTTTTTAGGAAAGTCAGGTACTTGTGCAATATCTTCCTTAGTGAGATAACCTTCTTCTACAAGTAAATCCGGGCTTATCAAGAGAAGATTTCCGGCAAAAGCTGAAAAACTTTGATAAGGAGAATCTCCATAGCTTGTAGGTCCTATTGGCAGTATTTGCCATAAACTTTGTTTTGCTTTTTTTAAAAAATCAATGAATTTATAAGCTTCTTCACCTAAATCCCCTATTCCATATTTCCCGGGAAATGATGTGGGGTGTAGTAATATACCGCTTGAACGTTCAAAATTCATATTAAATCCCCCTTAAATAATTTTATTTTGTACTGAACTTAAATACTGTTGTATGATTAAATGTTTCACCTGCTTTAAATACACAACTTTTGAAATTAGGGATATTTACGGCATTAGGGAAATATTGAGATTCAAAACAAATGCCGCTGCGTTTGTCATAAACTGCATTTTCTTTTCCGAGTTTATCAACAGCATTTGCAAGGTAATTTCCGGCATATATTTGAATACCCGGTAATGTTGTTGAAACTTCCATAAATATTCCTGTTTTAGAAGAATATAAAGAAGCAGCTTTTTCTAGTCCGTTTGATTTGTGATTAATTTCCCAATTATGGTCATATCCTCCAGCAAAGTTGAGTTGTTCATAATTGTCATCTATCCTTGCACCGATTGTCATAGGAATAGTAAAGTCCATAGGTGTGCCTTTAACACTTAAAATTTCTCCGGTAGGAATACTACCCTCATCAGCAGGAGTAAAGTTTATGGAATTTAACCATAATTCTTGGTCTAAAATAGTTCCACTGTTATGACCATTTAAATTAAAATATGAATGGTTTGTAAGATTTATAACAGTAGTTTTGTCGCTGACAGCCTTGTATTCTAATACCAATTCATTATCATCAGTAAGAGCATATATAACAGAAACATTTAAATTTCCCGGATAATTTTCTTCTCCATCAGGTGAAAAATATGATAGATTAAGTCCTTTGTCTGTAATTTCTGTATTCCATAATTTGGAATTAAAACCGTTGTTACCACCATGCAAATGATTTTTTCCGTCATTTAAAGCAACATTATATTCTTTTCCATCTATAAAGAAATTGCCATTTCCTATACGATTTGCACATCTTCCTATTAAAGCTCCTAAATATACACTATTATTGTAATATTTTTCAATATTGTCATAACCAAGAACTACATCGACAAGGTTTTGATTTTTATCAGGTACTAACAGAGATACTAAAATTCCACCATAATTTGTTATTTTAGCTTGAACACCATTTTTATTTGAAATTGTAAAAAGTTCGGCATCTTTTCCGTCAGAAGTTTTGCCGAAAGAAGTTTGTGTTATAAACATATTTTTTCCCCCTTATTTATATATGATTTAAATAGCCGATAAAATATCTAACTTATTACAAGGATAACATTGAAATATTTTCAGGTCAATGACAAAATAAAAAAATTTTTTGCAAGTTAAGTAAAAGTTTTGTTAATTATATTTTGTAAAAAGGCAACTTTTTTAATATTGCTTATTGAAATTTATGTAGTTTAATAGTACAATTATAACAACTTTAAGAATGTTAATTATATATCAAAATTAAAAGAAAGAAGTGGGGAAGTTGGATTACGTTCAAGGTATTAATCAGTTAAAGAAAGAAAAAAATGCAGTTATATTGGCACATTATTATCAAAGACCTGAAGTTCAAGACGTAGCAGATTATGTAGGAGATTCTTTCGCATTATCTAAGCTTGCTAAAAATTTAGATAATGATGTTATTGTTTTTTGTGGAGTGCATTTTATGGCTGAAAGTGCAAAGATATTAAGTCCTGATAAGACAGTTCTTTTGCCAGCACCTGATGCAGGTTGCCCTATGGCAGATATGGTAAAACCAGAAGATATCAGAAGATTAAGAAAAGAATATCCTGAAGCAGCAGTTGTATGTTATGTAAATTCAAGTGCAGAAGTTAAGGCAGAATGTGATATATGCTGTACATCATCGAATGCTATTCATGTAGTTAAGAGTTTACCACAAAAAGATATAGTGTTTGTTCCTGACCAGAATTTAGGACGTTTTGTAAAAGAACAAGTACCTGAAAAAAATGTAATTCTATTTAACGGTTATTGTATTACTCATCATAAAATAACAGTACAGAATGTAGAAGATGCTAAAAAGACTTTACCGGATGCTTTATTTGCGGTACATCCTGAATGTCAGGAGGAAATCGTTAAATTGGCAGATTTTGCAGGAAGTACAGCTGAAATAATAGATTTTGTAAGCAAATCAGATTGTGAAAAATTTATCATAGGTACGGAAATGGGAGTAATGCATGAAATACAAAAACGTAATCCTGATAAAAAGCTTTATCTTCTTAATTCAGGATTGGTGTGTCCAAATATGAAAAAAACAACCATAGAAAATGTTTATAATGCGTTGTTTAATAATACATATGAAATGAAACTTGATGAAGAGATAATAAAGAAAGCACAACATTCCTTAGAGAAAATGCTTACTATTTAGAGTTTATTCTCACGAAAAAAGTATGAATAAAAATTTGACTAGGTTAGTAAGTTTTATGATTTTAAGAGGAAAGCTTATAATTTTTATTTAATGAAAAGAGGAAGAAAATGAGAAGATTTGTTTATCCCATAGATTTAACAGCAATAAAACGTCGAGATTATGATGTTATTATAGTAGGAGAGGGACTGGCAGGCTTATATGCCGCACTTAATCTTTCTCCAAATTTAAGAATTGCAATTCTTTCAAAATCTGTAAATGAAACCAGTTCTTACCTCTCACAAGGTGGAGTTGCAGCGGTTATGAATCCAGAAGATGATACGCAGAAACATTTTGAGGATACACTTGTTGCAGGTGCAGGGCTTTGTGATGAAGCGGCTGTAAGGCTTTTGGTAGAGCAGGGACCTGAAGAAATAAGAAAGCTTGTAAAATGGGAAGTTCCTTTTGACAAAAAAGAAGATGGAAGCTTACAGTCTACTTTAGAGGGAGGACATTCCATGCGTCGTATTCTTCATTGTGGAGGAGATAAGACGGGTAGACAGATAGTTGAACATTTAATGCAGCTTGTAGAAGAAGCTCCTAACATTAAAGAAATACATCATTCATATCTTATAGATATTTTGACAGAGGATAACAGAACAGCTGGAGTTCTTATGTATCATCATAATAAGCCTATTTATCTTGCTGCACCATATGTTATTTTGTGTACAGGAGGAATAGGAGCATTATATCCAAGCTCTACAAATCCTACAATATCTACGGGTGATGGTATAGCGGCAGCTTTCAGAGCAGGTGCTGAAATAAAAAATATGGAATTTGTACAGTTTCATCCTACTTCTTTCTATGACCCTGATGATAGAGGAAAAGCTTTTCTGATATCAGAAGCAGTAAGAGGAGAGGGCGGAATACTTAGAAATGAAAAAGGCGAAGCATTTATGGCAGATAGGCATAAGCTTAAAGATTTAGCACCTCGTGATATAGTTGCAAGAGAAATTACAAGAGAAATAAATAAAAGTTCTCTGCCATATGTTTATCTTGACATAACTCATAAATCAAGAGAATTTTTGCAGAAACGATTCCCTACAATATATGAACACTGTTTAAAACATGGTGTTGATATATCTAAAGAGTGGATTAAGGTAAGACCTGTACAGCATTATTTTATGGGTGGTATAGTTACAGATTTAGAAGCAAAGACAAATATAGAGGGGTTATATGCCTGTGGAGAAACAGCTTGTACAGGAGTACATGGAGCAAACAGACTTGCAAGTAATTCTCTTTTGGAATGTTTGGTATTTTCTTACAGGGCAGCTATGGATATAAATGAAAAATTCTACTCAGCAAAAACTCCTTGCCCTCCATCAAGTTTAGATGCACCTCCAATGTCAGCAAGCAGTCCTGATTTTTCAAAGCTTACAGAAACTATTAAAAATGTAATGCTTAAATCGGCAGGTATTGTAAGAAATGAAAAAGATATGCAGGAAGGTGTTGCGATAATGTCTGCAATAATTAATGAATTATCATTATTTTCTACACCAGATAAAGAATACCTTAAAGTTCTTAATATGGCAACAGTTGGTTTGCAGGTAATTACAGGAGCGTTGGCAAGAAAAGAAAGTGTTGGAGCACATTTTATAGATAATTTATTATAAAAATATAAATTAAATTTGGAGGAAATTATGAATATTTTAGCTTTGGATAAAATTATTATAAATGCCTTAGACGAAGATATGGCTTGGGGTGATATTACAACAGAGAGTACAATTCCTGCCGATGCAATCTCAAATGCACGTCTTATAGCCAAGCAAGAGGGAATTATCTGTGGTATAGATGTATTTGAAAGAGTAATGCAGACAGTTGATAAAAATACTGTTGTGAAAAAGAATTTCAAAGATGGTCAGAAAGTAAATAAAGGTGACGTAATTGCTGAAATCAGTGGTTTATCAAGAAGTATTCTTTCAGGAGAGAGAGTAGCTCTCAATCTTTTGCAAAGGATGTCAGCTATTGCGACTCAAACTTCTGAATTAGTAGAGAAAGTAAAAGGAACTAATGCAAAGATTGCAGATACAAGAAAAACTACTCCCGGACTTCGTATGCTTGAAAAATATTCAGTGCGTATGGGTGGCGGAAGTAATCATCGTTATAATCTTTCTGATGGAGTGCTTATAAAAGATAATCATATAGTTGCAGCAGGCGGTATAACAAATGCTGTAAATTCTGCAAGAAATTATATACCACATACTGTAAAAATAGAAGTGGAAACTGAAAATCTTGAACAAGTACAGGAAGCTCTTGATTGTAAAGCAGATATAATAATGCTTGATAATATGGATATTGAAACTATGACAAAAGCAGTGAAACTTGTAAATGGCAGAGCTTTAACAGAAGCGTCAGGAAATATGGGTGAAAAAGATTTGTATGAAGTTGCAAATACAGGAGTAGATATTATATCAATAGGAGCTTTGACACATACAGTAAAAGCAATGGATATAAGTTTAAGATTTTAAAAAGGGGGCATATCGCCCCTTATTTTTTATTAAAATTTAATTTTTCGATTATATTTACAAGTACGGGAATAAGAAGTATTTGTAAAATGATACCCGGAATAGCAGTAGTAAAAGCACTTGATACAAAAATAGCCCAACCAAATTCTGATTTTCCAAGACTGTAAATGATTATTCTTACAGTTCCCCATACAATACGACCTATTATCATAGCACCAATCAAAGATATATATACATTTTTATATTTATATAAAATTCCTGATACAAAACCATAAGCAGCAAGTTCAAAACACATTGATATTCCTGTTGGGAAAAGCTGTGGCATTCCGAATATAAAAAATCTTAGGATTGGTGCAATAAATCCAATAGCAAATCCATACAATGGACCACACAAAAATCCGCAAAGTAATATAGGAAGATGCATTGGACAAAGCATATTTCCTATTTGAGGAATTTGACCGGTTAGAAATGGAAGTATCATTGCAAGACATAAAAACATTGCTGTAAGTATTAATTTAAATATATTTGTTTTATTTGATGACATTTATTTATCCTTTCTTAACAGATTTCAGTTTGATAGAAATTTGTTTTATCCTAGATAGTTTATTTTACATACAAAGTATCTATATAAATTTTTATAGGCTGGCTTGCACCACGCCCTGAACGAATGCAAAACTGTTCTATATAATTTTCACTACCTTCATAGTAAAGAAAGTCTTCATAATGTCCTAAAAGATTTTTGTTTATGTCATAACATTTGAAATCCAATCTAACTTCGTCATCTGGTGTACTTTTAAATCTATGTAGTATTTGTATATAATACCAATGTCCTAGTGATTGTGTACGTGGCATAAGATTTTTCTTTTGTTTTCCTTTTCTGCCATAAGCTGTAATGTTTATATTGTTGTCTATGAGTATCATGCCTATGGCTGAACCACCTTTTTTACAAGTAAAAATTTCTAATCTTTCTAAAGATTCTGCATACATCCAAAATCCGATTTCAACATCTCGATTTTTCTGTACTGGAAAATCTAAAGTATAATCATGTTCAATTTTGCCACCCATACCCATTTGTTGATATATTAAAAGTTTACCATTTTCGCCATTTTCATCAGTCTGTACTAAAGCTTTGAGATTAGGGTGATAATTGGTTTCAACTACATCTTTAGGTTTTTCACCAGCAATATCATTTCTAAAACATCTAAAATATACACATTCTTTAGGGTCAGCTATTTCATAAAGTTCTGTTTTTAAATCTTTGTTGGTATATACCGACTTAAGATTAGAAGCTTTTAATTCTTCTGGTATTTCTATATTTGTATTTGAAAATTTAAAATTGGAATATTCTTTTGCCATATTAGCAGGGTTCCAGTTGTCATCACCTCTTAAGTAATCAAAAAGATTATAAAATTTTACGTTTTCATCATTAAGTTGATTTGACCAAGCGGGTCTAAAATCAGTATTCTGAGGGTTTCCGTCTAAATCCATTGTATTGTATTCAAAATATCTAAGGGTATTTACATCGGTATCTTTATCCCATTCAATCCAGATTTGAGGTGCAATATGTTTTCCTACTTTGCAGTCGATTAAAGTAATATTTGCATAATTGCTACTCCAATTTCTTCCGATATAACTCCAATTTTCTTTTTTGGTGATATCTATATTATTATAACAAGTAAATCGGCATTTCCAAAATAAATAACCAAATGGCTGCCATTTGCTATGGCTTGGTGCAGCTACAAATCCCCTTTGTTTAAGAGTATGACCTTCTTCATCTTGACCATTTCTAAAGGCTGTACAAATTTCACAGTTATTAAATACTGCTGGAGAATCCCCAAATATAAAGTCTACTGTTCCCTCAATATAGCAATTTTCAAAGTAACACCTTGCCCAGTCTTTTATATAAAGAGTATCTTGTCTACCATTAATTCGACAATTAAAAAATCTGCTTCTATCCCCTGAAACACGAAGAGCAACACCTTGTGTTTGAACCCTTATAGTGTCAATATTGTAAGAATTTTCTATTGTGATATTTTCAGCAGTAAAATTTTCGGCTGTATCGAGAATAGCAACAGAACAACTGTTGGCAGTACCTACTGCTGTTCCATCTACTATCATTGTAGCACCATAATCAAAGGTAATTTTAGCTTCTCCTGTATGATTGGGATTTTTTCGTATGGTTAGATTGGGGCGTGATATATCAAGTTTTTCTTTATAAATTCCCTCATCTAATTCAATGATTACGTTTTGTGAATTATCTTTTTTATCTGCTAGTTCCAAAGCTTGTTTTACAGTTTTACAAGTTTTGTCTGTTCCTACCTGTATAGTCATTTATTCCACCTCGTATACTTTTAAATTTGCATATTCTGCGACAAGAGGTGCCATTTGTCTAAAGCCTATACAGCCGCCTTCTATAAAATTTCCATATGTTTTTCCGTCATCT
>CAZQDT010000036.1:0-14476 GCA_964592005.1 uncultured Eubacteriales bacterium
GATTGTCAGTTATTCAGGGTGCGAGTAGCACCAGCTAGTACCAAGCCCTTATAGGAGGGCTTAATCAAGCCACCAGCTAAGCTGGTGGTTATGACTCCTTAAATATTGAATTATATAATATAATTTAAGCAATGAGAAGTGCAAATTTAATTTTTTATAATAACCGTTAAATGCTTGCATTCATAAAGGAATTATAAAAAATCGAATTTATAGGGCGAATGCCCTATACGAATATTTTGTCAAACAAAAATTTCAATAATTTAACAAAAATATTCGTAAGCACTAATCTAAAGTCTTTTGCGAATAGAGCAAAACTTTTACTACATCAAGTATTGGATTATATATTGTAAATTTATATTATTTTTATATTGACAATACTGTATGTCATACAGTATAATGTTTCTAACAATAAAAAAGGAGGTATAACTTTTTGGAAAAAGATTTATTAGAAAATTTTATTTCTGAACTTCATCGCGGTACATTAGTTCTTTGTGTTTTAAGTCAACTATCTGACTCTAATTATGGCTATACTCTTGTTCAAAAATTAAATTCAATGGGTATACCAATCGATGCCAACACATTGTATCCATTATTGAGAAGATTAGAAAAGCAAGGGCTTTTATACAGCGAATGGAATACAGAAGAAACAAAACCACGTAAATATTATAAGCGTGCTCCCTTTGGCGACGAAATTTACAAAGAATTAGTAACGCAATGGCAACATTTATCAACAAATATGAATAATTTATTAACAGGAGGGCAACAAAATGAATGAACAAGATATGATTGACCGTTACATTTATGCTGTGACGAAACGAGTACCCAAAGACATTAAACAAGAAATTGCTTTAGAACTCAAGGGTTTAATTAATGATATGCGTACAGAAGATAATATTTCTACTGAAGAAGTATTGCAAAAGTTAGGAAATCCTAGCGAATTTGCTAATCGTTATAAAGATGGTACAGATTATTTAATTGGTCCGGAATATTATGATAATTATATATGGGTTATAAAAATTTCTTTCATTGGTATAATTATTTCATCAATTGTTTCAGGTATTATGCATAGCATTACAAACTATTCAAACTTAATCAACTTATTTGTTGATTTTTTTATAGAATTTTTTATAAATACTTTAAACAGTGGCTGGAGTGTAATTGGACTGATTACAATTATTTTTGCTATAATTGAAAAACAAAAAGATAAGTTCTTTAAACTAAACTCAACATCTAATAATTCAGATTACTTAGGCTTGCAAAATAAAATTTGGACACCTGCTTCATTACCTCCTTTACCTAAAAAAAATGCTGTCATCAATCACAGTGACAGTATTGTCGCTATTATATTTATAGTAACCTTTATAGCACTTTTACTTTTTACACCAGAATTATTTGGTATCTTTCATTATGATGGTTCTTCTGTAAAAAGTATTGCTTGTATATTTAATTTAGATAAATGGAATCAAATTGCTCCATTGTTTGTTTGTTGTCTTTTAGTGGGACTTATTGATGAAATTATCCGTCTTGTTATTGGACAATATTCCACAACCGTTATGTGCAGTAATATAATATGTAATGTAATCCAAATTATTGGTTTTGCTATATTATTAAAATTTTTTCCATTGTGGAATCCCAATTTTACTTCACAGCTTAAAGTTATATATGATATTTCTAATTTTTCGCAAATGGATATTCTCTATTACTGGGGAAGTGAATTTTTCAATAATATTATATTGTTTTTTATTTGTATGATTTCATTGTTGGAAGTTGGAACTACTATTTATAAAACCAAAAAATATTGTTAATTTTTAAAGCCATCAAATGTTTCACGTGAAACATTTGATGGCTTTTATTAAAATTATAGATTTAAAAATTTTATATTTTACTCACCATAGTATGCTTTAAGATATAATTCTTTAAGCTCTGATACTAATGGTAAACGTGGGTTAGCTGTTGTACACTGGTCTTCAAATGCTTTTTCTGCGAGGTAATCTACTTTTGATAAAAATTCTTGTTCATTTACTCCGCATTCCTGAATAGTTGCAGGACAATTTACTTCTTTCATAAGATTTCTTACTGCATTAGCTAAAGCTTTAACAGCTTCGTCAGTAGTAGAACAAGGTAAGCCTAAAAATCTTGCAATGTTCTGGAATTTTTCGTGTGCTATATAGTGGTCATATTTTGGCCAGATAGCAAATTTTGTAGGTGTAGAAACACCATTATATTCTATTACATGAGGAAGAAGTACTGCATTTGCACGTCCATGAGGAATATGGAACTCTCCACCGAGTTTATGTGCCAATGAATGATTTATTCCCAAGAAAGCATTAGTAAATGCCATACCTGCCATACAAGAAGCATTGTGCATTTTTTCACGAGCTTCAAGATTATTTTTACCTTCTCTATAAGCTATTGGAAGATATTTAAATACCATCTGTATTGCACTTAACGCTAAAGCATCAGTATAATCAGATGCAAGTATTGAAACATATGCTTCTATTGCGTGTGTCAATACATCTAAACCAGTATCTGCTGTGGCTGAAGGAGGTAATGACATAACAAATTCAGGGTCAATAATTGCTACATCAGGTGTCAATGAGTAATCTGCTAAAGGATATTTAATATTTTTTTGTTTATCAGTGATAACAGCAAATGATGTTACTTCTGAACCTGTACCTGAAGTAGTAGGAACACATACTAATTTTGCTTTTGCTCCTAAATCAGGAATTTTATAGACACGTTTACGTATATCCATAAATTTTTGAGCTAATGCTGTAAAATCTACATCAGGATTTTCATAGAAAAGCCACATACCTTTTGCGGCGTCCATTGCAGAGCCACCACCTAAAGCAATAATGACATCTGGTTGGAAACGATTCATTACTTCTGTACCTTTTCTTAAAGTTTCTAAAGATGGGTCAGGCTCTACTTCAGAGAAAATTTCATAATGTACAATATCAGGACGTTTTCTCAACTGATAGATTACCTTGTCAAAATATCCGAATTTAACCATAGATTGATCAGTTACGATAAAAGCACGTGATATATTAGTTATTTTTTCAAGATATTGTATTGAATTTGGCTCAAAATATATTTTGTTAGGAATTTTAAACCACTGCATATTTAATCTCCTTTTTGCTACTCTTTTTTTGTTTACCAAGTTTACAGCTGTTACATTTGAAGTAGTGGAGTTATGCCCATATGAACCACAGCCTAAAGTCAAGGAAGGCATATTTGTATTGTAAATATCACCTATTGCACCATGTGTAGATGGAGAATTTACTATTATACGTCCTGTTTTTAATCTATTAGAAAATGCTTCTATAACTGCATTATCCTGAGAATGAATTACGGAAGAATGTCCCAATCCTCCAATTTCTACCATTTTTTCAGAAAGAGCAATACCTTCTTCTACATTTTTAGCTTTAATAACTGCAAGTACAGGTGAAAGTTTTTCTTTTGAAAGAGGATACTCGTGGCCAACACCTTCTATTTCACAGCAAAGAACTTTTGTAGTTTCTGGAATATCAATGCCTGCAAGTTTGGCTATTTTATATGGTGACATACCTACTATATTAGGATTTACGGCACCTTTTTCAAGGTTCATTACCACAGGTTCAATTTTTTTGATTTCTTCAGGTGTTGCAAAGTAACATCCCTGAGTTTTCATAAAATCTGTAACTTCTTTATATATAGGAGCTTCAATAATTGCGGCTTGTTCAGAAGCACAAATCATACCATTGTCAAAAGCTTTTGATAAAATTAAATCATTTGCTGCCTGTTTGATATTAGCTGTTTTTTCTATGAAACAAGGAACATTTCCCGGACCTACACCAAGAGCAGGTTTTCCAGTGGAATAGGCAGCTTTTACCATACCTGAACCACCAGTTGCAAGTACCAATGCTACACCTTCATGATTCATAAGTGCATTAGTTGCCTCTATTGAGGGTGTTTCAATCCATTGTATACAGTTTTCAGGTGCTCCGGCTTTAATAGCAGCATCTCTTACTATTTTGGCTGCCATTGCAGAACATTTTTGGGCTGAGGGATGAAAACCAAATATAATAGGATTTCTTGATTTTGTGCAGATTATTGATTTAAACATTGTAGTAGATGTAGGATTGGTTACAGGGGTAACACCAGCCACGATGCCTACGGGTTCAGTAATTTCCATATAATCTTCTTCATCATTATCTTCAGTAATGCCAACAGTTTTTTCATATTTTATACTATGATAAATATATTCTGTGGCAAATATATTTTTAGTTATTTTATCTTCATAAATTCCTCTGCCAGTTTCTTCAATAGCAGCTTTTGCTAATATCATTTGTGCTTCAAGTCCTGCTAATGCCATTGATTTGACTATTTTATCTATTTGCTCTTGGTCCATTTTCATATATTCGTCAAGAGCAACTTTAGCTTTTTCTACAAGTTTATCTATCATTGTAATTACATTATTGTTTTCTGGTACAGCATTTGAAACTTGTTTTTGTTCAGCCATACAAAAATCCCTCCATAATAAAAAATTTTAAATTAAATTATATTCCTAAATGGTATTTATGTGCAAAAAAAGTTTGTTAAAATATTAACTTTCTGTAATCTACTATATCAGATAGTTAAATATTTGTCAATGATTAAAATGAATTTTTGTATAAAAACACACATAATTTAACAAAAATATGAGTAACACTTTCAATTATGAAAACATTTGCGATTTGAGCAAATTTTTCATTTCCTTTGATATTGAATTATATATTTATATCAATATAAGGATATACGGATTTTTGATAAATAATTCGTAATTTAAGATTTAAATAAAATTAAATATATTTACATAAAAATTAGTATAATTTTTAAAATTAAAAGTGGTATTACACTGAAAATGCAATACCACTAAAATTTATTAAATTTTTGGTTTCCAATCCTGCAATATATTTTCTATTGTAAACTCTTTTGCCTGTTCATCTGTAAGCTGTTTACACCAGTCAACTCTATTTGAAATATCTGCTCCAGCACCTGTACAGTTATATTCAGCATAACGTACAGTATCTACTTTGTCAGGTTTTCTCCAATCATTCCAACCCTCTAATTTTATATGAGCTCCCATATTGCAGTGTATGAATGTTGTAGAAGAATATTGACGCCAAGGTCTGCCTAAAAATACAGTATTTGGTGCGGCTGTGCTTATTAAATCGCAATCCATAAATACATAACCGAATTTAGTATTTTTGTATGTAGAAGCTGCTGTTATATAGCCATTTGTAGATTTATTTCTATCACCTGATTCAATAACGCATTTATTAAATATTGCTGTGGCTGAACCAAATATAAAATCTACATCACCTTTTATATAACAGTTTTCATAATATTGTCTTACGAATTTATCAGGCATATCTTCAGTCTGTGGTAATGGGCCTGTATATAAAGTATCTTGATGTGCTAAGAAACCGCAGTTGTAAAATGCACTTTTATCAGCATCTACTCTTACCGCTACTGCTTGACCTATATTTTCGCCTCTGCCTGCGGAATTTTCAAAAGTAATGTCATAAGCTTTGAAATTATGTGCTTTTTCATCAATCATAACACTATGTGAACGGAAAGTACCATATTCTGTTCCATCAGGTAAAAGTTTTTTAGCACAGTCATCATATGTAATAAGAGTTGTATCTTTGCCATTGCCTTTAAGTGTTACGAAAGGTCTGTCAATTATAAGCTTTTCTTTGTATGTTCCGCTTTTAATTTCAATCACTATTTCTTTATCATTATCCATTGGAATTGAATTTACAGCTTCTTGTATAGTCTTAAAATCACCAGTTCCATTTGCGGCTACTATCATTTTTATTTCCCCTCTCTAGGCTCCCAGCCTTCAAATATATTTTCAAATGTAAATTTTTTTACTTCTTCATCTGTAAGCTGTTTTGACCATTCTACACGTTCAGAGGTATCTGCTCCTTGTCCTGTACAGCCATATTCTGCATAGTATACGGTATTTACATCTTTTTTCCAATCATTCCAGCCTATTTTCCTTATATGAGCACCCATATGGCAATTTATAAATACCGTAGAAGCGTATTGACGCCAAGGTCTACCTAGATATACAGAATTTTCAGGTAAATTACTTATTAAATCACAATCCATAAAAACATAACCAAATTTCATATTTTTATGAGTAGAAGCGGCTGTCAGATATCCGGATTTTCCTCTGGCTTCTACAACACATTTATTAAATATTGCAGTAGCTGAACCAAAGATGAAATCTATACTTCCTGTTATGTAGCAATTTTCGTAATATTGTCTTGCATCTATATCTGGAGCTCCCTCTTGTTGTGGGGCAGGTCCCGCATATAAAGTATCCTGATAACCTGTAAAACCGCAGTTATAGAAAGCACATTTATCAGCATTTATTTTTATTGCAACTGCTTGTCCTACTCCACTTCCATCATCTGCTGAATTTTCAAAAGTTATATCATAAGCTTTGAAATTGTGGGCATCGAAATCTACCAATGTACTTGTAGAACCTGTTGTTCCTATCTGAGTTCCGTCAGCTTTAAGTTTGCTTGCATAATCATTGTAAGTCAGAATGGTTTTATCTTTTCCCGCACCTTTAAGAGTGACAAAAGGTTTGTCAATTATAAGTTTTTCTTTATAAACTCCGCTTTTAATTTCAATTACTATTTCTTTGTCATTATTTTGTGGAATTGAATTTATTGCTTCTTGAACTGTTTTAAAATCGCCTGTTCCGTTTGCTGCTACTATCATTTTATTTTACCTCCAATTTTTTTATAGTTAATTGCAAAAATTAAAAAACAAAATCCTAAAATTAAATTTAAAGATGGTGTTTCGTTAGTCATAAATTTTATAATTGCACTTACAAATTCAGCAATAGCTGCAATTAGCCATAATATGAAACATATTTTATTTTCTTTCATAGTAATTCCTACATTTAAAATTAGAATTTTTATATCATTTAAAAAATAATACTTATTTACTTGTATGACAATTTGCTGAATTTAACTTTTTATCACAATATTATTGAACCTGCCTGATATATTATGAAACTTGTAATCCAAGCTGTACATATTTGGAAAGCAACTGCCGCTAAAGTCCATTTCCAGCTTTTGGTTTCTCTTTTTATTGTGGCAAGTGTTGCTATACAAGGTACATATAGCAGACAGAATACCATAAGGGAGTAAGCATTAAGGGCTGTAAATCCCATAGAGCCAAGTAATGCAGCAAAGGAATTCATTCCGGTAGGTGAAGTAATATTATTTATTCCAAATAATACCGAACAACTTGAAACGACGACTTCTTTAGCTGTAATACCGGCGATAAGAGCAACAATTATCTGCCAGTACCCCAGACCTAGTGGTTTAAACAATGGAACTATAAATTTTCCAATACTTGCTCCGAAACTTTGACTCATATCTGTGACATATCCTGAAGGTCCAAAATTAAGAATTGCCCACATTATAATAGAAGCAATAAATATTGTAGTACCTGCCTTAGTTAAATAGTCTTTTACTTTTTCCCAGACATATATAAAAATTGTTCTTCCACTTGGAGTTTTATATTCAGGAAGTTCAATAAGCAATGTATTTTCATCAGTGCTTTTGTCTATACGATTTATAATAAATGCTGTAATTATTGCCATTAAAATACCTAATACATACATCGAATATGCTGCAATCATAGCATTTTTTCCAAAGAATATTTCTGAAAAAAGTAAATATATTGGAAGTCTTGCACTACATGACATAAATGGTGTTATAAGTATAATTTTATGTCGGTCTTTTTGACTTTCTAAAGCTCTTGATGCCATTATGGCAGGTACAGTACAGCCAAATCCCAATACCATTGGAATAAATGCTCTGCCGGATAATCCTAATTTTGACATTATATTATCCATTACATATGCAACTCTTGAAATATATCCGCTATCTTCAAGAAAAGCAAGTGCTAAGAATAAAATAACTATGTTAGGGAGAAAAGTCAATATACCACCTACACCTGAAATTATTCCATCAACAATAAGTGAACATAATATTTCGCTCGTACCAATATTTTGTAGAAATTCCAATATAATACCTGAAAAGTATTCTAACCCTAGTTCAAAATATCCTTTTATGAAATCACCGACTGTAAAGGTAAAGAAAAATACCAAAGCCATAATCATTAAGAAAATAGGTAGACCCAAGATATTATGTGTCAATAATTTATCTACTTTATTTGTAATAGCTGTTTTTTGATTTTTATTTACCAAAACTTCATCCATTATTTCTTCAATAAAATTATATTTTTGATTTATAATTTCAACTTCATAATTTTTATCTATTTCAAAAGGAAGTTTTATAGGATATTTTTTTAATATTTCTTTGTCCTGTTCCAATAATTTTATTGCTGTCCAACGATAATTTTTTATATCAGTATAATTTTTTTCAAGTTCTGTTATAATAGCATCTATTTTGTCTTCGATATCATCACTATATACCATAACATATTCACCATGATGATTATGTATGTGATTTGTATCATCTTTATGATTATGTATTAAAATGGATTTTTCGGCAAAATCTTTATGATGTGCCGCAGCATGAATTAAAATATCCAATCCTTTCTTTTTTCTGGCAGAAACGGGGATTACAGGTATTCCAAGCATTTCAGGAAATCTGTGTGTATCTATTTCCATTCCACGCTGTTCTACTATATCCATCATATTAAGTGCTAATACTACGGGTTTTCCAAGTTCTATAAGCTGTAAAGTAAGATAGAGATTTCTTTCGAGAGATGATGCGTCTGCCACATCAATTATTACATCTACATCGTCACTTAAAATATAATCTCTTGAAACTATTTCTTCCATTGTATAAGAAGTTAGGCTATATGTACCCGGTAAATCTACAAGTTTATAATTATGATTATGATATTTCATTGCACCTTCTTTTTTTTCTACGGTAACTCCCGGCCAGTTTGCTACTTTCAGATTTGCACCGGTATACGCATTAAATAATGTTGTTTTTCCACAGTTTGGATTACCAACAAAGCCTATCGTCAATTCATCTTCCATTATATCACTTCCTTATTTTTATATTTTTAGCAATATTATAACCTACCGCAAATCTGCTCCCTCTTACATATATAATAACTGCACCTTGTTTTTTACTATTTAATATTTTTAAAGGTGTTCCGGATATTACTCCAAGAGCTTCAAGTCGTCTTTCAAGATTTACTGGTAAGTTTAATTTTTCAACAATATAGGTATTTTCTATTGTACCTTCACTTAAGTTCATAATTATCACCTCGCAGTAAATATATTATACCATAAACTATGGAAAAACAATTAATATTTTGAATGAATAAAAACAATATTAATTGATGTAGAAAATGAAATTAAAAAAGTATACTTAATTGTATGTTTTGTATAATGGTAAAAGTATGTAATTTGATATTATTGATATTTTTGTATATTAAGATGTTTTAAATTCTAATCAATAAGACATTTTGTTTAATATATTAATCAAAAAAATTAAAATTTAACTAAAATTTTTTTCAGACTAAAAAGGTAATTAAACGTATTTAAACATAGTAAAAAATTTAGCAGTTTATTAAGTTAAATATAGAGGGGGACTTTTAAATGGCAAAGAAAAAAGGAAAAATAGTAAAAACTATTGTTATAGCTTTATGTATATTAGCTGGAGGAGGATTTGTATATTCCAAAGCCAAAGCAGCTTCAGCCAATGCCATGGCTATGATGGCAGAGATGAATAGAGTTCAGGTAGAAAATATATCTAAAGGTGATATAAATTCAATAGTGTCAGCAACAGGAAATGTTCAGACAGAAAAAGAATATACTGTAAGCCTTACAACTTCTCAAGAAATAGATACTGTGTTGGTAGATGTAGGTGACACTGTAAAAAAAGATGAAGTGCTTATAAAGTACGATTTTGATGCCTCTAAGAAAAGTTTGGAAAGAAGTTTGAAAGATGCTCAGATAAATCTTCAGACTGCGGAATTAAGTTTGGAAAGTTTCAATCTTCCGGCATCTGAAAGTGAACTTATAGATTTACAAAATTCAGTAAATTCTGCCAAAAGAAATCTTGAACAGGCTCAAACAGATAAAGAAGCTTATAAATTAAACCTTAAAGAAGCTCAAAAAAATATTGATGAAGCTTTGAAAAACTTTGAAAATGCAAAAATTTTATATAGTTCTCAAATTATAAGTAAACAGGATTATGAAAATTATGAAAAAGCTTATAATAATGCTGTCGACAATTTGAAATCTTTGGAATTAAAAGAAAGTGCATATGATGCCTCCATAGAAAGTGCAAAAGTTACTCTTTCCAAAGCTGAAAGAAGCTTAGAAGAAGGTAAAAATCCGATAATGAGTAAATCAGATGAGATACGTTATAAACAACAGGAATTAAGTATAGAGTCTGCTAAAATAAGAATAGAGGATTTACAGTCACAGATTGATGACCTTAAAGACGTATCAGTAAGTCCGATAGATGGTGTAATAATAGAAAAAAGTGTAGAAGATGGTGATGTTGCAAGAGAGTCCACAGCACTTTTAAAAGTAACAGATATAAATAAATTAATTGTTTCGGCTGTTGTATCTGAATTTGATGCGGGAAATATCAAGATAGGTCAGTCGGTTACTATTACTTCAGATGGACTTCCTGACAAAGTTTATAATGGAAAAATTACATTTATAGACCCTGTTGCAAGAACTTCTGGAAACAATACAGGTGTTGCTATTGAAGCATCTATTGAAAATGTTGACGGACTTTTAAAACCGGGTTATACCGTAGATTTTGAAATAATTACTTCAAGTGCTGAAGATGCAATTCTTGTTCCAAATGGTGCAATACAGAAAGACGTTGATGGTAAAAAATTTGTATTTGTTGTAAATTCAGAAACTGTTCTTGAAAAAGCCTATATAGAAATCGGTGTTATAGGTGATATGTATGCGGAAGTTATTTCTGGTTTGTCTGATGGTGTTACAATAGTGTCATATCCTGAAGAAGATATGACAGAAGGAATGTCCTTAGCTGAAAGGGGCGTTACAAATGGCTCTCTTTAATTTTTTCGGGAAAAAAGAAACAGTATCTGAAACTGAGTCGTCTGCAATGCTTAGACTTGAAAATCTATGTAAAAAATATCAGTTGGGTGAAGAAGAAGTTTTAGCTGTAAATAATGTAAACCTCGAAGTACATACAAATGAATTTGTTTCTATAATGGGTAAGTCTGGTTCGGGAAAGTCTACTATGATGAATGTACTTGGCTGTTTAGATAAACCTACCTCTGGTGCTTACTTTCTTGACAATGTAGATGTTGCAAAAATGAAAGATGCTGAACTAGCAGAAGTAAGAAACACTAAAATAGGTTTTGTATTTCAGTCATTTAATCTTTTACCAAAACTTACTTCTTTGCAGAATGTAGAACTTCCAATGGTTTATGCTGGGATAGGGGCAGGAGAGAGAAGAAAAAGAGCAATTGCGGCACTTCAAAAAGTAGATTTAGCGGAAAGAATTAACCATAGACCTAATGAGCTTTCAGGTGGTCAAAGGCAAAGGGTTGCCATAGCAAGAGCTTTAGTAAATGACCCTTCAATAATACTTGCTGATGAGCCGACAGGAAATCTTGACAGTCGTTCAACTAATGAAATTATGGGAATATTTCAACAGTTAAATGATGAAGGGGCTACTATTATAATGGTAACACACGAACCTGATGTTGCACAATATACAAAACGAATTGTTACATTTAAAGATGGGCAGATTATTTCTGATGAACCTGTAAAAGACAGAGTTATCTTTCAGGGGGTGAATTAAATGAATTTTGTTGAAACAATTAAATCGGCAGTACAGAATATTGCTTCAAATAAAATGCGTACATTACTTACTACGCTTGGTATTATAATAGGAATTTCTTCGGTAATAACAATTACTTCTTTGGGTACAGGTTTTAAAGAAGCAATGAATAGTGAATTTGATAAAATATCCGGTATGGCACAGATTTATATGAGTGGAAGTTCGGAAAATCCAGCAACTAATAAAGACTTTTTAAATCTTTCTGATGTAGAAGTGATAAAAAAAGTTAATGGGATAAAGTATTCTTCTGCTGTTTATAGTGGTTGGGGAAATGAAACTATTAAGCTTTTGGATGCTACGGAAACAAAAAGAGCTAGTTCTTATGGAGTAAATCCTGATTACTATTATATGGACGATTTTAAAATTCTGCATGGACGATTTATTTCAGACAATGATATTACTGCCAAAAGCAATGTGGCTGTTATATATGATACTACTGCTAAGAAAGTATTTGGAAAAGTAAATGCTGTTGGCGAAAAAATCACTATGAAAGGTTATTTTGGAAATAAAAAATATACTGTAATTGGAATATTGGAAAATTCTAATGCGGAAATGGAGGCTTTATATGGTGACAATTATGCAGAACAGATATTTTTGCCAATAACTACTTCTATGGCAATGTATGGTGAAAAATATGTTGATTATATATTTATTAAAGTGGCAGATAAAAATAATCTTGCCAGTATTTCAAGTGATGTTATAACAGCAATAGAAAAAAATCATAGCAATGTAGGAAAAGATATGTATTATTTATATGACCCTACGGGTGAGATAGATATGATAAATAATGTATTAAATATGGTAACAATATTTATAGGATTGGTTGCAGCTATTTCACTTCTTGTAGGTGGTATAGGTGTTATGAATATCATGATGGTGACAGTTACTGAAAGAACAAGAGAAATAGGTATAAGAAAATCATTAGGTGCTAAAAATTCCGATATACGTACACAGTTCATAGTGGAAGCGATAATTCTTACAAGTATAGGTGGTGTGCTTGGAATAATATTTGGATTACTAGCGGGTAATGGAATTGCAAGTCTTATACCTGCTGAAAGTATGGGAATGGAAATCAAAGCAGTAGCATCACCATCTGCAATTGCTATTGCAGTAGGCGTTTCAAGTCTTATAGGTATAATATTTGGTGTTGCACCTGCCAATAAGGCAGCTAAACTTGACCCAATAGAAGCTTTAAGATACGAATAAAATATAAATGTTTCACGTGAAACATAAAACGGTTGTATAGTAATTTAGATATACAACCGTTTTTTTACGTAAGTAGCAAATAATCTGTGGACTAAACTACTTAAAATTTCTTATATAAGATATAATTTTTTGAGAAGCTTTAGCACCATCTCCTACTGCTTTTGAAATTTGTAAAAGTCCGCCTATGCAATCACCCGCAGCAAATAGACCTTTGATATTAGTTTCCATATATTCATTTACTTTTATAAGACCTTGATTTGTAAGAATAGCACCAAGTTTTTTTGCCAAATCACTTGCGGACGCATTTCCAAGTGCCATAAATAAACCATTTACTGAAATATTGCTATCATCGTTAAATATAATTTTTTCTAAAGTATTTTCACCTGAAAGTTTTTTAATAGGTGTTTTAATTATATTTATTTCAGTAGGAAATTCAATTGTAGGTTCAAGACCATTTGTGAGTAAGGTAACAGATTTTACTATTGGTATAAGTTCTTGAATTTCTTTTAAAGCATATGCACCATTTCCTAGTATAGCGACATCTTTATTTCGATAAAAAAATGCGTCACATATTGCACAATAACTTATTCCTTTACCTTCAAATTGTTCTAAATTTTCGATATTGGCTTTTTTTCTGCTTGAACCAGTTGCAATTAAAACAGCTTTTGCCTGTAATTTTTTTTCAGTAGTTTCGATTTCAAAATATTTATTCCAAGAAACACCTATTACTTCTTCTTCTAAAATAATTCCACCAAGATTTTTAACTTGATTTTTACCGTTTTGCACTAATTGTAAGCCGGAAATAGGTTTTTCTAAACCAAAATAATTTTCTATAAGTTCAGCTTTTTCTAAAGAACCATTATCTTTACCAATTACCACTGTTTTGAGTTTTGCTCTGCAAGTATATAGAGCAGCTGATAATCCTGCTGGTCCATTTCCTATAATTATAATATCTTCCATAAAATACCTCCTGAGTTTTATAAGTCTTTTTTTATAAAAATTTTAAACAATTTTCATTTTATAAATATTGAAGAATTTTGTTGTATTTTAAAAATATTTTGGTTTTAAAATTATTATTGACTATTTAAAAAAATATTTTGTTTTTATTATTAAAGTTTTATAAAAAATTATCAAATTATTTGATTTTATTACGAATAGTAAAAATATTAAATAGCAGGGTTTTCTGTTACCTTTTATATTGTTATATCATATATGATTAAATTTTAAAAGAATTTATTAATTTAATAAGCAAGCGAAATCCCTTTGACTTCAAATTTTTTCCTTAGTTGATAAAATGATGGAAGTTGACAAATAATAGATATTTTTTTATACTTAATTTAATATTATATTTGGTAGTGTCAAGTGATTTATGAAAAAACAGTTAAGAAAAAAAGATTGAAATA
>CAZQDT010000037.1:0-12573 GCA_964592005.1 uncultured Eubacteriales bacterium
ATGATTAATAAATTAGTTTAAAATAAAGACACAGCTTATAATGGGCTGTGTTTTTTATATATGCAGATAATTGGGGAAATATAAAAACTATTTAAAAAAGTAAAATCAACAATTGAGAGTAAAGAATAACTGTTCATGCGTTTTTCCTAGCTTAAATATTAATTGACATTGCCTTTTTTTATGTTTTGTAGTAAAATGAAATTAATTATAATTGAGGAAGTGGTGTGCTTATGGAGGATAAAGGTTTGGGGGCAGATGAATTATTAAAGGCAAAAAAAGTTTTAAGTTTAGTGAAAAATTTATTTTTTGAATATGATACGGATACAGAAATTTTTCAGACTTATATATTTGAAGATGCTAAGAAAGTTGTTTTGGAAGAAAGTTCATTAGAAAAATGGAAAAAATCCAATATAAAACATAAAAAAATTTTTGAAGAGGATATTCCATTTTTTGAAAAATTATGTTTAGATATAGAGCAAGGCTGTTCAGATTTTCTTTACAAAATAAGAATGAATGTATTTTCTGAAAATAAGATGATGGAATATGTAGTTATTAATGGTGATTATGTGAGTTTAGAAAATGGTAGAAAGGTTGTAGTAGGCACTTTTTCAAATGCACCTATGTTTTATAATGTTTCGGTAGGTAATAAGCAGGAAACGGAGTATAATGAAAGCTTAGATTTTCTTACTCAGGTATATTGTCGCCAAAGTATTTTAAATTATGCCAAGAAAAAGATAAAAGATAATGAAACGATGAGTCTTATAGTTATTGATATAGACTATTTTAAGCAGGTAAATGATACATATGGTCATATGTTTGGTGATGTTGTTTTAACTATGGTGGCATCTGTCATTAAAACAGTTGTGGGAGAAAAAGGAAGAGTTGGAAGAATAGGTGGAGATGAATTTATTATTATATTAGATAATGTAGCAGGAGAAACAGCTATAAAGCCTATTTTGAAAAAAGTGAGAGAATGTATAGAGGCAATTTATTTTGACAAGCCTGATTTCAAAGTGAGTGTTTCTATGGGAGCAGCAGCTTTTCCAGATGATGTTAGTAATTATGATGAATTGTTTCAAGTTGCAGATAAAGCACTTTATATGGCAAAAGAAAAGGGAAGAAATTGTTATGTAATATATTTACCTAAACGTCATGGAACTTTAGAAGAATTTTTATCAGATGAGTCTAATGCTATTACTAATATTAAAAAGACAGATGAAGTAAAATGTGAGAATATAAAATTTATAATTAAAAAGGTTTTTAATGAGGGTTCAAATGCTTTAAATGAGATTTTGGAAAGTTTGAAAGATAGTTACGGATTAGAAGTGTTGGGAATATTTATAGATGAATTTGAAAAACCAAGATATGTTATAGGACAAGAGGAAATTTTAACACAATATATAAAACATAATGAAACCAATAAAAGACCTGAATATCAGATTATAAGAGATTTAGTTCTAAGGAAGAGAAAATATGAGGCGAGATTTTTTGAGGCTGTAAATGGAACATATAGTGTTTTGTATGAATATTTAGAGTTGAAAGATGGCAGGGGAGGAGCAATTATTGCCATTAGTAAGGATAAGATTAAAATTTCTAGAAATGATGAAAGAAATTTTTCTATAATATCTACTATACTTACTCAAATAATTTAATAAATAAAGGCGGCTATAAGACCGCCTTTTGTAATGTTTAAATATGTATAAAATTAAATATCAAATTTTAAGAAAAATTCACTTTTCAATTCAACAAGATAATCCATTCCTTTTTCTCCCATAAATGGCATATGTGAGGCGACCTGATTTACAGATATAAAAGGAGCACTTACTAAAGTAAAATAATTTTGCTCAGTACAATATCTTTTCATTTCATCACTTCCAAGGCACCATTGTCTTTCTAAGGATTTGAATAATTCAATACGTTCTTTTTCTTTTGAATAGAATTTAATTGAACTATCGCAATTTTTAATATTTTTAATACTGTGGCTGCAAACCATATTTACAGTGTTAATATTCATTTCTGAAAGTGCTTGTCTGAAACCTATAAGCATATCATAATCTCCTTGAATACTTGCTTTAGGAGAAATTTTATACATCATAGCCATAGGACCTCCCATAGGAGTAAGTCTGAGCTGTTTCTTTTTAAGACGTTCTATAAGCTTAGGATTTATTGTTTCACCTATTATTTCGCTTATTTTTTCAAGCCATTCTAAAGTACCTGCATATCCATAAGGAGTGCCATAATAATAAGGAGTATTGCATTTTTGATTGAGTATTTCAGCAGCTTCCAAAGCTTCGTTTCTTATAACAAGATTTAGACATGAACTGCCAGCATTTTCCATTTCATCAGATGTACATTCTAAGCCCATGGAATAGTTACATTTCCAGCCAAAAGCTTCTGTCATGAGTTCTTTAATTTCCCATATATCGCTACGAGTACGATATGCACCTGCTGAAGCACCTAAAATTGAATAGGTTTTAGGACATTTAGAGGTATTTTTTATTACTTCATTTGCAAGCATACGGTATACGGATTTTAAACCATAGGTATAATCTCCTCTAAATCCTCCTTCTTCAAAGGAAATAAGGCGTGCATTTACTTTTTCCTGCATATATTGGCATACACCATCTATATCTGTACCTATTACTGCAATAACAGCAGAAGCAACTACAAAAATAATTTTAGGGCTATAAGCAGCATCTATTTCTAGTATTGCCTGTTCAAGACGGGATACATCGCCCATTATTATATCATCTTCACTTATATGTGTTGTAAAAAGAGATTTGTTTAAATCTATACCAAAAGAACTGTATAGACCGCCACCAAAATGTGTAGTACCAGCAGGACCATATTCTAAAACAACTGCATCTTCGATAGGCATTAATGACCATATAATTGCCATTCTGTCAGATGGTGAGGGATAAAATCTGCACAGACTCATTACATTCTTCCTCCTTTCATTATAGGCATTTTTGAAGTATTTACTGCCTGCATAAATGCGGAAATAACCATATCGCATACTTCAAAACCTAATGTGCTGTAAGCATTGACCATTCTTACGGGTGAAATATTATTTTTTATAAGTTCAGACAAATTTCCTGCACCTATATTAAAGTCGGGAGATAGGACAGAATAAAGATAGCTTATGGCAGTCATATTTGCTGAACGTGTTATATAAGGGTCACAATAAGTTAAAAGTTCAGTACGGAATTTATTACTATCTTCATCAAGGTCTGAAATTTGAAGAAGTAAAGGCTTCATATTTAATCTTGATGCAAGGAAATTGTGAAATTCATAATTACATAAGGCGGTATTTCCACTTATATATGTTTTTCCTGAAAGTTTTTCTTTAGCTTGATTAATTTTTTGAGTCATAGCATTATAAAGAGTTTCAAGAGAAACAGGAATTTCTTTTTCAAGTATTGTAAAAAGCTCTTTATAACACGAGTAAATTCTGTCAGGGTCGGAATAACGTTCAAATATTATATATGGAGTACCAAATTTTTTGAACATTTCTTTAGCAAGAGGAAGTCCAACAGGGTGTACGACAATATTACATTTGGCTTGAGGTGCTTTTTTTATTTGTTCGATGGAAGATTTTCCAGGAAGCATCATTGATATTTCTATATTGTTTTCTTTGAGATATTTATAAACTTCTGTTTGTGTAAAGTCACCTAAGCGAAGCCCTAAGATATTTACACTGTTACAGACAGTCTGTGTTTCCATAAGCTCAAGACTTGCATCCATTGTGTGTTCAATTCCCGGAAGATGGTCATCAGTTTTAAAATTTTCTGCATGAACTACTACTACTGGAAGATTATATTTATTAGAATAATTTTTTGCCATAGATTCTATATCGTCACCAATTACTTCTACTACACAGGTAGTTACAAGGTAAACAGCTTTTGGTGAAAATTCTTCCATTAATTCAACAAAAGCTTCATCCATTTTTTCTTGACAACCGAATGTAACATCATGCTGATTTAAAACTACGGAAACAATTTCACACCCTTCAGCTTTCATCGTACCGCCTGAAGTGGCAAGTTTTGTGTAAAATGCACATTCATCAGGACCTATTACCACCATAACGGAATTGTTGATTTCTTTAATTGTAAGCATTGCACCCATAAGAGGACAGTGATATCCCGGAAACAAGGCATAAGACAAAGGTTTAACCTGTTTCATATTACTGACCTGACTTAGGGTTTTCATATTTTTTAACATTAAATTTGCATCTAAACCCATAAAAAAACTCCTTAATATAAATTTAACTTTAGTTATAATAGTTGATTATAAGCAATTAAAGGCTTACTTCTGCCCGGAATGTTTAAAATTTCACAATCAACTTGATATACATCTTTCATCATCTTTTTTGTTATAACTTCTTCAGGTGAACCTTCACTATATTTTTTACCATTTTTTATGACAATAATATGGTCGCTTATCTCAAGTGCTTGTGACAAATCATGAAGAACCATTACAATACCTATACCAGTTTCACGATTGAGTTTTTTTACCAATCTCATTGTTTCAAGCTGGTGAGAAATATCCAGATAAGTTGTAGGCTCATCAAGAAAAAGTATAGCTGGTTTTTGCGCTAGAACTGTTGCAATCCACACTCGCTGACTTTCGCCACCTGAAATTTCATATATTGATTTATCTTTAAATTGCAAAGTCCCAGTAACTTCCATTGCCCAATTAATTATTTCTTCATCTTCTTTATTTTTCCCTGCAAACATTTTTTGATATGGCATTCGTCCATAGCTTACAAGCTCTTTAACACGAAAATCTGAGGGAGCAGAGTGGATTTGAGGGAGAACGCCTATTTTTTGAGCAAGTTCCTTAGGTTTCATATTTTGTATATCAGTTCCATTAAGAAAAACTGAACCGTTCTGATATTTAATAAGTCGTGTAATTGCTTTAAGAACAGTAGATTTTCCTGAACCATTAGGACCAATAATTGTAGTAATTTTGTTATGATTGATATGAATATTCATATCCTCAACAATAATTTTTTCACCATATCCTATTTGTAAAGAAACCGCTTTAAGCTCCATTGAAATTACCTCTCTTTCTAAGCATATATAAGAAAAACGGACCGCCAAATACACTCATCATTACACCAACAGGTATTTCTGTTCCGGGCCAAATACTTCTACCAATGGTATCTGCAAGAAGTACCATAAAACCACCAGTTAAAATACTTGTAGGAAGCATAACTTTATAATCTGAACCTAAAAGCATTCTTGCAATATGAGGAGCAACAAGTCCTACAAAGCCAATCATACCTATTTGTGATACTGTTGCAGCAGCAAGGAAAGCAGAAACTGCGGATAATATAATTCGGCTTAAATTTACACGAACACCGAGATTTTTTGCCATTTCATCTCCAAGTTGTAAAGCATTGGCATTTTTTATACACATAAATGCAAGTATTAAACCAATAAAAGCATAAATTCCCATAATCTTAACTTCCTGCCATGTTCCGCCTGAAAGACTTCCGTTCATAAAGGCAAGGACGCCTGAAAGATTGTCGCTGTTTTGAAGTTGTAAGAAAGAATTATAGCCACCAAGGACAGAATTTATTGCAACACCTGAAAGTATAATTCTTACAGGGTCAACACCATCTTTCCAAGCGAGCATATAAATTAAAATGCAGGCTAATGCAGCACCGCCGAATGCAAACAGCGGTACTGAATATGTAAGATTAGGAAATAAAAGGAGGACTGTAACAGCAGCAGTACCTGCACCGGCACTTACGCCTATTGTACCCGGGTCAGCAAGAGGGTTTTTCATAACTGACTGAAGTAATGCACCTGCGGCAGAAAGACACGCACCTACCATGATTGCGAGGATTGCTCGTGGCATACGAAGCTGGGTAACTATAACTTTTACTTTATTTTCTGCATTTCCCATAAATACCTGAAACACTTGCGTTAAAGAAATACGGGAACTTCCTAAAATTATTGCTAAAAAAAACATTATAATAATTCCTGATATGAGAATTGACCAGACAATGCTTGTTTTTAGCAGACTATTACCTGTTCTGTTTTTATTTTTATTGTTTTTCATAGTTTAATCACTTTCTGAAAATTTATTTTATTTCAATACCGGTATTAGCTGACATAATATCTATCAGATTTGTAATATTGTCAATAATATTAATACCAGCAGTAGAACAGTATGTAACATCTAAGTATATAACTTTACCATTTTTTACAGCTTCAATGGAATTCCAATACTTAGGGTTTGAATTAAATGCTTCTGTCATAACACCTTTGTGAGTTTCGGCATCTGTACCGCCTACACAAACAACATAGTCTGGGTTATAGTCTAAAGCTTGTTCATAGTCAAGTAAAACCATAGAAGATGTTTCGTTTGTATATACATTTTTAAAACCAATCATATCAAGCATAGAACCAAGAGTTCCATGGTCAGTCTGAATATAGTGCATGGAAGAACTTCCAGACTGAAGAGCCATGATGCTTTTATTTGCAAAAGCAGTTTTGGTTTTTTCAAGTTTGGCTTCAAGGTCAGTAAATCTTTTCATAATAGCTTCTCCAGCAGTTTTTGATTTTTCATCTGTTCCGAAAGCATTTATTAAAGCTTCAGTTTGCATTTTTATAGAGTCATATGAAACAGTGTGACCAGCATAAAGATAATAAACATTAATTCCGAGAGATTCAAGTTTTGCACCAGCTGTTTCAGCACCATTCATAGCAAGAAGAACCAAGTCAGGTTCAAGTGCAACTACTGACTCATAATCAAAATCATCTGTACTCATTACAGAAAAAGACACTGTTGCGGCATTTGAGGCTAAATCTTCAGGCCATTTTACAACACGACTGCTTGGAACACCTACAAGATTTGCACCTAATTCATATAATGCAAGAACTGGAGCAGTAGAAAGACTTACAACTCTTTCAGGTTTTTTATCAAGTACAACAGGTTCAGTAAATCCTAGAGCCTGCATATCAGCAGGATATTCTAAAGTAAATTTTGTATCCTGAGTTTTATTAGTTGATTGGGAATTATCGGCTGAAGTATTAGAATTACAGCCAACCATAAGTGTTGCAGCTAATATTGCTGTTAAAATAAGTGATAATAATTTTTTCATAATTTTTCTCCTTTAAAAATATTTTTTATTGTTCAATAATTTTCTCTGCAAGTTCGCTGTAAATGTCCTGCATTGAAGATTTTGAAAGACATTCAAATACTGTTCCACCTTGATTTTCAGCTTCTTGAATTTCTGAAGAACGTGGAATATACTGTATCAATTCTGTACCGATTTCTTTTAAAGCTTCATTTACAATTTCAATTTCATTTTCAATATTTTTGGCATTGAGAATTAAACCTTTTAATTGAGCATAACCACGTTTTCCAAAGTTTTTAATGGCTGAAGAAATATTGTTGGCAGCATATAGTGACATCATTTCACCTGAAGATACTACATAAACATCTTTGGCATAACCGCCTCTGATAGGCATTGCAAATCCACCGCATACAACATCGCCTAGAACATCATATATAACGATGTCGGGTTTATAGGTTTCAAATGCCTGAAGTTCTTCTAGTTTTTCAAAAGCTGAAATAATACCTCTTCCAGCACAACCCACACCAGGAGTAGGACCACCTGATTCTACACATAAAACACCTGCATAGCCTTCAAAAACGATATCTTTAAGAGTAAGTTCTTCACCTTTGGCTTTTATTTGCTCTAAAACAGTAGGGATACGTTTTCCTTTCATTAAATTTTTGGTTGAATCGGCTTTTGGGTCACAGCCTATCTGCATTACTTTATATCCTTTGTGTGCCAAAGCAGCTGAAAGGTTGGAAGTTGTTGTAGATTTTCCTATACCACCTTTTCCATAAATGGCTATTTTTTTCATTTTTTTTGCTCCATTCATCTTATTTTTTTGACAGTTAGCATAAACTAACCAATGCTTATAAATAAATGCACTTTTAAAGTGCCAGTGCTAATAATATCAAAATAATATTAATATATCCACTCCTAAAAAACGAATAATGCTCCAAATTTAAAAATTTTTCTCAATAAAAATATATTTTGAGTGGGAGTAGATGTTCAAAATATTTAATTATGTTATTAAAATTAAATATTTCTATATTTTTCATTGCGGTACTGTCTTGGTGTAACACCCATCATAATACGAAAACTTTCTGCAAATTTGCTACCATTGTTATAACCTAGCTGGTTAGCAATTTCTAGAATTGAAATATTGGTGTTTCGCAGAAGCTGGGCGGCTTTTTGCATACGCTGATGGCGTAAGTATGCACTTACAGTCATACCATAGACATTGTAAAAACTGGTTCGTATCTGATAATCTGATAAATTGAATATATCGGATAATGAGGACATAGTAATGTTTTTTTCAAGATGTTCATTTAAATACTTGCAGATACTTTTAGCACATTCTGCCTGTGAAGCAGAAAATGAGTGTTGCTCAGATTTGTTTTTTTCAGGCTCTATACTACTAAGAAAAAGAAATATTTCTAAAATTTTCAGTTTAAAATATCCTTTTTGGGCACAGGAAGGAACATTATATAATTCTGAAAATATATGTTCAATATTTGGAAATTGACGGAGAATAAAGAAAAAATTTTCTTTAAGATGAAATTTTTCTGTTATTTCCAAGGGAGATACATTTATATCTTCTAAAATATCTGAAAAATTTTCAGGAGCCTTATCAATATCTATTTGAATGGTAATTCCATGATAATGACCAGTAGGAAAATTTTCATTACTGAAATTTTCTCCAAGCTGGTGGATTGAAATATCTCCGGGAGCAACATAAAAATATTTGTCTTGAATTTGATATTCTAAGCGACCTTCACGACAGTGGTTAATTTCAATAGTATTTTTTTTCTTTTCATTAACTTGAGAAGAAAAATTTAATAGATGAATATTGTTGTAGATAAGGTCAATTCCTGAAAAAACGTTATAGCGAATAAGTTTAATGTCATTTGATTTATCCTGCATATGAAAAATAGTTCCGCCATCTGAACATTCTTTTATTTCTATATTTTTAGTGAGTAAATAATTTTTCATAAGTATGCTCCTTTTTGATTAAATAAAGTGGGTTATATAGTTAGAATAAACTAACTTTTGGGATTTATTATAATATTTTTTATATGAGGTGTCAAATGATAAAATGTAATTTAACTATATTATATCCTCCTTAAAATCAGGTAATTATTTTTCTAAAATTTTAAAGATACAACAGGAGTTTTGCCTTTACAATATAGAAAACAGAATTAGGGAAATTTATGTTGAGTTATATGGAAAGGATTTAAAATAATTGCTTAGAGTAAAAATTTCTGTTATAATTGATATATAAAGATGAAAGAAGTGGATGAATATGAGTAGAAATATTTCAGAAGAAAATAGAGCAGAATTTTTAGAATATTTGAAAAAATTCTGTTTATTAGATGATACATTTATGAGAAAATACTTCGAGGAAACAGAATGTGTGGAGGAAATATTGCGTATAATATTGAATAATAAAGATTTGAAAGTAACGCAAAGTAATACACAGCATATAGTAGCAAGTTTACAAGGCAAAGAAATTCAATTAGACATATACGCGATAGATGATGAAAATGTGAGATATGATGTAGAAACAGAAAATAGTAAAAAAAGAGCTACTCCCAAAAGGACAAGGTATTACAGTAGCCTTATTGATTCAAATCTTTTGAGAAAAGGAGAAGATTACATAGAATTGCCAGAAAGCTATGTAATATTTATAACAAAGAAAGATTATTTTGGTAAAGGATTACCAATATATCATATAAAAAGTTTTATAGAAGAAACAAAAGAAATATTTGAAGATGAAAGAAATATAATATATGTTAATGCTTCTTATAAAGATACAAATACAGAATTAGGAAAATTAATTCATGATATAAATTGTACAAAAGCAAGTAATATGATAAATGATATATTACGTGGTAGAATGAAGGAATTAAAAGAAAGCGAGGAAGGAGTGGATGATATGTGTGCTTTAATGGAAGAATTGCAAGAGAAAGGGATTGAGAAAGGGATTGAGAAAGGGATTGAGAAAGGAATTGAGAAAGGGATTGAGAAAGGAATTGAAAAAGTTGCAATTAATCTTTTAAAACAAAATATGTCTAAAAAGCAAGTGGTTGAAGTTACGGGTTTAAGTTTAGAAAAGATATATGAAATTGAAAAAAATCTTGACAATATTTAGATAAATTATATGCAGCACTGAGGATAAATTCAGTGCTGCATATAATTTATGGTTCTATAAGATTTCCATCATCGTAACATTCGTCATTTTCAAAATCTGAAACTACCTTATTATTTTTATTTAAAATTTCTTTGAATTTTTGAGCAGTTATTTTTTGCCTTGGTGCAAATTCATCTGAAGAAAGATAATCGAGCATTAAATTATGTAATGTAATACTTGCGGGTGTTTTATTTTCCATATTCAATGTATTTACTAATAAACCGCCTTTTCCTATTTGGAGTTCAAATACACTTGCCTGTTTTTTTACAAGTTTATATGTACTTACCATTTCTATGATTGGTGAAAATTCTAAGTCTAAATCATTAAATACTATGGATTTGCCATTTTCCATCATAGAATTAAATTGTAAATCGCAAAAGCCATCATGAGGGAATTTTCTTGTAAGAGGGTGGTCATATATAACAGTGGAATTATGACCAGATGTCCTTCCACCTGACATTATCTGGAAACTTGTATTTATACTAGGTAGGTTTGAAGTACCAAGTAAAAGAACTTTACCACCTTCATTAATAAAATCTATATCTTCCATAGTTAAGTTGTTTAATATTTTAATTTCAGGAGATGAATTTTCTTTTTCAGCAATTTGAGCATTAAATACCCAGTAATCCCATTTATTAGTGAGTTCATAAACTTCATTGGATAGACGTACTTTTAATAATAAATGTTTGCCGATTTCTTCTATTTCAGGTACATTTAAAACAATTTCTGTTAAGTCACTTATGCTGCCTTTCGTAATTTTATGAATTTTCTGTTGACCTTTTGAATATATATTTTTGTTGTCATCTTCAAAGTACCATATTAAATCTGCATTTTCGATGTCATATTTTCCGTATAAAGAAACTTGTAATTTTACATTTAATTTTTCGCCTGAAATCAAATTACGTTCTAGTGAAACATTAGATAAAATTACACTTTCACCATTAAATTCTTGCATATCTTCTAAAGAAAAACCATATTTCAGTTCATAAAATTCATTAAATGTGCCAACTGCATAACCTGAACGATGCCAATGACAATCTATGCCGCCTAAAAAATCATAACCTGCAACTTTTTCTAAGTGTCGTGCTTTTTCCATACTGAATTTAATAATCTGACGCATCCATTTACAAGAGTTTTGGTAATAAATGGAGGCATTTTGGATTACACCCATTTCAGTAAGATATTTTCTGGTAGCGGTAAATAAATCTGTGCCTATTCTCGTATTTTCATAACGTTTTTCAAGGTCTAAATTTAAATAACTGTCATTAATTCCTGCTTCATGTATTAAACATGGTTTTTTATAAATAGATAAACGGTCATCTATTTTTTTCATATCAGTTTCTAAAGAATTGTAGCTGAATACCCATACAGCAGGTGCTATAACATCACTGTATTCTCTGACTTCATTAAGCATTTTTGTGTTGTGAGGTATTGGAGTTTCGATATAACCTTCTTCGTTTTTATCAGCATCAAATTCTATTTTTCTTAATGCTTCCATTGGATTAAACAGTGTATTAGGTACAAGTGTATGAGTATAGTCAGACATTTTTCGTAATTTTTTACTCAAATTATCTTTAAATGGCACTTCATTTCCGCAACAATATATAATTACCGATGGGTGTTTACGACAGGTATGTATTATATTTAGAAAATCTGTATCATTAAAACCATTAGGAGCTTCTACCTGTATGAGCATTCCAAGCTTATCTGCTACTTCTAGGCATTCTTCAGGCGGTGTCCATGTGTGAAAACGCATCCAGTTATAACCTGCTGATTTTAGGGCTTTAAGTGCTTTATAATAGTACTCAATATTTGTAGGTACTGTGCAGGTTTCAGGAAAATAAGCGTGTTCTGTAATGCCTCTTAATATAATTCTTTCATTGTTTAAAAATATTTTATTTTCTTCTGCATATACATTTCTTAATCCAAAACTTTGTTCTAATTCATCAAGTGAATTTTCTCCGTCTGATAAAATGACTTTTAAATTATATAAATATGGTTCTTTGTCAGACCATTTTTTCATATCAAATGTATTTGTGTTCCAAATAGTTATATTTTCATTGGCTGGTGTTTTTCCGTAGGCAATAATTTCTTTTTTACAAATATCTTCTATTTCCCAAACTATATCAAAATTTTTATTGATTTTAGACAGAGAATCTATTGAAACTTCCCAAGTAAGCTCTTTTAAATTTTTATCTGATTTTACATAAAGTTCTTTTATTCTTGCTTTTTCGGATATTTGAATATTTACTGGACGTGTAATACCGCCACTTTTGCCTTTGTAACCTCTGATACTGCAACCTTTTCGGTC
>CAZQDT010000037.1:12583-14379 GCA_964592005.1 uncultured Eubacteriales bacterium
CATATTTGATACAGCTATAAGAATTTCGTTTTTACTTTCTGGTGTCAAAGCATCACTAATATTTATTTCAAAAGGAGTTAAGTGTCCTATATGATGATGTATAAATTTACCATTTATCCATATCCAAGCTTCCATAGTTACTCCGCCTATATTTAATGTAATCACTTTGTTTTCTAAATCTTTTGAAGCAAAAAATCTTTTTTTGTACCAGCCTGTACCTAATAAATAAGGTAGTGAAGCATCAGCAGGCTTTGAACTTCCCATAGGAAATTCTATTTTTCGATATTCGGGATTAAAGATACAATCTCTTGACCAGAATTTTGTATGTTTAAGATAATCTTTGCAGTCGTCCCAGTATGCAGGTACGGGTATTTTGGTTTCATAATCCTTTTCTGAGGGAAAAATAGGATTTTCTAAATCAGGAAGATTTTTTTTGTATGCAAAATCCCATTCACCGTTTAAAGATATTATTTTTCTTATTTTATTCATATAAACTCTCCTTTAAGAAATATTTTTTATTTTCTATTAATAACTTAATAACACAATTATACGAGTTTTTATTAAAACATTCCTTAATTTTTTTAATTACTTTGAATATTTTTCTTTGTTTTTTTAATGTTTATAAAACTATAAATAAAAAAAGACTGTCGAATAGAGAAGTTTCTTTTTCAGCAGTCTTTATATTTATTATCGTATATTTAAAAGTTTATCTAATTCAGAAAATGCAAGTATAAAAGCTCCGACACCCTTAAAGTCATTTGTCTGTATTCTTTCGTGTACATAATATTCGTAACTTCCATCACGATTGTTTTTTCCGCCAAGTCCAGCAACAGCACATACCTGAATAAGATTTATAAGTTCAGGATTGTTTTCATCTGTTCTTATGAAATTTTCAATAATTCCGTTTGCTGCTTTTTCAATTACCGGTATGTAATTTTGGGAAATATAGCCTTGATTTACTGCTTTTGCCATAGCATACATAACCATATTTGAAACAGAAGCTTCTAAATAATTGTCTTTCCAGTCGCCCTTATCTAGTACTTGATACCATACTCCGGTTTCTTTGTCTTGAACTTTTATTAAAGCATCTAATACATTTTGGAGGATAATAATTATTTCAGCTCTGTCCTTGTGGTCTTGAGGAATGTAATCTAAAACATCTACTAAAGCCATACAATACCAACCCATAGCACGTCCCCAGAAATTAGCGGAACAGCCTGTTTCTGGATTTGCCCAGAATTGTGATTTGCTTTCGTCCCAGGCATGATAGAGTAAACCAGTTTTTTCGTCTAAAGAATGTTTATACATAAGTAAAAATTGTTTTGTAACATCATCAAATAATTTAGGGTCATCGTATTCTTTAATATACTGTGCATAGAAAGGAGCACCCATATATAAACCGTCAAGCCACATTTGATGAGGATATACCTGTTTATGCCAAAATCCTCCCTCTGAAGTACGTGGGTGAATTTCAAATTGGCTTCTTTGTAAATCTAAGGCTTTTTTGTATTTTGGATTTTTAGTATAGTTATATACAGAAAAAAGGATTTTTCCATTGTTTATATAATCAATATTTTTCATTTCAGGGTTATATGTGGTAATATTTCCGTCATCATCAACCATAGAGTCTACAAATTTTAAAATGTAGTCCCAATATCTATCATCTTTAGTACGTTTCCAAACCATTTCCATACCTTTGAAAACGACACCAAAATCGTAAGCCCACTTTGAATTTAAAACAGGGTTGTGTTCAAGTTGAGAGTCGCACATTTTTTTTGCCCAATCAGTATCAGAAT
>CAZQDT010000038.1:0-14076 GCA_964592005.1 uncultured Eubacteriales bacterium
ATAGAAAAGAAAAACTATGTAGAGTAAATACAATAAGAATTGATAAATGAAATCTATATGTATGCTATATCCTGTTTTAACAAAAGGTGTAAGATAGAGAAGAAAATGATACAACAGACAAGGCATTACGATTGAACATAGAAGAAGTAAACAAATAATTGTTTTGTTAAAATAAATGAAAATAAAACAAATTTATGTTAATTTTAGGTTGACGAAATCCGATTTTTTGTGTATAATATTCAAGTATGCTAATGGCAGAAAGTTGTTGTTGGTATTTAAGTAAGCAAAAGAACTCGCAACCGGAGGGAGGGAAATTCATGTCAGAGGTAAAAGTAAAAGAAAATGAATCCTTAGATAGTGCTCTTCGTCGTTTTAAAAGAAGCTGTGCAAAAGATGGTATTATGGGAGAAGTTCGTAAAAGAGAACATTATGATAAACCAAGTGTAAAGCGTAAGAAGAAATCCGAAGCAGCTAGAAAACGTAAATTCAAATAAGAATTACAAAAGGAAATGATAATATGTCATTAAAAGAAACGCTTCTTCAAGATATGAAAGAGGCAATGAAAGAAAAAGATACAATAAGAAAGAATACAATTCAGCTTGTAAGAGCCGGTGTATTACAGATTGAAAAAGACAAACAAATCGAGTTGGACGATGAAGGAGTTTTTGATGTAATTGTAAAAGAACTAAAAAAACGACGTGATTCTCTACCAGAGTTTGAAAAAAGCGGCAGACAGGACCTTATTGATAATCTTAATGCAGAAATAGCTGTTTTGATGGGTTATTTGCCAGAGCAGATGACTGATGAAGAAGTCGAGGCTGTGGTTAAGGAAGCCATAGAAGAAACGGGAGCTTCTACTATTAAGGAAATGGGCAAAGTAATGGCAATCGTTACACCTAAAGTAAAAGGTCGTGCTGACAATAAAAAAGTAAGCGAATTTGTAAAGAAACATTTACAATAAGTATTAAAAGCTGTTGCATTATATATGCGGCAGCTTTTTTCAAAATATGGTTTTTATTATATTGAGAGGTGAAATATGGAAAATAATGCTGGATTAGTTTTTATAAAAAAAGGGGAATATGGAGATAAGTTGATGAATTTTGAAAAATCAATTCATCAACAGCTGATTACAGAGTTGTGCAGAGAAAAACAAAATACTCCCTCTTTAAGTAAAAATACAGGAATTTCTGAAATAGATATAAGACGACAACTGGAATTTTTAGAGAAAACAAAAATTTTAAAATATATAAATGGTAAATGGAGTTTGGATTTTATTTGCTTAGATGAAGAAAGAACCACTTTTTTAACAAAAGAGCTGGATAAATATACGGATTTAATGATACCTTTTATAAAAGAAAATGTGCAAAGATTAGAAAAAAATATAAATTTTGAAAATCTGGAATGGAATGAAATATTTCCTTTATTTTGTTTGATTTGTACAGATGTTGTAATAAATGAAATGTGTTTTAAAATTAAAGAAGAATACCAATCAAAAAAGGTATATGATAAAAATTGGAGTATCGTGGCATATAGTCAAAAGGATGAACAAGGCATATTTAGAAATGATGTGAGGAATTTTTCTTTGAATGCACAAGGAAGAGAAACAGCCTTATTTACCTATGGTGATGGCAAAATTGAAAAATTTGACCGTGAAGTTTATGAAAATGCAGGGATATTGAAATTTAATGCAGAAGAATATGCTTCATTTATATATTCTTTGAATGATATGATTGAGAAATTATCAGATGATAGTTTGAAAAAAATTATAAAACGTATGGAAAAAGAAGTAGATTACTATTTCAAAAATCAATTATCATATGTTGTTGAAAACCGCTTGCCTTTTATAAGATATAAAATGCTTGAAAGCATCGGAATTACAGAATACTGTAAAAGACAATTTATTATAAGATTTTAATTTAATACTGAAAGAATAAACCTTTCAAAAATAGCATATCTATTTATGGGAGGTTTTTTTATGGGTAAAAATATACAGAGTAAATTAATAGAAATGCTTGAATTACCAAAAGAAGTTGACTTAGATGTTCCTTTTTTTTCAATGTTGGGAAATGAAGAAGTGACAGTAGAAAATTATAAAACGATGCTGGAATATAGTGAAAATATAATAAAATTGAATACGGTGAAGGGAATTATAAAGATAGAAGGAAGAAATTTACAGATAAAAGAAATAACGGGCGAAGATATAAAAATAAATGGAATAGTAACTAAAATTGAACTAGGGTGATAATATGTTTTCTAACATATATGGTTATTTAAAAGGTTACATAAATATAAAAATAAGTGGATTTTCGGTAGAAAGATTTTTAAATCTTGCACTGCATAAAGGAATTGTCTTTTGGGATATAAAAAGAGATGGCAGTTCAGTAATTGCTAAGATGAATATTAAAGATTTTAAAAAACTTAAACCTTTTTGTAAAAAAACAGGTTGTAAAATAAAAATATGTGATAAAAATGGTTTTCCTTTTGTGATTAACAGATATAGAAAAAGAAAAGTTTTGGTTTTTAGTATGATTTTATCAATTATTGTTCTTTATATTTTTTCTTCAATGGTTTGGAGTATACATATAACAGGAAATGAAAGAATAGATAAAGAGAGTTTAGTTGAATATAGTATTAAGTCGGGAATAAGAATTGGTGTATTGAAAAAAAGTTTGGATTTGAGAGAGTTAGAAAAAGATTTTATGAAAGAATTTGAAGATATATCGTGGATAGCAATAAGTACACAGGGAACAAGGATAAATATTGAGCTTGCAGAAACTATTGAAATACCACAGATTATAGATAGAACCACTCCTTGTGATATAGTTGCTCAAAAAGATGCACTTATAATGAATGTTGCAGTAAAAGCTGGTACACCTAAAGTGAAAGCAAGGGATGTTGTGAGGGCAGGAGATATACTGGTTTCGAGTAAGATGAATATAGGAGAAGAAGGAATTGTAGAATATACACACGCATCAGCAGAAATTGTTGGGAAAATATGGTATAAATTTGAAACTGTTCAAGAGTTGATTTTTCAAGAAAAAGTATATACTGGAAATTTAAAGAAAGAATATTATATACAAACAAATGAACGAAAAATTAATCTATTAAAGACTAGCATTTTATATAGTAATTATGATAAAATAAGTAAGGTAAAAGAGTTGAAAATTGGAGAAGATTTTCCGTCACCTTTATCAATGATAGAAGAAGAATATAGAGAATATATTTTAGAAGAAAGAACATTGACAGAGGAAGAGGCAAAAGTAATTTTAGAAGCTAAGATAGATGAAATAATTGAACAACAGTTAAAAGATGTAGAAGAAATTGTGGATAAAAATATTCAATATGAAATATCTGAAAATAAAATGAAAGCAAATGTAATAATAAGTACATTAGAGAGGATAGATAAGCAAGTGATAAGCGGAGGCGATGAAAGTTATGGAGAAAATAATGGCAATACACAATAGTTATATTGCAAGTATATTTGGAGAATTTGATGAACATATAAAAAAGATTGAACGAGCTTTTGAAGTTACCATAGTAAACAGAGGCGAGGAAATAAAGCTTGTAGGAGAAAATACGGAGCAGGCAGAACAGGTAATTCAAAGTCTGATTAAGTTTGCTGAGAAAAATGAACAGATAACAGTTCAGACCGTACAGTATCTTATAGACCTTATAAAAGACGGTGGAGAAGAAATTGCTGAGAATGGTTATGATGAATTTGTATGTATGACAGTGAATGGCAGACCCATAAAGGCAAAGACGGTGGGACAGAAAAAATATATAGACCTTATCAGACAAAATAATATTGTCTTTGGGATAGGACCGGCAGGTACAGGAAAGACATATCTTGCGATGGCTATGGCAATTACGGCATTTAAAAATAATGAAGTAGGAAGAATAATAATGACAAGACCGGCAATAGAAGCAGGTGAAAAACTTGGATTTTTGCCGGGGGATTTACAACAGAAAGTAGACCCATATTTAAGACCGTTGTATGATGCACTTTATGAAATAATGGGGGCAGAAACATATCAGAAAAATATGGAAAAAGGAGCCATAGAAGTAGCACCATTGGCATATATGAGAGGTCGTACTTTAGATAATTCTTTTATTGTGTTAGATGAAGCACAAAATACAACACCTGAACAGATGAAAATGTTTTTGACACGTCTTGGATATGGTTCAAAAGTGATAATTACAGGAGATATTAATCAGATAGATTTACCTGAAGGTAAAAAATCAGGATTACAGGAAGCAATGAAAATATTGCAAGGAATAGAAGAAATTGGTTTTATGAGATTTTCAAATAAAGATGTTGTAAGGCACCCATTAGTACAGAAGATAATATCAGCTTATGAAAAGTATGAAAATAGAGGAGTACAAAAGAAAAGGTAAAGATTGGGGGAAGTTTTTGTGGGTGAAAGAGAAGTAATTACTGAAGAAAGATGGGTTGAAGAGCAAAGTGAAAGAAAACAGAAAAAATCTAAAGAAAAAAGAGCAAAGGAAAAGAAAAGAAAAAGAGAAGAAAGATTAAACAAAATGTTTAATATAGGAAGTTTTTTTAATGCTTTTATGTTTATAGCTGCTTTAGCTATTACGATTGTATTAGTTTTTATGGGAAATATTTTTGAAGAAAAATATATCATAAAAGTGGGAGATATTTCTCGAGAAAGGTTCATTGCAGAATTTCAGGTAGTAAATCGAGTGGCTACTGAAGAAAAAATACAAAAAGTGAAAGAAAACGAAAAGCCATTATATAAAAAAGATGCAAATATAATGACAGAGGCGGTCGAAAATGTAGAAACTTATTTTGTTTCTATACAAGAAGCTAAAAAATTAAAAGAAAAGAAAGAAAAAGCTGAACAGGGCTCAGAAGAGGAAACAGCGGATAGAGAACTTGGAGATGTTCCATCGGATAAAGAAGTAGTTAAAATTGAAATAGATGTAAAGGAAGAATTATCAAGTGAAGTTTCCGGTACGGAAGAAACTCCTGAAATACCACTATTTTTAAATGAACAAAAGTACAAGCTTCTTTTAGAAATGGAGGATAAAGAGCTTGATAATCTTAAAAATGATATAATTACAATAGTAGTAGATGTTATGGATATTGGTGTAATGGAAGAAAAACTATCGGTTGCCATAAATAATGCTAAAGATAAGATAGACAAGCTTTCATGGAATTCTCAGATAAAAGATATTGCTTATTCTGTGGCTAGTTCGGTAATTCAGCCAAATACATTTGTAGATGAAGATGCGACACAAAGAGCAATAGAAAAGGCAATTATGGAGGTAGAACCGGTAATTGTAAGGAAAGGCGAAAAAATAGTAGATAAAGATGAAGTTATTACAGATGAAATATATGCAATACTTCAGGATGCAGGATATATACAACAGAAAGAATGGGATATAAATGAACTTATGCCTATTTTAGGAGGAGTTGTTTTATTTTTATCTTTAGAAATATTTTTATGTATATATTTAAAATCTACGGAGAGTGAACTGTGGAATTTAGGTGGAAAGAATAAAATAAATCGAAAAAACATTCCTGTGGAAGAAAAAGGAAAAACTAAAAGGAATTTAAAGGAAAGATGGCAAGATTTTAACTCGAATATAAATGAAGCTTGGCAGATAAATAAAAATAAAGCAATGATTTTTGTAGCATATTGTATTGTAATTTTATTGTCAAAGATTATGAGTGGTTTTTCATACACAATTATGCCAGTAGCACTTTGGGGAATGTTTGTAATATTGTTGATGAGTTTGCCGGCAGCAATAGTTGCAAATTTAGTTATGAGTATAATTGGTGCTTTAATTTGTGGAGGAAATATAAAGGCATTTTTATATTTTCTTATATCGGGAAGTTGTACAGGTATTTATATGACATTTAAGGATAAAGAAAGAAATAATTTTGTAAAAGTAATAATGATGGCAGGACTTACCAATATATGTGTTTTTGTGGGTGTTGAGCTTATATTTGGTAGTACATTTGAAAAAGAATTTTTTACGGAAATGTTTCAAGCATTTTTAAGTGCGGTTGTTATGGTTATTGTTGTAATTGGAAGTGAGGTTGTATGGGAGAATATTTTTGGAGTGGTTACAACAGCAAAGCTTAATGACCTTGCAAATCCTAATAAACCCTTATTAATAGAATTACATGATAGAGCAAATGGAACATATCAGCATAGTATGGCAGTAGCTAATATAGGACAAAATGCGGCTTTAAAGATAGGGGCAAATTCTTTATTGGTAAGAGCAGCGGCATATTATCATGATATAGGAAAAATGAAAAAACCTAATTATTTTGCAGAAAATCAAGAGGGTGGAGATAATCCACATGATAGAGAACTGGAAGGTGACAGTGTTAAAATAATAAAGGACCATGTTCAGCTTGGGTGTCAGAAAGCAGAAGAATGTAAACTTCCAAAAGTTATTATTGATATGATATATCAACATCATGGAACTACTTTTATAGGAGGATTTTATTATAAAGCAGTTGAAAATTATGGAAAAGAAAATGTAGATGAAAAAAAATATAAATATAACAATGAAGTACCTCAAACAAAAGAAGCCGCAATACTTATGCTTGCAGACTCAGTAGAGGCAGCAACAAGAGCACAGTATAAACAAGGTAAAACAGTTGAAGAACTTGAAAATATGGTTTCTGTTATTTTAAATGGTAAATTTAATGAGGGACAGCTTTTTGAAAGTGGACTTTCTTTTGAAGAATTTAAACTTATAGAAGAGTCTTTTAAGGCATCAATAAAAGGAATGTACCACGGTAGACCTGTTTATCATAAGGGTTATTTAAAAGGAGTTGAAGATAAGGCTAAAGAAAAAGAAGTTAAGGAAGAAAAAACAGAAGAAAAGGAGGAAAAATAATATGACTGTATGGATAGAAAATACAACAAATGATTTGATATTTGAAGATTATGAAAAAACTATAAAAGAAATAGTTGATTTAAGTATTAAAACAGAAAATTTTATGGAAAATGTGGAAATAAGTGTAACGATGGTTGATAATAAAGAAATACATAGGATAAATAAAGAATTTAGAAATATAGATGCACCGACAGATGTACTTTCATTTCCGCTTTTGGAATTTGAAAATGGTGTATTGATAGAACAAACAGCTAAGGAGAATATAAATATTGATACAAATGAAATTGTTATGGGTGATATAATTATTTCAATAGAAAGAGCCAAAGAACAAGCTGAAGAATATGGGCATAGTTTAAAAAGAGAAATTGCTTTCTTGACAGCACACAGCATGTATCATCTTATGGGGTATGACCATATGGTAGAAGAAGAAGAAAAAATAATGAATGCAAAGCAGGAGGTAGTGCTTGAAAAAGCAGGAATTACGAGAGAGGTGAAATAGATGGACAAGCTTGAACTTATAAATTGTGCAAAAGAAGCCATGAAAAATTCTTATAGTCCTTATTCAAAATTTGCAGTAGGAAGTGCATTGCTTGCAAAAAGTGGTAAAATTTATTTGGGCTGCAATATTGAAAATGCAAGTTATGGTGCATCTAATTGTGCGGAAAGAACAGCTATATTTAAAGCAGTTTCTGAAGGTGAAAAGGAATTTGAAGGGATTGCAATAGTGAGTAGTTCCAATGATTATACTTATCCATGTGGAATATGCAGACAGGTGTTGTCTGAATTTATGCCGGAAGGTGAAATAATACTTTATAATGAAAAGGATATAAAGACAATAAAAGTAAAAGACCTTTTGCCTTATGCCTTTAGTTTGGAGGTGTAAATGTGCGTTCATGGGAAGAACTTGAGAATGCGTGTTATACTTGTTCAAGGTGTAAGCTTGCTTCTACCAGAACAAATGTGGTAATTGGTTCTGGAAATAGGCAAGCGGATATAATGTTTATAGGAGAAGGACCAGGAGAACAGGAGGACTTGCAGGGCGAGGCTTTTGTAGGGGCGGCAGGTAAACTTTTAGATAAAATGTTGGCTGCAATAGATTTAGATAGAGATAAGGTTTATATAGCAAATATTGTAAAATGCAGACCTCCGAGAAATCGTGACCCTGAAAGCGATGAAAAGGAAGCTTGTCTTAACTATTTAAGATATCAGTTACTTTTGGTAAAGCCTAAAATAATAGTTTGTTTGGGCAGAATAGCGGCACAAGTGGTAATAAGCCCTGATTTTAAAATAACAAAAGAACATGGTATATGGTATGATAAAAAAGGCTATTCAATTATGGCAACTTATCACCCATCAGCACTTTTAAGAGATGAATTAAAGAAAAGACCAGCTTATGAAGATTTGAAAAAACTAAAGCAGAGATATGATGAAATATTACAAGGAAAAGAGGAAGAAAATGAAATTTAAGTCAGGATTTGTAACGATAATAGGAAGACCAAATGTAGGAAAGTCTACTTTGATGAATGCAATAATAGGCGAAAAGATTGCGATAATGTCAAATAAACCACAAACTACAAGAAATAGAATACAAAGTATTTATACAGCAGAAGATTATCAGGTTGTATTTATTGATACACCCGGTATACATAAAGCTAAAAATAAATTGGGTGAATATATGGCAAAATCAGTAGAAAGTACACTTAATGAAGTGGATATGATATTGCTTTTGGTAGAACCTACGGAAAAAGTTCCTAATGCAGATAAGTATGTTATAGAAATGATAAAAAATATAAAATCACCGGTTACATTGGTAATAAATAAAGTAGATACAATAGAAAAAGAAAAGCTTTTTTCAATAATAAATGTATATAAAGAACTGTATAATTTCTATGATATAATACCGATATCTGCAATGAATAATGAAAATATTGATGAACTTATGAAAATTATTAAAAAAGCGTTGCCAGAAGGACCTCAATATTTCCCAGCAGATATGATTACAGACCAGCCAGAAAGGCAGATTGTGGCAGAACTTATAAGAGAAAAAGCTTTACAGCTTTTGGAAGACGAAATACCTCATGGTATAGCTGTGGAAATAATGTCTATGAAAAAAAGAACGGATAAAGATATTGTGGATATAGAAGCTACTATATATTGCGAAAGAGAGTCACATAAAGGAATTATTATAGGCAAGCAGGGAAGTATGTTGAAGAAAATCGGAACAAGAGCAAGAATGGATACTCAAAATCTTTTGGGTTCGCAGGTTAATATGAAACTTTGGGTGAAAGTGAAAAAAGATTGGAGAGATAATGATTTTCTCTTGAAAAATTTTGGATATAATGCTAAAGAAATATAAAAATTTTATAGCATTTTTTACAAGGAATATAAATTATATATCAGGAAAACCTATTAATGTTAAAAAATGTATTGATTATTAATATAACATTATAGGGGGTATTCTGATGTGGAAAATTTTGGCTTGGAATGTTTTTAAGGTTACGGGAAATATAGAACTTTATATGATATGTAAGGAAAATATACAAAAAAATGATTAATGAGGATAAGAAAATATTATGAGTTTGATTAAAGTAAGAGGAATTGTTTTAAGAGAAGCATATTGTGGTGAAGCAGATAAAATAATTACCATATTGACTAAAGAAAAAGGTAAAATTGCAATTTCAGCAAAAGGGGCAAAACGTCCACAAAGTCCTTTTATGGCAGGAACTCAAATATTTTCTTATTGTGATTTTTTGTTATATGGAAACAGAGAAATTGCAAAACTTAGTCAAGTGGAGATAATAGAATCTTTTCACAATATTAGAAATGATTTGTTTAAACTTTCGTATGCTACATATTTTATGGAATTATTGGAAAATATTTTCTTGGAAGAAATTCCTACTGAAGCATCTCTAAAGCTTACATTGAAAACATTGCAGGTTTTAAGCAAAACTGAATATGATGTAAAACTTGTGGCAGCAATATATGAGTTAAGACTTATGGCGATAATTGGATATATGCCAGAAACTATAAGATGTGTAAATTGTTTGCAGGAATTAGGAGAGGAGATATATTTCAGTTCGGAATTAGGTGGCACATTATGCCCTAAATGTAAAAATGTATTGCCAACGGTAATGAAAATTTCTAAAAGTACATTGTATGCAGTGCAGTATATATTGTCATCACAGTTGTCAGAGTTATTTAAATTTTCTCTTTCAGATAGTGTTTTAAAGGAATTGACATTATTGACTAGAGAATATGTTATATTACATACGGAACGAAAATTTAAGGCATTGGAATTTATAGAAAAATTGTAAAAATGAACTGTTACACAAGATATATTGTAGTTGACCTTTATGTAACAGTTTTTTGTTTTGGAGGTTGATTAAGGTATTTATGATTTGTATTTTAAGCTTGATGATATAAAAGCACCAGCACCTAGAAAACAAATTCCCCATAGATTAATGTGTGAAGGCATAATACTTGGAATAGATCCAATTACAAAACCAATTACGGCACAATAAGTAGGAGTATAATATTTTTTTAGCAGAAAATTCATAAGCCATGAAAAGAATAAGACACCTATAATTAATCCAATTCCCATAGGAATTAAAATTGCAATATTTGTAATTATTTCGTTGAATTTTTCAGGCAAGGTAAAAATAAAAAGTATGTTTTTTAAATTTGCTATGGAATTTAACATAATTCCATAAAATCCTAAGATAACTAGAATGACTGTACCGCTTATACCCGGTATGATATGAGAGCCAGCCATTATGAAACCTATGATTATTAAAATAATTATATTTTTTAAATTTAATTCAATAATTTCATTCGATACATTTATTTCATTTTCATTTATGTAAGACATAAATATGCCAAGTCCTAAAGTTGTTAAAAAGATAATCATATAACTTATGTCAAAATTTTTTAATTCAGCATCTTTTATAAGAAGTGGAACAGTACCTGCAATTAATCCGGTAATAAAAAACATTGTTTCGTTAGGATAGTGTAAAATAAAAATTTTCTGTACATTGCTGAAGATTATAAAACCAACAACAATTCCTGAAAGTATTGGAAAAAGAAAAACTGTATTTTTTTTAATATCTTTAAAAAAATTATTTATTGAGAAAAGTAATTTATCGTATATTCCTAAAATCATTGCAAGCACTGCACCACTTATACCCGGAATAATTCCGGCTGCACCTATTATAATACCATTTATAAAGTTCAAATAAATCCCCTCCTAGATTATTGTTTGTAATATTTTACCATAATATATATTCAAATGGTAGTTTTTTAATTCGTCAAAATCTTGTAATTTTTCAACTTTAAATACAAATTAACTTTTTTAAATTTTTTTTATAAGATTTAAGTTCCTTTAAATTTACAGAATAAGCCCCGTTTGAAATTTCTCTCAAAACGGGGCTTGTCTACTGCAAAGCGTTGTGCTTGACTTGTTTTATTTATTTGTTGTTCTAAATTAATCTATCGAGAATTGTTGCAATCTCAACTTTTATGTTGCTTATTTTGGTTGTCATACCGACTATGTTAATCTCGAACGGGTATGATATCACCGTTCTTAATTTCTGCTATCTGTCCGTTAAAAGGGTTGATGATAGGAGCATAGGTATATGGAAGATTGTGTTTCTCATCGGAAAAGTTATTGTAAACTCCATAGCGGCGGCCAGTTACCCATACATAGTCACCTTGATGAAGTGTTGTGTTATAATCAATTTCTGAATAAGAGTGCTGTGCCTCCCACTCTTTAGTGTTACCATTGAAGATGGTTTTGTATGGATCAACCTGATACCAGCCTATCTGGTGGGCATAGACACTGCGTTCTGCCACGATGATAGCTTGCTCGATGGTGCAAAGTCCGTTGGGATTTAAGGTGTTGTCAGTAGTACCTTTGATAAGGTCTAGTGCATTCATAAATGCCATTGCTTCCTCTGCCCAGCTTTGTACCTGTACACTGTCGGTGTAGTTAGCAAGCTTGGAATTGTAGCTTGTATATTTGTAATCGGAGTTATTTTCTACATAACGTAATGCACGATAGAGGAAAGTTGCCATCTGTTGACGATTAAGTGTACCATTTGGGTCGAATGTTGTCGATGTAACACCACTAGTTATACCTGCGGCGTAAGCTTTCAGAGCATAAGGATTACTTGTGTCAGTGAAAGTGTTGCTGTTTGCAGGTGTAATGCTTTTTCCAGTCAGTTCTTCAGCAAGCCTTACAACTATGGAGCAGAATTGTAGACGACTGATGTTTTGCGTATAGTCATTACCAAGGGTAGCAGTGTCAAGCAGATTATCGTTGAGTGCAAGATTTACATCGGCCTGTGCCCAGCTACTCATATTTGCATCGGACTTTGCTGGGAGGGTAAAAGTATCTGGATAATTTTCGGTGCTGGCTAGTGCCTGTGCCTCAAATTGCTTCAATTTAGCTTTTTCCGATGCCTGAAACTCTGCAAAACTCATGCCTGTGAGACCAGTGGCTTTTTGATCTGATGTGTTTGGATACAGCATTTCGTAACTATATGGATTACCACAGATTGCACAGCTATGCCACCAAACATGCTGACCAGCAGCATTTACGCCAATATAGGCATTGTCGTTGGGAAGCTCAATACCGTATCGGCTGTGTCCAGACTCATAACCACCGTGCATGGTAGAGGCTGCAACTAATTTGATTGTCGTAAGCAAATCCGAAGCCAAACTTTGGTTGTAATCTACATTGATTGGGTTATATTCGCATTTGCCGCAGTACGCACAGGAATAGTAATAAAGTCGTGTATTCTGACAGCCATCATCAAAGGTGTAGATACGATCGGCTGAACGTATCTGTTGAGTATACTTATGGGTGGTACATAGTTCTTTCGTGGCGGAAGCCCCTGCCTTTTGTGCAGCAATGACATCGTTACCAGAATAGGTTTTGATGATAAAAGGAGTAACAACATAACCAGTTTCATCAAGATGTTTTTTGAATTCACTTGCTCTTGATTCAGGGATAAATAATGTCGACTCAGATGTATACATGGGAATATCACTACGCCGTTCATAGGAGTACATCCCGGCTATACTGTTCCAAAGAGAACCAGCCATAGCTCCAACAAATTTGTAGGGGTCAGATTCTGTACTGAGCCAGATTTCTTTTAGTGTGGTATTGTTTACAAGATAGTCAGTCATTTTATCCGCATTGTTCACATCCATGACGATTGCAGTAAGATTTTTAAAATCGTATCTGAGGTCGGTGCCATCGGTGTTGACAACGACTACCTTTTCAGGAAGTTTTTCAAGATTATACACTTCAGACTCCGCCCATGTGCGAGGGGTATACATAGTACGTCTGGTCTGGGTGAGGGCATTCCACTCTGCTGACCTCTCGGCTTTTTCTGTTTCGCTGAGTACCTCACCTTCTAGTGTCAAGCTGATTTCTACTGCGGGGTAATAAGGGGGTTTGTTGCGTGATACAGTAGCAGTTGAGCCATTGACTGTGGCAGAGAAAGTATCAGGTCCAACAAGGTATTCGCTGTTTGACATTACGTAGTTGGCACAGTAACCTGCCTCAATGTTAAGACCAAACTGGATAGTCACATAGTAGGTACCGCCAGTACGGAAGACAGGCATACCATTTTCGTTGTAGTCGAAATCACCATTCCAATAGGTATACGAGATACGTGCACCTGTGGCGAGTAGATCGATGTCGCCACTTTTGAACGAGGTGATTGTAGGAATGTAGTTTAAATCGAACATATCGCCGCCTTTGGGCAACTCAATTGTGATGTCAACGCTGCTGAGCTTTGTCTGCTCAGCGGAAACAGTCATTGGTAGTAAACCCATACACAATGTTAGTACAAGTAAAATGCTTAAAATTCTCCTTTTCATAAATGTATCCTCCTTTAAATAAAATTAATTGAATATTGCTAATATATTTAAAAATTTGCTTGAACAGCAAATGTTTTTATACTAAAAAGAGTTACGTATATTTTTGTTAAATTATGTATATTTTTATACAAAAACTTTTATGAACTAAGCAAAATTTTTCATTTCCTATAACATTAAATTATAGTATAATTATATACCATACATTAGTGGACGATGCAATAATTTTTGAAAAAACATCAAAAATCCCCAAAAATTTTTCGGTAGTGTCAAGTGATTTATGAAAAAACAGTTAAGAAAAAAAGATTGAAATAG
>CAZQDT010000039.1:0-13659 GCA_964592005.1 uncultured Eubacteriales bacterium
CATTGATTTCATATTTTCCATCACCTTCAGAAATACAACCTACTGGACACTCACGTGCACAAGCACCACATGAAATACAGTCATCACTAATTTTATAAGCCATAAAAACACCTCCTAAAATATATTTAGAACAAGTACATTGTATAACAAAATTAAAAAAATGGCAAGGGTTATACTATAAAATTTCATTGAAATTAAAGGAATTTATCAATTGTATTCTGAAATAACAATCTTTTTTTCTTTCAAAGAGGCTTGAACATCTATAATGCGTTGGTTTGAAGAACCTTTAAATCTTAAAAGCAAGCTTTTTTTTTCTAATATAAATGGTCCATCTACTAAAAAATCAATTACTGCTAAAAATTTATCCCAATCTTTATTGTGGGCATTTACAAGATATTCAAATGTATAACCTGTATATGCCCATATATCTAATCCTAAATTTTTAGCAGCAGATGCAATTTCTGCACAAGCTTCTGCTTGTTCAAAAGGGTCACCTCCAGAAAAGGTAATGCCTTTTTGAAGTTTAAGTTTAGGCAAAAGACTTATAATATGTTCTGTTGTATTGCTTAAACCACCTTCAAAAGAATGGGTATCTGGATTATGACATCCTTTACAATTATGCTTGCATCCCTGAGTCCATATAACTGTTCTCAATCCTGCACCATCTACAATGCTATCGGTTTGCAGAGCAGAAGCAAGTTGAATTTTCATAATAAACGCTCACTTTCTATTTATCTTCTTCATTTTTCTCAGTAGTTGTAACTGCCGCTTCTTCTAAGGAAGGAGCTTTTTCAAGGAATTGTTTTAAAATATTTTGAATATCTACACCTGCAGATTCATTAAGACCATCCATTATCTGTGTTGTGCTGCCTATAATATCACTTACAAGATTTTTAGTATTACCAGAACCATACATAGTTATTTTGTCAATATTTGAGAGTGGAGCAGCAACATTTTTGGCAATTTCAGGAAGAACTTCAAAATACATCTGAAGAACTGAAGCCTGCCCCATTTTAGCCATAGCTTCTGCTTTTTTATCAATACCTTCAGCTTCAGCAAGTCCTTTAAGTCTTATAGCCTCAGCCTCAGCAATACCTATGGATTTAATAGCTTCAGCTTCTTGCTGTTTGGTATATTTGTCAGCTTCAGCTTTAATTCTTGCAGCTTCAGCTTGTTGTAGCTGTTCGTATTTTTCAGCATCAGCAAGTCTTTGTCTTTCATACAATTCAGCATCGGCTTTTTGTTGCCTTGCAAATTTATCTGCTTCAGCTTTCTTTTTAATATCAGCCTCTAAAGCTTTTTCCATAACTTCAGCTTCTTTGGATTTAAGTTCAATCTCTCTTTCCTGTTTAGCAATATTGGCATCAGCAATGGCTACTTCAATGGTTTTACGCTGTGCCTCCTGTTGTATCTGATAAGCAGCATCAGCTTCAGCTTTTTTGATATCAGCTTCTTTTTTAAGTTCAGCTTTTTTAATAACCATTTCATTATTTCTGATAGCAATTTGAGTTTCGCTTTCAATACGTGCCTCATTTGCTTCTTTATTTGCCAGTGATTGAGCTTTTTCTATATCTCTTTCACTTTCAGCTTTGGCAATAGCAGCGTTTTTCTTTATTTTAGCAATATTATCTATACCTAAGTCATCTATTACACCATTAGCATCTGTAAAGCTTTGAACATTGAAAGAAATTATTGTAAGACCCATAGCAGCAAGGTCAGGCTCTGCATTTTCTTTTACCAGTTCTGCGAATTTTTGCCTATCTTTTACCATTTCTTCGAGCTGCATTTTACCTACAATTTCACGAGTATTACCTTCAAGTACCTGTTGAGCAACACCAATAATATACTCACTTTTTTGATTAAGGAAATTTTCGCTTGCAAGTCTTATAAGGTCAGGAGTATCACCTACTTTGATATTAACTACCGCATCTACGCTTATATTTATATAATCAGCAGTGGGTACACTTTCCTGTGTTTTAACATCTACAGACATTAAAGAATAGTCAATAACATCAAGTCTTTCAAAGAATGGAATTTTAAAGCTGGCTTTACCAGAAATCATTCTTTTTCTAAGACCTGAAATGATATAAATTTTATTTGGTGGAGCTTTAACATATCCAATAATAAATATGAGAATAACAATAACAGCAATAACTGAAATAGCAATAATTTTTTCCATATTAGTCCCTCCTTTTAAAATGTCAATTAAAGTATTAAAAGTCTTTAATTTATTGGAACTATTATATCATTATATTAATTGTATTTCAAGGTAAACTTAGTTACCGTTCAGCAGGAAAAACGCATAAATCGAAAACTGCACAAAAAATCACATATATAATTGTACAACATAGCCAAAATCCAAAATATAAACTCAGAAAATAAGTGTTTATAAATGTAATTTTATGTTAGATATAAACAAAATTAATTTGATTATTTGTTAATATTTTAGTTTCGTGCGTTTGTCCTGAGTTACCGTTCAGGAAAAACGCATGAATGATTATTCTTTTTAGTTTAGGCTATTTTTACTGAATTATTTGTTTGTAGAGTTATCATTTTTGTAATTATTACGATATTTTTTGCTACACTTATAAAAAAATTCAAGATATAATATTCTATAAATTGTAATAACAAGTGCTATGGATAAAATTATAAAACAGATACTCATTATTACAGTATCAATTATAAATTTTATTATAAGAATGCTTCCAATAAACCATATAATCAGGGAAATTAAAAATAATTTTAAATTTTTCATAAGAACCTCCAAAATTCATATCAAAAATAAGATAAAATATATTGTTTTTTTGTAAATATTATAACAAATTAATATGTATTTTAAAACATAAAATTTATTAAAATAAAAAGAAAAATAAAATTAAATTTATGGAACATTTTTCTAAAAAAATCGTACTAAAAAATAGAAAATATTATTGGATTTATACATTAAATGTGATAAAGTTAGTGGGATAATAAAAGTATTCAGAAGAAAAGAGGGGAAGAAATGAGTGAAGATTTAGAAAAGCTTATAATACAGGAAGCTAAAAGCAGAAGTCAGTATGCTTTTGAAAAACTTGTGACAGCTTACGAAAAAATTATTTATAATATATCGTATAGAATGTTTAATAATGAAGAAGATGCTAAAGATATGACGCAGGAGATATTTGTTAAACTATACAAAAATTTGGATAAATTTGATGAAAATGCGAAATTTTCCACGTGGATTTATAGAATAGCGGTAAATGCTTGTATTGATGAAATTAGAAAAAGAAAAGGTAAAGAAACAGTTTCTATAAATGAAATGATAGAGTTAGATGACGGTGAAGTAGATAAGCAATTTGCGGCAGATGAACCTACTCCTGAAAACAAAGTAATTTGTAAAGAAGATATTAAGCATTTGAAAGAAGCCATAGAAAGTTTGCCAGAAAATCATAAAGTGTTGATTATATTAAGAGATATACAGGGTTATAGTTATGAAGAAATAGCTGATATAACTGAAAGTAATTTGGGAACAGTTAAATCAAGAATTTCCAGAGCAAGAAATCATTTGAAAAATATTATTATGAAAAAATCGGAACTTTATTCTGAAGTTGAACGTCTAAAAGTCAGATAGAGAAAGGAGGGGAATTATATGGATTGTACAAAAGTAATAGAAATGCTTCCTTTATATGTTGAAAATGAACTTAATGATTTAGAACTAATGGAAGTAGAAGAACATTTAAATAGATGTGAAAAATGTAGGACTGAATTTAAAAATTTACTTACTTTAATGGAAAATTTAAAAGAATTACCTCAGCTTGAAGTACCTACCGGATTACATGAAAGTATAATTGTAAAAATAAAGGAAGAAAAGAAAGAAAGAGCATATAAAAAGAAATTAAAAGAAAAGAGTTTTGAAAAAAGGACTTTTAAAGATTGGATTGTTAAACATAAAGCCTTAGTATCAGCACTTTCAACGGCTGCTTGTTTTTCTATAATTTGGGGAATTTCAAATTTGGATATGTTTAAAGCAAATTCTTATGATTCGGCATCTGGTACTAATGGAACTATGAAACAATATGTAACTGAAGATTATTATCTAAATTCGGCAAAATCAGAATCTTCTTATGAGTTTACACCTGAAGCTGAAGTTGGAGATTTTATGTATACAGAGTCAGGTTCTTTTACAGAAAATAAAGAAAATGTTAACATAGAAGCAACAGGAAATGAAAAATCTAAAACAGAAAATGATTTACAAAAGAAAATAATAAAAACAGCCGATATTTCTATGGAAGTAAAAGATTTTGACTATAATATAGAAATATTGAAAAATATAACTGATGACTGCGGAGGATATGTCGAAGATTTTAGCAGTCGCATAAGTTATAAAGATATCTCTAAGGATATAGAGTTGAAATCAGGAGATATTACTATAAAAGTACCTAGTGAATATTATGATGAAATAATAGGACAAATAGAAAAATTGGGCAATATTACCCAAAACAGGGAATGTGTGGAAGATGTTACTTCCCAATATGTAGATACAGAGAGTCTTTTGAAAGCCAAAAGACTTGAAGAAGAAAGACTTTTTGCCTTAATGGAAAAAGCTAATACAGTTGATGAATTGATAATGATAGAATCTCGTTTAGGTGAAATAAGAAGTGATATAGAAGTATATACGAATAGAATTAACAACTGGGACAGACTTGTAAAATATTCTACCATAAATATAAATATATCCCAAAAGAGAGAAGTAACTATAAATGCTGTTTCGCCAAAGCTTGGAGAAAGAATTTCAGAAGGATTTATTAATTCAGTAAATACAATAAAAGAATTTTTGGAAAATTTGGTGATATTTGTAATTTCAGCCTTGCCTATGATGGCAGTTATTGCGGTTTTATCAGGAATAGTATTTTTAATTGTAAAACTGGCAAGAAAAAAGAAAAAATGAAAATAAAAAATCTCAGGGTTTATTAAAACTTTGGGATTTTTTTGTAAATAAATTAAAAAAGTTGTGGGATATGTATATATAAAGACTTAAAATAATAAAGTGAAAGAGGAAATATATTAATTCTTTAGTTAATATTTTAAAATTCCCTTGAAAAACCTGCTTAATTATGCTATATTACTAGAAGTATGAATATTGTGACAAATGATGGTGGTGTTAAAATGTATAAACGTATAGTTTTAAAACTTAGTGGAGAAGCATTGGCAGGAGAAAAAGGAAATGGTTTTGATGAAGCTACTATAAATAGTATTGTTGCTGATATCAAAAAAGTAATTGATATGGGAGTAGAAGTTTCACTGGTAATTGGTGGAGGAAATTTCTGGAGAGGAAGAAGCAGCAGTAATATGGATAGAACAAGAGCTGATCAGATAGGTATGCTTGCTACGGTTATGAATGCTGTATATGTTTCTGAGGTTATAAGAAATCAGGGTATGGAGGTTGTAATTCAGACCCCTATAATTATAGGTACAGTTACAGAGCCGTTTTCAAAACAAAGTGCTTTAAAGCATTTATCAGAAGGTAAGATTGTTATATTTGCAGGTGGTACAGGACATCCGTTTTTCTCAACAGATTCGATTACAGCACTTAGAGGAGCTGAATTAGAAGCAGATGCTTTGCTTTTTGCGAAAAATATAGATGGTGTTTATGATTCAGACCCTAAAATTAATCCAAATGCTAAGAAATATGATACTTTACCTTGTGAGGAAATTATTAAAAATAATCTTAAAGTAATAGATTTGACAGCTGCAAGTCTTTGCTTAGACCAAAAAATACCAGTAGTTATATTTGATTTAGATACACCAGATGGTATTAAAAAAGCTGTAATGGGTGAGAATGTAGGAACATTGGTTACGGTTTAAAGATAAAATTTTAAGGAGGAAAAAAATATGGCAAACGAAAAAATGGTAGTTTTTGAAGAAAAGATGAAAAAATCAGTAAGTTCTTTTGAAAATGAACTTAATACAATACGTGCAGGACGTGCAAATCCTCATGTTTTAGATAGGATTACAGTGGATTATTATGGAGTAGCTACACCGATACAACAAGTAGGTAATATAACGGTACCAGAAGCAAGAATTATTCAAATACAACCTTGGGAAACAAGTCTTTTAAAAGAAATTGAAAAAGCAATTCAAGCTTCAGATGTAGGAATTAATCCGACTAATGATGGTAAATCTATAAGGCTTGTATTTCCTGAACTTACAGAGGAAAGAAGAAAAGATTTGACAAAAGATGTTAAGAAAAAAGGCGAAGAGGCTAAGGTGGCTATAAGAAATATCAGACGTGATGCAGTTGATAGTTTGAAAAAATCACAAAAAGCTAATGAAATTACAGAAGACGATCTGAAAACACTTGAAACAGAAGTACAAAAACTTACAGATAAGTATGTTGCTTCCGTAGAAACAATGGTTGACAAAAAGAGTAAAGAAATTTTATCAGTATAATAATGAGGGGGCTGTTACACAGATGAGGAGAGTGTCAGTCCCCTTTTGCATAAGATTAAGAAATTTATGAAAAGTTATATATTGATAAAATAATTGGCATTTTAATATATTTGAGGAGGAAATGATGGTATTATTTGATAAAAAACAAAAACAAACAAATCAAAATTTACCTAAGCACATTGCAATAATAATGGATGGAAATGGCAGATGGGCTAAAGAAAGAAATTTAGCAAGGACAGCAGGACATAAAGCAGGTTCAGAAAGTTTAAAAAAGATTGTAGAAGAATGTAATAAAATAGGAATTGAACATCTTACAGTTTATGCTTTTTCTACTGAAAATTGGAACAGACCTCAGAAAGAAGTAGAAACTTTGATGAATTATTTTGACGAATATTTGCAAAAATATATAGATGAATCTGATAAAACCAATATTAAAGTAGATATTATTGGAGATGTAACAAAACTGGAAAGTAGATTGCAGGAAAAGATTGCAATATTGGAAGAAAAAGGTTTAAATAAAACAGGTTTAAATTTTCATATAGCTATAAATTATGGCAGTAGAGATGAAATGATAAGAGCAATGAAAAAAATGTCATGGGATTTGGAAAATGGCAAGATATCAAGTGAAAATATTTCGACAGAACTATTTGAAAAATATCTTGATACAGCAGGAATACCTGACCCAGAGTTTATTATAAGAACAAGTGGAGAACAAAGGCTGAGCAATTTTTTGCTTTGGCAGGCAGCATATTCAGAATTTTATTTTTCTCCTAAGTTTTGGCCGGATTTTGATGAAGCAGAGCTACATAAGGCTTTAGAAGATTATACAGGCAGAAATAGAAGATTTGGCAAAGTTTAATTGAAAGGAAGTAATATTTTGAGTGAAACAAAAGTAAGAATAATTTCGTCTATAATAGGAATACCATTGCTTATAGCAATAATACTTTTTGGAGGAGTACCTTTTAGGATAGCTTTGACAATCCTTTGTCTGATAGGAGTTTATGAATTTTATCAGGCTGTAAATAAAGATTTAAAACCAATAAATAATATAGGGTATCTTTTTAGTATAATATTTTTAATATTTTTGTATGATTTTACACTGACTAAATTTTATATATTTATCTCATTATTTTTATTGGTTTTATTAATTACTATGATATTATCACATCCTAAATTTGATATAAGAGATGTCGAAAATACTTATATAGGTTTCTTTTATGTATGTTTTCTTTTAAGCCATATAGCACTTGTAAGAGAATTGCCAGATGGTAAAATTTATGTGTGGCTTATATTTATAACTGCTTGGGGAAGTGATACAGGGGCATATTTTGCAGGAAGAAAATTTGGAAAACATAAGCTTGCACCTGTTTTAAGCCCTAAAAAAACAATAGAAGGCTCTATTGGTGGGATTTTGCTTTCGGCATTATTGAGTGTAGTTTATGGGGTAATTATGAATAATTTTATGGGAAACGATATATTCCAAGTAATGGTAAAATTTGCAGTAATTGGGGTATTGGGTTCTATTGTAGGGCAGATAGGTGATTTAACTGCATCATCAATAAAAAGAAGCACAGGAATAAAAGATTTTGGAAGAATTATACCGGGACATGGTGGAGTAATGGATAGATTTGACAGTGTTTTGTTTACTGCACCTATGGTTTATTATTTGATGATATTGTTTAGTAATATATGGTAGAAAGAGGTGGAAATTATGAAAAAAATTTCTATATTGGGTTCAACAGGTTCAATAGGTACTCAAACATTAGAAGTTGTTAAAGAAATTGGAGGCATTGAGGTTGAAGGACTTACAGGAAATTCCAATATAAATTTATTGGAAAAACAGGTGAGGGAGTTTAAGCCTAAAAAAGTAGCAGTAAAAGATGAAAAAAATGCTGCTGTTTTAAAACAAAGACTTCTAGATTTAGATGTCGAAGTATTGAGTGGAATGGAAGGACTTATTGAAATAGCGTCACTTGATGAAATTGATACAGTAGTTACATCAGTAGTGGGAAATGTAGGACTTCTTCCAACAATTAAGGCGATACAAGCAGGTAAGGATATAGCACTTGCTAATAAAGAAACTTTGGTAACAGCAGGAGAACTTGTTATTTCCGAATCTAAAAAATATGGAATAAATATATATCCAGTGGATAGTGAACATTCGGCTATATTTCAGTCATTACAGGGAAATAGTCAAAATAAAATTAAAAAAATTTATCTTACAGCTTCTGGAGGACCTTTTAGAAAAAGTAGCTTTGAAGATTTAAAGAAAGTTACACTTGAAGATGCTTTAAAACATCCTAATTGGAGTATGGGAAAGAAAATAACAATAGACTCAGCAACGATGATGAATAAAGGTCTTGAACTTATTGAGGCTAAATGGTTGTTTGATGTAGATATTGAGCAGATAGAAATATTAGTACATCCTCAAAGTATAGTTCATTCAATGGTTGAATATGAAGATGGGGCAGTCATTGCACAACTTGGAGAACCAGATATGAAAGTGCCTATACAATATGCTTTGACATATCCAAATAGAGTAGCTAATAGTTTCCCTAAAATAGATTTTACAAAAAGGAGTATTTTGGAATTTGAAAAGCCCGATTTTAAAAAATTTAAATGTCTTGAATTGGCATATGAAGCAATAAAAGTTGGAGGAACAATGCCAGCTGTTTTAAATAGTGCAAATGAAGCTGCTGTTGCATTATTCTTAAATAAAGAAATAGGATTTTTAGATATACCTAAATTAATAGAAAAAACTATATCTGCATATACTGTAAAGTATAATTATACTTTGGAGGATTTAAAAGAAGCTGATATATATGCAAGAGAATTTGTAAACAAACATAAAGATTTAATTTGATAGAATTTGAGGTGATAATGTGTTTAAAATTATTATTTCACTACTAGTATTTAGTATACTTATAGTGGTGCATGAGTTTGGACATTTCATAGTAGCCAAAAAATCAGGCGTTTTTGTAGAAGAATTTGCAGTCGGAATGGGTCCAAAACTTATAAGTAAAAAAATAGGAGAAACAGTATATTCGTTGAGATTATTTCCAATAGGCGGATTTTGTCGTATGCTTGGGGAAGATGCAGACTCTGATGATGATAGAGCCTTTGGAAATAAAAGTGTTGTAAAAAGAATGCTTATTGTAGTTGCCGGTGCATTTATGAATTTTTTACTTGCACTTGTGATTATATTTGTGTTAAAAAATATAAATGGTTATATAGACCCTACAATTAAAACCGTTTTAGATGGTTATCCAGCACAGGAAGCAGGACTTCAGGCGGGAGATGTTATTAAAAAAATAAATGGTAAAAAAGTTATTATTTATGAAGATTTAACTATGATACTTTCGCAGAATGCTGATAAACCTATAACTGTTACAGTTGAAAGAGATAGTCAGCTTTTAAATTTCAATATAGTTCCTAAGCAGTCTGAAGAAGGACAGTGGCTTATAGGTTTTTCACCTGTGGGATATGTAAAAGGAAATATATTTGAAACTATGAAGCAGAGTTTTGGAACTCTTTGGTTTTATATAAAATATACTATAATAGGTTTTGTACAGCTTATTACAGGTCAGGTCGCTACAAGTGAAATGACTGGAGCTATTGGAATTGTAAATATTATGGGCGAAACATATGAAGCAGGTTTAAAATACAGCGTTGGCGTTGCAATACAAAGTATTGCAGAAATAGCTGCACTTATAAGTGCAAATTTAGGAGTTGTAAATCTTTTGCCATTACCGGCATTAGATGGTGGAAGATTTGTATTTTTACTTATAGAGGCTATAAGGCGTAAACCTGTAAGTGCAGAAAAAGAAGGAATGGTACATTTTATAGGTTTTGTGGCACTTATGATTTTAGCAGTGTTTGTAGCATATAATGATGTATTGAATTTATTGTAAAAATAAGGAATGCAATAGCATTCCTTATTTTTTATGTTTTTTATAAGAATATTTCTGATTTTTATTGAAATCTTTAAAAATTTCAACAAATAGACTTCTTATAATATAAATTATAATTAAAACAAAAATACTTACAAGTGCTATTATATCCCCTAATTGAGTATATAAGGTTTTTCCTTTTATAAGAGATATTGAATAATTCAGATAACCTTCTGTAAGAGGCTGAAGTGCTGATAAAATTTCTCCGGTAGGGGAAATAACAGCAGTTATTCCAGTATTAGCACATCTTATTGTATAACGGTGATTTTCTGTTGCCCTAAGTACGGACTGTGAAAGATGTTGATGAAGGGCAGCCGAACCATTAAACCAAGAGTCATTAGTTTGTACAGCTAAAAAATTTGCTCCATCTGATACAAGATTTCTTGCAATTTCAGGGAAAATTGAATCAAAACATATCAAATTTCCGACAATGTAATTATCTATACTCATCGTTTCCAAAGTTTTTGCAGGAGTTAAGTCAAAAGAAGAAAGATTTATATTTTTTAACTGCGGAAAACATTTTTCTAAGATATCTTTAAATGGAATGTATTCTCCAAAAGGTACAAGTCTTTGCTTATGATTGCTTATTATTTCAGAGTTATCTGGAGAAATTTTTAATACTGCATTGTAAGTATTTCCGTCTATTTCTTCAAATGTACCTATAAGTATGTCTGCATCAATTTCTTTAGATAAATGTTGACATTCTTCTAAAAGATATTCATTTTCTGTAAGTTCAATAGGAATGGCAGTTTCTGCCCAAACAACTAAGTCAAGACCTTCTTCTGAATTTTCATAAGCTAATGTAGTAAGATTTATATAATTTCTTACTACATAATTTAAATAATTTTTATCCCATTTTTCGGAAGTATTGATATTTGCCTGTATTAATGAAATATTTATATTTGTACTGTATGAAAGAAAGCTATTTATCATATTGTAACCGTAAGCAAAATTTGCAATGAATATTGTAAAAAATATAACAATGTATAAATATTTTTTGTTTTGAAGATATTGAGCAAATACAGCATTTGCCATAACAATAAGTCCTGAAACAAATAAAGAGCCAAATAGCGAAACACTTTGAATTATATAGGTATTATTGTATTGAGAATTTGCCAGATGTCCCCATGTAAGTTCACAGATTCCAATTCCTTGTAACCATTCCATTATAATCCATAACAAAGTTATAACAAACCATTCTAAATGTATAGTTTTATTTAATTTTATGAATATAAATCCTAAACAAGCTGGAAATAATGCCTGAAGCAGTGAAAGTAATGACCATGCAAAAAAAACAAGAATACCTCCTTGGATTTTGGTAAAACCACACCAATCAAGAGGATATAATTGCCATAACCAGCTATATAATAATAAATTAAAAAAAATACCATAAATAAACATAACAAAAAAGCCATTTGAGGCTTTTTTGTTATAATCTTTGAATAGTACATAAAAAGATGGAACTAAAGAAAACCAAATTATAAAATTAAAGCTCGGATATATAAAACCAAGGGCAGTAAAAATACCTGAAATTATACATAACAAAATATCTTTAAATGATTTCATATGTTTACCTCAATTTAATAATATATTATTAATTTTTGAGTTTCATTAATCCACTCAATATCATAGCCCAAAGCTTCCATTATAGTCCTTACAGGAAGTAAGGTACGGTCATTGACTATCTGTGGAGAAACAGGAAGAAAGAGTTCATTTCCATCTAAATAAGCAATATTACTGTTTAAAGAAACAATTAATGATTTGCCATTACAATTTATGGATATGTTGTTTGAACTTGGAATCCATTCTGTGGTTCCGCCAAGTATTGTAATCACCGCCCGAATAGGTATAAGAGTAGTGTTTCCTTGAGTAATAGGAAATACTTCTGCATTTTCATCAATGGCTATTATTTCTTTGTTATTTAAAGTCATTTCTGTTTTTCCTATTTGCAGAGAAAGAGAATTAGGTAAAACAGTTGTAATATTTTCAATATCATTAATATTATAACTATATAAAGTATGGTTATAAATTTGTTCTGATATATTATATTTACTTTCCAAAATATAAAGTGTATTTGTAATTAAATATATTTCAGATATATTTTCAGTAAATTTTGAAAATTCATAGCGATACCAATTAAAACCATCAGATGAAATATATAATGTGTTTTCTGAACTGATACCATAATAATAAGTCCCAGTATAATTTAATTCAAAATCAAGATATACATTTTCAAGCTCCTGCCAATTTAATCCATCTGTACTTATATAAGAAGAATTACCTACATTGAGATATATAATGTCATTTATATATTGAACAGAAAAATTTTCAAAATTTGAGATAGCAACATTATTTACTTTAATATTTTTTTTGCTCCATTCATTTAAATTTTTTGAAATATAAGAATATAATCTATTAGAAGAAGCATTTATATTGATATATTTATTGTCTTTAGAAAAATAATATATATTATCTAATGAACTAAAAGCCCCTTTAATTTCTGAAACTTTTAAATTTTTGTCTATTGACCAATATTTAAAACTAGAATTTATATAAGTTCTGAAAATACATATATTTTTAAAAAATTTAATATCATCTATTGGAGTGCTTATAGGAAGTTCTAATTTTTGCCAAACAAGTAAAGATGTAGAATACATAAGTTCCCCATTTTTATTAACCCAAAAATAATAATTTCCCATTTTGTTAATTTCATTAGGTGAAATATTTGAATGTAGTCGAACAACGTTCCAATCTGTACCATTATAAGAACTCAAAGTTAAGTTATCACTACTAGATACATAAATCCCATTATTTAATGAGGTTAAATTGGAATATAATTTATCTGTACCAGATAAAACTTTTTGCCAATTATAACCATCAGATGAAATATAGATATTGTCGGCAGCCATAATATATTCATCATAATATGAAACTATTTGAGGAGTATTTTTAGAAGAAAATTCAAAAGATTTCCAAAAAGTTTTTTCTTCAGCATAGCATATTGAATTTGATATTAAACACAAAATTAGAATTAAGGCTAGTTTTCTACAAAATCTCATTTTTATTCTCCTTATAATAACTATTTTTATTGAAAACATTTTTTTAAGTATAACACATTTTTAGGTTATATAACAGTATTAATGAAAAAATTTAATAATATTTTTATTAAGTTAAAAAATATAATACTCAACTTTCCCAGCACAAATTTGCAAACAAATCCCTAATAAATGAGGATTGAGAAGTAACCAGCTTTAAAGAATAAAAATTTTTCGCACAAAAA
>CAZQDT010000040.1:0-13486 GCA_964592005.1 uncultured Eubacteriales bacterium
TATCTTGGCTATTGATACTTGATTTATGGATCTCAGTGTACTGTGTTTAAAATAGCAAACGAAGTGGTGTTATTTATATACGTTACAGATTTATTTATAAGACTTCTGTATCTGAAAAATTTAATGGTGTCAAACATGTTGAAGAAGGTTTACGAAATAGTTTAGTGGTTGCCTTTATAATAAACTGTGTCCTAATTATGATAATTAAAAATAATTATTTTTATATATAGGGAGACTAATCTCGGTAAAGGGGGTTGGTCCGTGAATAGGTCGGACTCCTATTTTTTGTCTAGCCCATAGCCTTTAGTCATTTTTCATCATATTACGTTTATACAGAGGAGGGAAGATTGATATGTATGATTTTATTTTTAATGTACTATTGCAAAAGAATGAGAATATTACAAAGTCTCAGATAACAGAAGTGTTAGGAGGTTTTATTTGTAATCCTATATCTACAAAGACTGTTCGTACTATTCTTAACTATCAAGAAGCTTATAACTATCTTCAAGATCACGAGGACACTGTCATTACTCTAGAAGACTTACGTTTCTATAATACTTGTGTTTCGAGGATTGATAGTCCTGATGCTGGTACTCTTCGTTGGGCAGTTGTGCATATTGGGGAGTATGTACCCCCAATTATTATAGAGTCAGAAGTTTGCGGCAAGCTTCGAGATATTAACGAGATGTCTAATGATGTGGATAAAGCTATTGAGTGTTTCATCTATATCTGTAAGGCTCAGCTATTTATAACTAATAATTTCACAACAGCACTATTTGCAGCTAATCATTTGTTACAGGATACAATGCTAAATATATCTCCTGAAGATGCTCCAGCTTTGTATAATTTGTTGTATGATTATTATCTAGATGACTCTAAAAGAGATATTGTGAGAGAATTCTTATTGTGCCATATCCATTAATGCTAGGGGGTTTTTGATATGTCGTTACAGGATTTTAAATCTGATTTAGTTGGAAAATTTATAACTAAATATCCTGTTAGTGTTATCACTAATGCTTGGGGAGAAGAGTGTTTGAAGTTGGTTATAACCGAGTCTAAATTGGCTCCAACAATCCCATTAAGTTCACTATATGCCATTTATGCTGATAATAATTTTTCGTTTAATTCTGTTTTAGAATATATTGCTAAGTGCTGTATTTCTTTACAGTCTATTTCTTTAGAACGTATTGTGCTTGGATTACGTAATCATAAGTATGTTGTGCAAGCTCATATTCCGCATAAGGATATACTTGATCTTGCATACACTTACCACTATCTTGTGGATGTACAAGAGCGTAATGTAATTGGTGTAGAACTGGATAACGCTATGTTATCTCGGATAAGTTTATCGGACGATGAATTGTTCCAAAAAGCTCTAAGGAATACACAATCTCTTTTGCCTCATTGTATCTCATCAGCTGCAGGTCCCTATGTTGGAACTAACATTTTCACTACTTTGGGAGCAACCATAATGTTTGATTATGATAAATTATCGGATTTAGCCGAGTGGGTACAAGATGACATATTTATTCTACCTAGCTCTGTGCACGAAGTAGTAATGGCTCCTGCTGCTAATCTCGACTCTAATAGATTACTATCAATCATCCAGGAGGGGAATAACCCACAGGACAAGCACTTTTTGTCTAATAACGTTTATATTTTTTCGAGGCACTCTAAAGAAGTTACAATTGCAGCAACAGCCAGCACCCCGAGCGAAGCGAGGGGATAGTGTGGGGAGCGGAGCGACCCACACATACTCACATAAGGGGTGAGCGAAGCGAACCCCTATTATGAAAGGATGATTATTTATGATTACAAATGAAATTAAATTAATTGGTGTTGTACAAAATATCCCTGTGTTTAGCCATATTTTTAATGGTTGTAAATATTATACATTTACACTGGCAGTATCCCGTACGAGCGGGATTTTTGATTTTCTACCTATTATGCTCCAAGAAAAATATTTACATCCTTTTCTCATACCTAATACTCGAATAGCTATTGAAGGTTATATTCGTGCTTTCAATATTATGGAGAACGGAGAATCACATTTGCATCTTTGTGTTCGAACTAAATCCATATCAAAAACTTCCGAACCAGATTGTAATTTAGTTATATTGTCTGGAGCTGTTTGTAAAGATGCTGTTTTTCGTACTACTCCTTTAGGTAAGGAAATATTAGATTTCATGCTCTGCATTTCACATAAAAATTCTCGTTGTAATTACATTCCTTGTATTGCTTGGTCAGGATTAGCCAGACATTTGGCTTCTATCAAACCAGGATATTCCTTGTTTTGTACCGGGCGATTACAAAGCAGGGACTATATCAAGCGTAATTCTGATGGCTCTGAAAGAACAAGGAGAGTCTATGAGGTGTCCTGTTCTAGTGGAATGTTTTGCTCCAAATAGGGTTTAGGGCTGCCTTGTGTTTCCCATTTTATACTTCTTTATTTAATTCTTTATATTCAACTTTGGAATTATTGAAAAACAATAAATCTTGCTCCTTTCAATTTATTGGTGTCCCTATAGAGGGTCACCGTTGGGTGGTCAATTGTTGCTTGTTTTGTTTTTTATTATCTCTCCTTCTAATTTGACCACCGAACGGTGCCTTTCTCCCAACACCGGTTCCCTATTTATTTGTTAGCTAATCTTATGGCTAGCACTTTCTAATTCAGAGGCAAAAGTAGTTCACTTTATTTGTGGCTACTTTTGCCTTTTGTTTTTTATACCACTTAATTGGCGAAGATCTGTTCTAACCCAAAATTACTTGCTGTGTATCGTGCGGGGGACTATTCTAAACTTTATGTTGGAACTAAGTTAAGGGTTTCAGAAAGATCAAAAACAGATACTATCAGGAAAAGCTTGAAGACGGCATTACTCTCACAACGATAGCTCATAAAGTTACAGGCATTAAAATAAGTGGCTATTGTATCAAAAGGAATGTAGCACTCTCTATTTGGTTTTCCTGTTTAGTGATGTACAAGTACTACTTTAAAAACATGAAAATTAAATCCCAATTTATTTATATCTATTTCCGCAATTTGACAAATTTATACTGTATAACAATATATGTTATAATATACAGAGGTAAAATCCTTGGTTTGTTATAACGTAACACTTCTAAGGAGGTTGCTTATATGTTTATGATGATTGGAGAGAGTGATGTGATTATAAAATCTTTGCACATTAAAGGTTTATATGGTAAATATGATTATGACATTGAATTTAATGAAGATCTGACTTTCCTTTATGGAAGTAATGGTTGCGGTAAGACTACTATATTAACCATTTTAGATTGTATAATGACTGGGGAGATCGATAATTTGCTGTCCTATGAATTTAATAATATAAAACTCTATTATACATCAATGGGGGATAATAGCCGTTTAAAACTTATAGAAATTAATATTACGGAAAACAGAATGACACTGACCATTGATAACCAAAAAATTTTAGATCTATCACCAGAAGATTTAAATTCTGAGTTTTCTTATATTGGCGTGCCATTATTTTGCAAAACTAAAGTGCTCGGCAAAATGAAAGAATTATTTAATTATATATACTGGTCTCTAAGTAGAGACAATTTCAAGGTTGACCGCACCAGGGATATCATTAACCAAAATGGTTTTCCTATTTTTCATAAAAATGATAGTAATGAGTCATACAATAAAAATGGCTATCTGTCTAATTCACTGGAATCCATTGCTGCTGTTGTAAAAGACAGATATACTCAAATAGTTAGAAGAGAAAATTCTTTAAGTGAAGAGTACAGAAATAACATTCTAACATCGGCTATTATGCCCGAAAAAAAGTCTAGACTGAACCGAGCTATAATGGAGATGGACAGGTTAACACCTGGATATATTCAAGATGTAAAAGCCAAATATAGGGAAGTCCTAGATAATTTTGGACTTTCTTATACTCCAGAGCAGATAGAGGATTTCTTTTCAGGTTTTTTAGAAGAATTAAAGACTTTTAGAGAAAAAAATGTTAAAAATGGTACACCTATTTCTTTACTTTGGAAATACACAGAGATTATGAGGATCGAAGAAATTACTTCAGCATCTGAGGATATAGAACGAAAAAAACAAGAAATACGAAAGCCAATAAAGGATTTTGAGGAGATTATTAATCTGTTTTTTGATGCCAGTAATGGCGACAAGAGATTAGAAGTTACACCCGACGGGTCCATAATATTTAGAACAAAAAGAGGTGATTCTCTATCTCTGGGTGATCTGTCTTCTGGTGAGAAACATTTAGTGATACTTTTTACAGGATTGATATTTGGTCTAGATAACGATAAGCAAGGTATATTTATTGTCGATGAGCCAGATACCTCGTTACATCTGCTATGGCAAAGGCTTTTTGTACCTTCTATTTTGAAATTAAATAAAAACATACAATTAATTTTTGCAACTCATTCTCCTGAAATAATTGGACAGTATAGATCAAATTTGTTTGAGGTAAAGCGAAAGTATAGTGAAGAGAGGTATGCATAATTATGTCAAGTGCTGATACTACTAGTTATATGCCGAATTACTCTGATGAGGCACAGTTAAGTAGAGGATTGCTACTTTCAAATCATTTGGACCTTAATATCTATGTCGAAGACGATAACAAAGAATACCTGTATGAATATATTTTGATGAAACTTCTACCCGATTATAAATTCCATAAGTTAGGCATTTATCCACAGGGTGGCAAGAATGGGGTTATAAAGGCTTATAGAGAGTTTGGGGTTTCGACTAAGGGGACTCCTAACTTCTTTATAGTAGATGCAGACTTTGACGTTTTATTAAATAAAATAGAGGTGAATAATCCTCACTTTATATATTTAGAAAAATATAATATTGAGAGCTACCTATTTGATATGGATAGCATATTATCCTATCTCTCTTGCAGTTTAGAACAAAGGCGTAAGACCTGCCCAAGATTCTAGATATACATGACTGGTATAATAAAACTATCCAGGAGTTTAGTAGATTATTTCTAGCGTTTGCTTTAGTTGCAGATAAAGATTTACCTTATGCTACAATTAAAACTAAATACACTGCGTATATCGATGATAAAGGTAATGTTTGTCCTAACAAAGTAGATAGCTATATTCGATCTATTAAGCAGGAAGTATCTACATTTGATGAGGATTTGGACAAAATTAAAAAAATAGTTCAAATCTAATTTAAATGAAGATGCTACTAATTTGATTTGTGGTAAATTTCTAATAGATACTGTATGCACCTACATCAGAACACATATTAAACTGAAATTCTCTAATAAAGACTTTAAGAAGTTTCTATGTGTTGGATTAAAACAGGATAAGCTAAACTTTATACGGGAGTCCATCCTAAAAGTTCTGCAGAAAAGTTAATACATATGAAAAAGACCCCTAGCTATGAAGAGATCTTTTCTATTTATGCACATTAGAGCAGGATTTATTTAACAAGGCAAATACATGGATAAAGAGATATGAAACTCACTGGCATTATAATAGATTATAAATGTGAGTAGTATATAATAGAGATGAATAAAACAACTATTAGATTATTTGAATTTCTATCATCTAGATAAAGTATATTACAGATAGCAAATTTTATTTGAATAATATAAATTAGTATCATAAATATAAGGAGGAATTGCAAATGACACAACAAGAATTATATTTAAAAGTAGAAGAGTGGCGAAAGGGTCTGCCATATGGAGATCCGTTCACTTTAGATGACAATTGATTTCAGTGCACACTCTGTTGATAGAGTGCATCTAAATGAGTTGCTATTTTAGTTTGAATGGTTTATAATAATATTGTGATTAAAAACTTTTATGGAGGGTAATAGAATGGAAATAGTAAAACCCAAGACGGACGTAGTATTTAAAAGAATATTTACAGATAAGGATAATGCAGATTTGTTACAGGACTTATTATCCGCGATATTAGATATACCAAGTGAAGAAATTAAAAATATAGAAATAAAGAATGTAGAATTACCACCAGAAGTGATAGGAAATAAATTTGGGAAATTAGATATAAGTCTAGAATTTAAAAATAATCTTGTTAATATAGAAATGCAAATTAATAAACAATTAGATTTCGGTGATAGATCGTTATTTTACTGGGCTAAACTATATACATCTAATTTAAAAGCAGGTGACGATTATGGTCAGCTACAAAGAAGTATTTCTATAAATATAGTAGATTTTAATATATTTGGCTGCGAAGAATTCCATTCAGCTTTTACAATGATGGAAAAGAACAGACATGAAATACTATCAGATAAATGTCAAATTCATTTTTTAGAATTGGGTAAATTATCTGCAGAACCCAAAACAAAATTAGAAATGTGGTTAAAATTTATAGATGCAGAAAGTGAGGAGGAATTAGATATGCTGACAAATATAGAAAATATTGCAATAGAAAATACTCCCATACAAAAAGCAATAATGTATGTAAAAGAGCTAAGTGCAGATGAGAAATTAAGAGAAATAGCAAGACTGAGGGAAAAAGCATTACACGACGAGGCAAGTGCCCTAAAAACTGCAAAAGCTGAAGGAATAGAATTAGGAAAAGCCGAAGGAATAGAATTAGGAAAAGCCGAAGGAAAGACAGAAGGTATAGAATTAGTGGCTTTAAATATGTTAAAACAAGGGACAATACCAAAAGAGCAGATAGCAGTATTGACAGGATTACCATTGTCTCGTATTGAAGAGCTTTATTAAAAATATTACGAAGGGCGATATGACTATTTGGGGAAATCTAATAAATAGGCCTATTGGGGAAACGTGTATAATTAGCATAATTGTATTTTTCAATAAGAATTGCAATGAAGGTCAATAACTTACAATTAAGGGTTGTACTATCAGACATACTATCTGATGGTACGATCTTTTTATTATGTTAGCCGCAAATTAATTGTGGGCAAGGCTTGTCTCATACTTTGTACCAGTAATATATTAACGCTAAGGGAGCGAATGATCATGAAATTAAAACTTATATTAACTGAAACTTTAGTTCTACTTACAATAGCCGGCTGTCAATATGTGAGTGTTGATTACAGTGGGTTAGCTAGTGAGGCTAAACAGGTAATTCAAGATGCCTCTATTAAGCTGGATGACACCTATGAGGAATATCTGAGGAGACAAAATTTGATAAATGCTCATTTTGATAACTTGTCTTTGTCTGATTATTCTTTTGGTTATTCTAGCCCTAATTTAGAGTTTGTTTGTTATTTTAAAAGTAATTGTTTTGAAAAATTATATTTTAGAGGCGATTATTTAAGTGAGCTTCCTCCAGAGCTTGAAAATTTAACTGTTGTTCAATTTGATAAATTAAAGTCAACAGATTTAAACACAAAATTGTTAGATGAGGGGGAAGAAGAGGATAATGTTTCTGGGAAGATAAGCACTATTAAATTAATTGATGTATTTTCTGAAAAATTGATACCAGTTTCTGAAAATAATTTTTATACTTATACTGCAACTTTTACTAAAGGCAATTCTTTGCAGGAATTACTATTAGAAAATCAAAGGGAAAATATTATTATAACAATTAAAAAGAATTGAACGATATTAGATTGTCTTTATGTAATTGACTTAGATTCTAATTGACAAATGAAACTGAACTGGAAAGGAGACTGCCATTTCTAGAACTTTTGTGATATAATTTCCTTGAGGTGATTGTTTATGATTGAAATTTTAGATTTATTATTAAAATTTCTAGAGTATGTAAAACAAAATTACAAGAGTTCAAGATGTGTTGAAAAATCTAAAATGAATGATATTTATTTTAATTTATATTTGGATCCTCGTTATCATTGGGCTAAAGCTCAAGATATACATGCTTTAAAAAGTTTAATTTATTTTAGTGTTGTTGACATTGTTACTTTGACCCTAGCTACTTTAATAAAAGTATTTTACGAATTGATTTTTGGAGAGATTGCCGCTTGTATTATTGGTGTTTTATTTGGTTTAAGCTTGTTCTGTATGTTTAATAAAAAAGTAATTTTTCGTTTGAGAGCTTATTATCAAGGAATTTCGCATAATTTAACACGAGAGTCTACTATGACAATATCTCGATGGTTTCGAGGATATAAAATAGCATTTATTGATATAATTAGCATAAATTTATTTTGGTTACTTATTATATGTGCTGTTTTTTATCTAAAGTATGATTTAGTATTGTGTGTGTTATCTATATATTTAGGATATTGTATTACTAAATTTTTAATTTTATTACACTTAAAGGAAAAATATTCATTTGCTTTACAATTACCAAAGTCTACAGAAGTTGCCATAACATTAACTAATGAAGAAACTGAAAGTTTTTGTTTTTTGGAAAAATATGCAGAATTGTCTATAAACATAAGAGGGGATATTACATGGTGCAGAAAGGAAGATGATGAATTAGTTTTACGAGGATACGAAGATATTTTGTTTATCGTATTTAAGGGTACTAATTATATCATGAGATATGAAAATAAAGCGTGGAATATTTACGAGGATGCTCATAAGATACACAGTATTCGCATACCTTGTCCTAATTTACCCAGGGAGGACATACTCAGAAAAGCAGGACGCAGACCACTAATATAAATTATTTATGAGATTTAAATTTATACTTGGTTTGAAGCTTATTATCCTAGATTACTCTAAAAATCCAAGTTATATTTAAATATTGAATATAATACTTGGGTGTGATAGAATGAACTAGTAAAGAAAGGAGGTTGCCACTTATGATGGGAACAAATCTGTTTAATGAAAAGAAATACAAATTGCCAACATATATAAAGTTGTGCTACAAGGATAGCAATCTAAAAGTATCTCTAACTTTAACAAATAAAATAAATGTAATAAAGGACAGCAGTGGGACTGGAAAGAGCAAAACATTATTTGATATTTTTAAAGGTGTGCAGACAAACAACCCAAATATAATAATTGATAGTGCATATAAACTTAGATTTGTTAGAGTTGAAGATTTTGACAACCCACAGATATTCCAGAATAAAGATACAATCTTTATATTAGATGAAGATTTCAATAATATAATAACTGATAGCAGGTTTAATAATATTATTAAAAATGAGGGTGCAATATTTCTTATAGTAAGCAGAGAATTTTTTAATACCGGTTATGTAAATTTGAATGCTGTATCTGAAATGTGTATACAGGAAAATGTAATGTATAATAAAAGTTTTTTCCCTTATACTGAGTTGTTGAAGTTGGATAAATCTGGCAATTACGATTTAATTATAACAGAAGATAAGGGAAGCGGTAATGAATTTTTTAATAAATATTTTAATAGGGATTGTATTTCGGCAGGAGGTAGAAATAATTTATGCAGAGTTCTAAAGAATTATGCGAATATTAAAGTGCTATTAATTGCCGATGCGGCACAGTTGGGTGGCAATATACAAGAGTTGTTGAATGTCATTAAGATAAATAATTTAAAAGTTGATTTCTTTTTGCCGTAATCTTTTGAGTATATGTTATTGAAAAGTCAATTTATGGCAGGTGTGTCACCTCTAGATAATACAACGTTAATGTGGGATATAAATACATGGGAGGTAGATAAGCATTATCCATCTCTAGAGACAGCGAGTGCGGATATACTATTTTCAAGGGTGTTGGGACATAAAATAAAATATCAGAAGAGAAAATTACAATTTTGTTTTTATGAAAATTGTTGTACATCTAAATATGATAAAGAGTTTTGCGTTATCAGCAAATCTTATTTAAATGAAGACAAGTTTGATTTAATTTTAAATCCTAATAAAGATTATATGAAATGTCTCCAAAAATGCAGTAAGTATTTTCAAATGGGGGATTCAGATGAATAAAATAAATTTAATAGTTGAACCTTATAATAACATAAATTTACAGTTCTTTGATGTGTTTTACACTGCTAGAGATAGTTTTGAGAGAGTATATAATAAAGATTGGTTTATTGATGATCCGTTGATCATTAAAATGGTAGAAGACATAGATAGAGCTAAGCATTTAATTCAAGATGTTTTTACAGATCAGTTTGGCAAGAATATAACGCCACTTTTAATGTCTGCAGGTCTAAAGCAGTTAATAATGATTTACAAATTTCCTCAAAAATTATATGATTGTAAACTTATGGGAGCAAATTGTTTTAAGTATCTTCCGGAGATATGTAGTAGAGTTGGGGAAATAAGTTTGGTTTATTATGAGGCTCCTTTGATAGAAGGAATAGAAGAGAACGATGTTGAAGTTTATTTTCCAGATGAGTGTTTAAGTGCATATACAACGAAAGATGCTTTCTTTACAGCTATTGATGTTAGGTGTGACTTAATGGAAAAAGATAAAAAGTATTTAACATATTATGATAGATATATTGAACCTCATATCAAATAATATTACGAGCATCTGATAATAGGAATAGATCAGGTTACTGTGCCAGATGTTAATATCTGGCTTTTTATACTAGTTCTACAAGAGGAGGATCTAGCAGATTTGAATGGTGAAATTATATATAATTCGCAATGAATATGGGTATACAAATTAAAATTAGGGTGTTTAATGATTGATATTTATATATTATCTAAATAATAGTTGATTTAAATGTGTCTTTTGTCTCTGATGGATACATTTAAATGAATTATTATTTTCTTTAAAGGTGATTATCCAGATAATTTTAAAAAATTAGTGATAATGAGGTGATATGTATGAAACGATTTAATACAACAGGAACTTGCTATCCTGATGAGCATTATATGGTAAACCTTGAAAGCAGACTTAAACAAATAAAGGAAATGGTAGACTACGGTGATTACTTTGTAATAAATAGGGCAAGACAGTTTGGAAAAACGACTACATTAAGGGCTCTGAGGGAATATCTAAAAGAGGAATATATAGTTATATCTTTAAGTTTTCAAGCTCTTGACAGTGATAGTTTTAAAGATAATGAAACATTTTCAACATCTTTTATGGATGTTTTTATAGAAAATATCTATACAAATAATATTGCAGGGTTGAATGCTGATATTCTTAATGGTATAGAGTCAAAAGAAAAGTTTAATATGATGGAATTATTTAAATCTATCAAAAGGTTATGTGCAACGGCACAAAAACCAATGGTACTGATGATAGATGAAGTAGATGTAGCATCTAATAACCAGGTATTTATAGATTTTCTAGCACAACTTAGAAATTTATATCTAACTCGAAAAGACGTACCAACATTTCATTCAGTGATACTCGCAGGGGTGCATGATATAAAAAACTTAAAATCAAAAATAAGACCAGAAGAAACTCATAAATATAATAGCCCTTGGAATATAGCTGTTGAATTTGGTATAGATATGAGTTTCTCACCTGAAGATATAGAAAGCATGCTTGTAGATTATATAAATGAACATAAAGTTGAAATGGATATGTCAAAAATCTCAAACTTAATATATGACTACACATCGGGATATCCCTTTTTGGTATCTAGAATCTGTCAGATAATAGACGAAAAACTATCTAAAAGGGATTGGACAGAAGCAGGAGTAAGAGAAGCAGTGCAAATACTGTTAAAAGAGGATAATACTTTATTCCAGGATATGATAAAGAAAATAGATGATTATCCCGAGTTACAAAAAATGTTACAGAATATTTTGATGGGAGGCAAGTCCTATACATACAACTTAGGAGTGTATGAAATGGCTCTAGCGGCTATGTATGGTTTTATACGAAGTGAAGAAGGAAAAGTAGCGATATCTAATAGAATTTTTGAAACATATTTATATGATCTGTTTATAGATAAGGAAAGGATTTATAATGAAATTTTTGATATAGGAATTGCCGATAAAAATCAATTTATTAAAAATGGTTATCTAAATATGAGCCTGGTTCTTGAAAAGTTTGTACAACATTATAATGATATCTATGGTAAAAACGATGGAAAATTCCTAGAAGATAATGCACGTAAATTATTTTTGCTTTATTTAAGACCTATAATAAACGGTGTAGGAAATTATTATATAGAAGCCCGTACCAGGGATATGAAACGTACTGACATTATAGTAGATTATAAAAGTAAGCAGTATGTAATAGAGATGAAAATCTGGCATGGAGATGAATATAATAAAAGAGGTGAAAAACAGCTATTAGATTATTTAGATTTCTATCATCTAGATAAGGGATACCTATTAAGTTTTAATTTTAATAAGAATAAACAAATTGGAGTAAAAGAAATAAAAGTAGGAGAAAAGACTTTAATAGAGGCTATAGCATAGAGGTGATATGTATGAAACGATTTAATACAACAGGAACTTGCTATCCTGATGAGCATTATATGGTAAACCTTGAAAGCAGACTTAAACAAATAAAGGAAATGGTAGACTACGGTGATTACTTTGTAATAAATAGGGCAAGACAGTTTGGAAAAACGACTACATTAAGGGCTCTGAGGGAATATCTAAAAGAGGAATATATAGTTATATCTTTAAGTTTTCAAGCTCTTGACAGCGATAGTTTTAAAGACAATGAAACTTTTTCAACATCTTTTATAAAAATGGTATTAAAGTTTATAAGGGACAACAAAATGCTAGGAATAGATGAAAAAATACTTTTTGAAATAAAGACTACTATAAATAATAAAAAAATAGGGCTATTTGATTTATTTGAATATATCAGTGATATATGTGCAACAGCACAAAAACCAATGGTACTGATGATAGACGAAGTAGACGCAGCATCTAATAACCAGGTATTTATAGACTTTCTAGCACAACTTAGAAATTTGTATTTAACTCGAAAAGATGTACCAACATTTCGTTCAGTGATACTTGCAGGGGTGCATGATATAAAAAACTTAAAATCCAAAATAAGACCAGAAGAAACTCATAAATATAACAGCCCTTGGAATATAGCTGTTAATTTTAATATTGATATGAGTTTTTCACCTGAAGATATAGAAAGTATGCTTGAAGATTATATAAATGAACATAAAATTGAGATGGATATTGTAAAAATCTCAAACTTAATATATGATTATACATCTGGGTATCCATTTTTGGTTTCTAGAATCTGTCAGATAATAGACGAAAAACTATCTAAAGATGACTGGACAGAAGCAGGAGTAAGAGAAGCAGTGAAAATATTATTAAAAGAGGATAATACTTTATTCCAGGATATGGATAAACATATTGCGGAATATCCAAGACTAAAAAACATGTTATACGCTATACTTTTAAATGGTATGACAATACCTTATAGTACAGGGATCTATGAAATTAATCTAGCAACAATGTTTGGTTTTATAAAAGATACTGAGAGCAAAGTAGCAATAGCAAATAGAATTTTTGAAACTCGTTTGTATAACATTTTTATTACTGAAGATGTTATAGATAGTATTACCTATAAATCAGCCTTGATAGATAAGAATCAATTTATTCAAGATAATCATCTAAATATGATTTTGATATTGGAAAAATTTGTACAACATTATAATGATATCTATGGTAAAAACGATGGAAAATTCCTAGAAG
>CAZQDT010000041.1:0-13323 GCA_964592005.1 uncultured Eubacteriales bacterium
ACCAATTTATAGCAGCAAAAGAAGCAAAAGACAAGATTCAAAAGACCTTTGATGCAGATTGTGCGGAGATGGAAGGTGCAGCTATTGCTCATGCTTGTTATGTAAATAATGTACCATTTGTTATAATTAGAGCAATTTCAGATAATGCAGATGAAAGTGCAGATATGAGTTTTGAAGAATTTACACATTTGGCGGCTAAAAATTCAACTATTATGATTGAAAAAATGATTTCTAAATAGGCAATAAGCAAAAAATCACCTTTATGGTGATTTTTTGCTTATTGGATTTTTCTACGATATAAGATACAAATAATTTGGAAGATACATTTTTGGATATTGTTAATAACTTATAAAAAACATATAAAAACTGTGGATAATATCACAAAATTAAACATATATCACTTAATGTAACTTTACAATTAGGTGTAAATATTGATACAATTAAACAGGTAATAGGAAATAAAATAGTAATATTTCCAAAAGAAATGAAATGGGAGGTAAAATAATGAAACATCTTAGAAAAAGAGTTGGAGCAATTATAATGTCTATTGCAATGATAGTAGGAATATTACCTGTAAATGTTGTATTTGCGGCAGATAATAATATCCTAAATGTAAGTGAAATAGCGATGGAAACATTGACTTCAGCTAAAGAATATGGAATTTTTACAGTAATGGCATCATCAGATAAAAGTGTTACTATTGATGCAAATAGTAAAACAGCAGATGATGGAGAAGCTTTTACACAAAGATTAAAATTAGGTGGAACAGGAACAGCAGAGGCAAGGTCAGTAATGTTTACAGCGGCAGCAGGTGCAAAGCTTACAGTGTATTGTATGAGCAGTAGTTCGAGTGCAGATAGAGTGCTTACGTTGTATAAGCTTGATGGAACTGAGGTAATTTCGGCAAATGCACCAGGTTCAGGGTTGGCAAAATCTGAGATAGAAATAAAAGAAGCAGGAGATTATTATTTGGCATCACCAAGTAGTGGTGTAAATATTTATTGCCTTAAACTTGAAAGTAGCAGTTCAGCAGAAGTAAAAAGAGCAGATTGGGCAAATGTCAAAGCACCAGTTATTAAAGAAGTGGTACAAAATGGAAATAATATAGATGTTAAATTTGAACTTGTTACAGATAATGATAATGCGGATAAAGCAACAGTTACAATGTATGATTCTACTGGAAAAGAAATAGAAACAATGCTTGTGGGAAAAAGTGCTGATAGCATGAAAACAGCATCATTTACAATGACAACAAGTGGAGAATATTCTTTTAAAGTTACAGGACAAAGAAATAATGAAACATCAGGAAAAGACTCTGAAACAGTAAAGATTTCTTATGTACTTCCACTTACTGCACCTGTTGTGACACTTACAAATGCAGGAAATGGAAGTTTATCGGTAAAATGGACAGAAACTAAGGAAGCTGAAAAATATACGATATCAGTAAAAGCACCTTCTGACAAAGATTATGTTCAAAAAGCTGAAACAAAGGAACTTAAAGCAGTAGTAGAAGGTTTGACAGTAGGAACAGAATATAGCGTAAAAGTAACAGCGGTAAGAGGAACAGATTTAAAAGACTCAGAAGCAGTTGCAAAGAAAGTAAAACAGGAAAAAGAAAGAGAATGGAATTTTACATATTTTGGACAATCAATAAAAGCGGATTTGAATAAAATGGAAATGATAGATGAAGAAAATCTTAAATTTAAACTTTATTCATGTAGTACAAAAGCTGATGGAAGTATAGATAAAAAAGGTGGAAAATTTACAACTTTCCATGATGGAGTAACTTTTTATTATACAGAAATAGATGCAGATAAAGAAAACTTTGAACTTACGGCTACATTTACCATTGATTATATAAATCCGACAGCAGATGGACAGGAAGGTTTTGGACTTTTGGCAATGGATAGTCTTGGAGAATATGGTGTATCAAGTTCTAATCATTATACAAATTCAGCGGCTATTATTGCTACAAAATTTGAAGAAACAATAGATGGTGTGAAATATTCTTCAAAAGATACTTTAGGAGCAAGATTTGTTTCGGGTATAACAGAAGAAGTTTTAGCGTTAGGAGATACAGGAATTGCAGAAAAAGGTAAAAATGTATCTCATGGTTTTGCCTATGGAGAAGAAAATTTAGTAAAACAAGGACAGAGTTATACAATAACTTTGAAGAAAACAAATACAGGTTATCATGCAATTTATGGTGATAAAGAGTATATAATGTATGGCGTTGACAAATTATTACAGCTTGATAAAGAAAAAATCTATGTAGGTTTTGCGGTAGCAAGAGGTTGCAATGCAACAGTAAGTGACATATCTATGAAGATAACTGACCCGGCAACAGACCCTGCCGGAGTGGCAGAACCTGAAGAAACAGAAGCATTGGTTACAAAGATAGATAGTCCTGAAACATATTCAAAAGAAAACTATAAATTTGTATATGCTTCAAATGCAGATGGAAAAATTACAGTAAAAGACAGCAAAGGAAATGTAGTCGTAAAAGAGTCTGATATAAAGGCGAATGTTGATTTTATAGCAGAGTTAAAACTTATAGGTGGTAAAAATGACTTTACGGTTGAATTTACACCGACAGCAGATTTTAAGATAAATAATTTAAAGCTTTCATCTTATGATAAAGTAACAAAGAATTTAACTATTACTTATAGAACATTTGATGGAGATACAATATATGTTTCTAAAGATGGAAAAGAGTCGAACAAAGGAACAAAAGATTCTCCAGTAGATATTTATACAGCTGTAAATTATGCAAAAGCAGGTCAGACAGTGATTTTAGCGGGCGGAGAATATATGCTTACATCTAAGTTTATTATTGCAAGAGGAAATGATGGAAAAGCAGATTCTTATAAAGCTTTGAAGTCAGAAGATGGACAAAGAGCAGTTCTCAATTTTAAAAATGCCAATGGTGGTATGCAGCTTTGGGGAAGTTATTGGCATATATATGGTATAGATATATGTAATACGCCTGGTAATATAAAAGGCTTACAGGTTGCTGGACACTATAATGTGGTAGAACTTGTAAATACATACAATAATGGTGATACTGGATTACAAATAAGTGGTACATCAGCAGAAAGTTATGAAAAATGGCCTTCAAATAATCTTATTTTAAATTGTACATCTTATGATAACTGTGACCCGGGTATGAATAATGCAGATGGTTTTTCAGCTAAGATAACAGTAGCAGATGGAAATGTATTCAGAGGTTGTATAGCACATCATAATTTAGATGATGGCTGGGATTTATTTGCTAAGATTGAATCAGGTCCAATAGGTATAGTTACAGTAGATAATTGTATAGCTTATGCTAATGGAACACTTACAACAGGGGTAGGAAATGGAGATGGAAATGGATTTAAGCTTGGTGGAGATGGAATAGCGGTAGCACATGTGCTTAAAAATAGTATATCTTTTGCAAATAATGCCAATGGTATTACATCAAATTCTAATCCAGCCGTAGTGTTAGAGAATAATATAGCTTATGGAAATAAGACAAATATTTCTTTATATGGAAAAGGAAATACAGAAAGAACCTTCAAAGCAACAGGAAATATTTCTATGGCGGCTCAAGGTGCTGATAATTACAGTGAACAGCCAAGTCTTGCAAGTGAAACAAATTATTTCTTCACAGGTGCTAAGAGTGTAAATTCTAAAGGCGAGGAACTTACAGCTGCAATCTTTAAAAGTACAGATGTCAAAATAGTACCTGAAAGAAAAGCGGACGGTTCAATAGATATGAAAGGTCTACTTGAAACATCACTTGCCGGATTGAATGAAAGTACGACAATACAAGTTCCAATGGGAACAGTTGAAAATAATTCAAGCGAAACATCAACTGAAGTATCCAAAACAGAAACACCTACTGAAAATAAAACAGAAACAAATACTGAAAAACAGACTGAACAAACAACAATAAATAATTCTTCAAATTCAGAAAATGAAGAAAAAGGAAGTAATGCTGTTGTATGGGTGGTTTTATTAGTAGTAATTGGTGCGGTAGCAGGTATAGGATACTATATGTATAAGAAAAAGGGAAAAGTGAATAAATAAAAATTAAGGAGCTGGCGGAAGTCAGCTCTTTTACATTAGTTTTACTGTATTATTAATTATTAGTGTATCAATTAATGGGATATTTATTGAAAAATTAGAGAATGCAGATTTACAAAATTTAAATATATGATATAATAATTACAAAGAGGTAATCGATAGCATTATGAGTTTGTGCCTCATAGTGTCACCTGCCATCATTTTGTAAAAATAACGCTAGCTTGGGGAAAGCTTTAGGGCGTTATTTTTTTGTATATCCTTACATTGCCAGATTGATTAAATCTACATATGTGTGCATTTCAATGTAAGTTTTTCTGATTTTTAAAAATAAAAAATTCCCTAAAAATTTAAAAGCTAAACTTCTGAAAATAAAGTTAAATCGTTGAAAAAAGGACATATATATGTTAAAATATGAAAAATAATTAAAATTTAAGTATAAAAAATATTATAATTTTTAGAGAGAGGGAAAGATATGGTACCAATAACAACAATTTTGTTTTTAGCAATAAGTGGAATTGTATGTTTTGCACTTCCAATAGGTTTGTATATTTATTTAAGGAAAAAATATAAGACAGCATTTATGCCGGTGATAGCAGGAGCAATTACTTTTTTTGTATTTGGAATAATTTTGAAAAGCATTTTTACAAGTATTTTATTTCCAACAGAAGAATCAATGCAGGCAATTTTAGCAGTACCATTTTTATATGCTGTTGTATTTTCGGCATTAGCAGGAGTTTTTGAAGAAACGGGACGTTTTGTAACATTTAAGATGATGAAAAAAAATTATAATGCGGTAGATGATGCACTTGCTTATGGTGCGGGTCATGGTGGAATAGAGGCTATACTGCTTGTCGGAGTAAGTATGTTTATTAATATGTTTATTGCTATAACAATAGGTACATTAGGAGCAGACGCGATTATAGAAGATTTGGGTACAGAAGCAGGAGATATACAAAATGTGTTATATACATTTGAAAATACTCCAAGTATTACCTTTTTATATCCGGCAATAGAAAGAATATCAGCATTTATATATCATATTTCGGCTTCAGTACTGGTATATTTATCAGTAAGTAAAAATAAAATATATTATTATCTTCTTGCAATAGTTTTTCATACGATTTTAAATATCCCGGCAGGACTTTACCAAGCAGGATTTTTTGGAGAAAATATGGTAATTACTGAAGCAATAATATTTATAATAAGTGCATTGATAGCGTTAGCAGTGTATTGTATATATAAAAAAGAAAAGCAAGATTAAAGATAGGGTGTGAAAAATTCTAATTTTCATACCCTTTTTATGTGAAAGTATTTTTAATTGTAAGAAAATAAATGTTAGAATCTTTTTAATTTTGTACTTAAAATTTTTAAAATTAAGTTGAACTTATTCAAATATACGTTTATAATATATTAGATGAAGTGGGTTAAAAAGGGGGGTAATTTATTTTGCTTGATGAAGAAAAAATACACTATATGACAAAGATAGCAATACATAGAAAAAATTACAATGAAAAAGATACTAAGTTAGATAATTTTTATCGTTCGGATTATATATATAAAAAGAATATATTTAATAGATTTGCTGTTTTGATTGGACTTGTGCTTGTGGCAATTTTAGCAGTTTTAGATATTATATTTGTAAAACAGATAGATATATTTTCCATAAATTATAAAGAATTTGGAATGAAAATAATTATAATATTTTTGGCAGTTATGGTTTTATATAGTTTTATAGGAATGTTAAAATATGGTGCGGAATATGATTTGGCAGAAAAAAGACTTAAACAGTATCGCAGTCTTATTAGAGATTTAGAAAAATATAAGAGAAATAAAGCAAAAGAAAAGAAAATAGTGGCAGGTTTGATATCAGAAGAAAGTGGTGACGAGATTGAAAGATATACTGAAGATTAGGGAAATAATTATAATTTTTTATAGAAAATATGAAAAATTCATAAATCCAATTTTAAAGTTTTTAATTGGAATGTATGCGTTTTCATTTGTAAATAAAATAGGTTATATGCAGGCATTGGATAATATGACATTTCCTCTGATTATGGGGGTTTTATCCATATTTCTCCCTGTGCCGTGGATTTCTTTTTTTATGATACTTATAGTGATTGCACAGTTACTGGTGGCTTCGATAGAAGTAGCCGTCATTGTAGGAATATTTATGCTCTGTTTACAAATATTTTATGTAAGAGTATTTCCTAAAGAAAGTATTCTCATATTTGCAATGATAGTTGGATATTATTTTAATGTACCTTATTTGCCGGTTGTACTGGGAGGATTATATATAGGACTTTCAGCTATTCCGGCAGTAGCAATGGGAACTCTTATATGGCATAGTATTTCTGTTATTAAAGGACTTTGTGAGAAAGGTGGAACAGATTTTACCAATATCGAGATGAGTGAAATACTGGAAATACCGACAGCTTTTGCCAACATATATTCGGAAATTATGTCTTTTATAGCAAATGAACAGGCATGGATTGTAAGTGCGATAATTTTTGTAATGATTATAGTTCTTATTTATATAATAACAACAGTTGAAATTGATTATGCCCACTATTTGGCGATAGGAGTAGGGGCATTTATAAATATTTTAGGATTTATTTTAGCAATGATTTTGGTAGATTTTGATATGGGTGTTTTAGGACTTATATTTTCGACTTTATTTTCAGCAGGCATAGCAGCGATAGTACAGTTTTTTAACAGAGTTTTAGACTATTCTTCGGCTGAAAAAGTACAGTTTGAAGATGATGAATATTATTACTATGTAAGAGCAATACCTAAAGTTCCAATAAAATATGCAAAAACAAAGAAAAAATCAGCAAAGAAGTCAATTGTGCCAAAGAAAGAAAAGGAATAGAAAGACTTTTTCAAATTAATTTTAAAAAAAATCTTTCTATTGATAGCGAGTATGCGTCAAGAAATAGTTATTATTAAGAATTAAAAAATACGAAACGAAAACGTTTTCTAAAACAATGTCAAAGATTGGTTTCAAAAATGACATTTGTGTGTTTTTCATGAGATTAAATAAAAATAAAATGGAGGTGAAACATTTGGATATAATTGCTAAAGCGGTTGAAAGGGTTACGGAATTTTATGAAACAACAGGTTTTAGTATTCCAAGTTTAAATTGGTTAGATATAGTCGATATACTTATTGTAACAGTGCTTATATATGCAATAGTTAGTTTTATAAGGGAAACGAGAGCATGGACTTTATTAAAAGGAATAGGGCTTATAGCAGTTGTAGGTATTTTGGCTATGATATTTCAATTAAATACAATTAGTTGGATTATAAAAAATACTTTATCAGTAGGTATAATAGCAGTGATAATAGTTTTTCAGCCTGAGATGAGAACAGCACTTGAGAGATTGGGACGTAAGGTTTCAACTGAAAGTTCAGATTATGAAGGAAAAGTGACTAAAGAAACGGCTACGGAAATAGCAAAAGCCTGTATAGAAATGTCAAAGGTGAAGACAGGAGCATTGATAGTTATTGAAAATAAGGTTGGACTTAGAGAATATTCAAAAACAGGAATTGACATAGATGCAAATGTAAAATCGGCATTATTGATTAATATATTTGAACATAATACACCTTTACATGATGGAGCAGTAATTATAAAAAATAACAGAATTTTATCAGCTACCTGCTATTTACCACTTACTGAATCTTTGGAGGTGAGTAAGGAGCTTGGAACAAGACATAGAGCGGCAATAGGTTTGAGTGAAAAAGCAGACGCACTTGTTGTAGTAGTTTCAGAAGAAACGGGAAATATTTCCATAGTACAAAAGGGTAAGATAGAATTTAGGTATGAAAGTGAAAAGGTTAAACTTGGAAGAGGAAATATTGAAGAACAGATTGTAAATAGAATTATACCTAATGTTTCTCAAGTAAAAGAAAATAAGAAAAATTTGAGAAAGGAGAAAAAATCGAAATGAGATTTGATTTAAATAAAGAAGTTTTCTCAAATGTTTCAGGAAAGAAAATTAAAAATGCTAAGATTATAGCAGAGGCTTGCAATGAAATAGCTCGCAGTAATTTAGATGCTATGATAATAATTGAAAGTATGGGCAGTATTAAGGCTATTGAAAGTGGCGGTGTAAAATTAGAGGCAGATTTAAGTAAAGAACTGTTGGTAAATATATTTAATTATGAAAAGCCTTCCCAGAAAGTTCCGCCTAGAGAACAAAGTTCAACAATAGCTTTATCAGATGGAGCAGTAGTTATAAGGAATAATAAAATTTCAAGAGTAGCGTGTTCGATAAATTTGCCAGATATAGATAAAAGAGATTTGAGAAAAAAAGCAGTAGAATTAAGTCGAAGATATGGTGCATTGGTTATAATATGTGAAAAAAGAATAGGAAAAACATTGAATTATGATGTTTATGGCAATGAAATACCGCAAAGAGGAATTATATCAGTTATAAATGATGGAGAAATAGAAGAAAATTTGGAATTAGATACATTGGTTGGGAAAATAAGCGGAAAAAGCAAAATTGCTATATCCGATGTTGAAAGATTAATGTTGGGAATAAGAGGTCTTTTTACAAAGAATGTTATATTTAAGCTTTTGTCATTTTTTGCGGCATTTATATTGTGGGCAGTGGTTATAAATATTAATAATCCTATGGAAACATATAGTTTTAGTACAAATGTTATATTTGAAGGAACGGATACATTAGCAGGTAAAAATCTTGTATGGATGAATGAAGCCTCGTTGCAGGATTTAAAAGTTAATTTTAAAGTAAGAGGGAAAAGGTTGGCGTTAGAACAGCTTAAAAATGCTTCAGATAAAATAAAGGCAGTTGTAAGCCTTCAGATGGGGACTTACAATTCAACAGTAGGAGAAACAAATAAAGTTTTAGTAAATATTACTTTACCTAATATATCAGGAGAAACTTTTGAGATTACTGAAAGAAGCCCTCAATATTTGGATATAACTTTGGAAAAATATGAAACATTGCAAAAAGATATTAATTTAAATCTTACAGGAGAACCGAAAAATGGCTTTGTGATTGAAGATATGCAGATATCGCCCAATGTAGTTCAAGTAAGCGGTCCTGCATCAGTGATAGCAACGGTATCAGAAGTTAAAGTGACAGCGAATATTTCTGGAATATCCAAAGATTTAAACATTATAGCTGGTCCTAAAGCATATGATATATATGGTAACGAAGTTTTGGGAGTTGATTTGAGTGTTGATAAAGTAAATGTCAATGTTCCTATAAATGAGTATAAGAAAATTGAAATAGATGCCTCTGCAAATCAGGGAATGTTAGAAGAAGATTACATACTTACAGATATTGTATGGGAGCCTAAATATGTTGAAATAGTTGGAAAAAGTGATATTATATCTAGGTTAGATAAATTAGAACTTCCAGCAGTTGATTTGACTGGAATTAATGAAAATAAAGAAATTATTTGCAATATAATGGATTATTTACCAGATGGTGTAAGTTTGAAAGATGGATATTCGGAAGAAATAATAGTTAAAGTTTCAGTAGCGAAAGAAGAAGTGAGGGATTTTAGAATACCTATAAGAAATATTACAGTACAGGGATTTACTTCTACCTCACAGCAGTATAAACTTACGCAGGAATATGTTTGGATTACAATAAAGGCTATTGATAGTATAATGGAAAATTTGGATGCTGATAGTATAAAAGGCAATATTAGGATAGGCTCGTATAGTGAAGGTGAACATTCGGTGCCTATTGAATTTAATTTGCCAAATGGTGCGGAGATAGTAGGAAGAACACCGACTGTAAGTATAAGTATTTCAGAGGAAAAACCATCTACTGAAGAGCCGACTACTGAGGAAAGCACTGAAAAAGATGTGCCAGTAATTTCTACGGAAGTAGAGAGTACAACTGAAGAAAGTACAGAAGAAGAAACGGAAGAAGAAAGCACAGAAGAGGAAAACACAGAAGAAGAGAGTACAGAAGAGGAAAGTACAGAAGAAAAGAAGAATAAAAAATAAGTTATGAAAGATTAATTTTAGGGGGTACAAAATTGGGTAAATTATTTGGAACAGATGGGGTAAGAGGCATAGCCAATAAGGAGCTCACAGCAGAGCTTGCATTTCAGCTTGGAAGAGCGGGGGCATATGTCCTTACTAAGGAAAATAAAAGAGAAGCAAGAATATTAGTGGGTATGGATACTAGAATATCAGGAGATATGTTAAGTTCAGCTTTGGTTGCAGGTATTTGTTCTGTGGGAGCTCATGCGGTGGTTGCGGATATTATTCCGACGCCTGCTGTTGCATATCTTGTACGTAAATATGGATTAGATGCCGGAGTAGTGATATCTGCTTCTCACAATCCTGTGGAATATAATGGAATTAAATTTTTTAATTCAGAGGGTTATAAACTTAGTGATGAACTTGAAAATGAAATAGAAACTATCGTTTTAAGTGAAACAAATATGCTTCCTGTACCTACGGGTGTTAAAGTGGGAACAAAAGAGATTGCTGACGAAGCGGCAGAGGATTATGTAGATTTTATAAAAACTACTACGGATGTAAAATTTGATGGACTTACTGTGGCGATAGACTGTGCTAATGGTGCATCTTTTCAGACTTCTCCTATGGCACTTATAGATTTGGGGGCTAATCTTAAAGTTATACATAATGACCCTGATGGAACTAATATAAATGATAAATGTGGTTCTACACATATGGAAGATTTGATTGAATTTGTGAAAGAAACAGGAGCTGATGTAGGTTTAGCTTTTGATGGAGATGCAGATAGATGTTTGGCAGTAGATGAAAAGGGAAATATTGTAGATGGTGATAAAATAATGGCTATCTGTGGTATTTATATGAAAAATGAGGGAAAACTTGCAGATGATACAATAGTTGCCACAGTTATGAGTAATCTGGGATTTTTCCTGATGGCAAAAGAGCAAGGATTAAATATTGAACAGACCAAAGTAGGAGATAGATATGTACTTGAAAGAATGCTTGAAAAGGGATATAAGCTTGGTGGAGAGCAATCTGGTCATGTTATTTTTTTAGAGCATAATACCACTGGTGATGGTCTTATGACAGCAGTACAATTACTTACAGTAATGAAAAAAACAGGTAAAAAACTTTCGGAGCTGGCTTCTGTAATGGAAGTTCTCCCACAGGTATTAGTAAATGCTCGAATTAAAAATGAAAAGAAAGAAATGTATCTTACAGATGATGTTATAAAAGCAGAAATAGCAAAGCTTGAGCAGAAATTTGCAGGTGAGGGGAGAGTTCTTATAAGACCTTCAGGAACAGAGCCTCTTATAAGAGTAATGATAGAAGGCAAAGATAAGAAAGTTATGCAGGAAGAAGCTCAAAGATTGGCTGATTTGCTGGAAAACAGACTTAATTAGAGAGGGGAAGAATTTGAATGTGCGGAATAGTTGGTTATGTAGGATTTAAAAGAGCCACTGACGTATTAATTAGCGGATTACAGAAGTTGGAATATAGAGGTTATGATTCTTCCGGAGTGGCAGTTCACAGCGGAACAGAATTGCTTGTAAAGAAGGCAAAAGGCAGACTTAAAGTGTTGGAAGATATACTTGAAGTATCGCCATTAGAGGGTAATTTGGGAATTGGACATACGAGATGGGCTACACATGGAGCACCATCAGATATAAATGCACATCCTCATACAAGCAGTGATTCGGGAATAGCAGTAGTTCACAATGGAATTATTGAAAATTATATGCAGATAAAAGAAGAACTTATGTCGAAAGGATATAATTTTATTTCTGAAACGGATACGGAAATAGTTGCAAAGCTTATAGAATACTTTTATAAGGATAGTAACGATATTCTTGATGCCGTATTTAAGGCAATAGAAAAAGTAGAAGGTGCTTATGCACTTGGAATAATTTGTAAAGATAATCCGGATAGACTTATAGCTGCAAGAAAAGACAGTCCTCTTATAGTTGGAAAGGGAGATAAAGAGAATTTTATAGCTTCTGATGTGCCAGCAATACTTCAATATACAAGAGAAATATATTATCTTGATGACAAGGAAGTAGCTGTGTTGACAGCTGATAAAGTAGAATTTTATAACTTAAACAGAGAAAAAATTCAAAAACAGCTTTCTACAATAACATGGGATGCTGAGTCGGCAGAAAAAGGCGGATATGAGCATTTTATGCTTAAAGAAATATTTGAACAGCCTAAAGTGGTAAACGATACTCTTTTGTCACGACTTCCAGAAGATTCATATGATGTTAATTTAGGAATAAAATTGGATAAAGAACAGCTTAAAAATATTAAAAGAATATATATAGTTGCCTGTGGAACAGCTTATTATGCAGGTTGTGTAGGTAAATATATAATACAGAGAGTTTCGAGAATACCGGTGGAAGCTGAGGTTGCTTCTGAATTTAGATATAGAGAGCCTATTTTAGATGAAAATACTATGCTTATAGTAATTTCTCAATCAGGAGAAACTGCTGATACCCTTGCAGCTTTAAGACTTGCTAAGAAAGCCGGAAGTAAAGTAGTGGCAGTAGTCAATGTAGTAGGAAGCAGTATTGCAAGAGAAGCAGATGAGGTTATTTATACTATGGCAGGACCTGAGATAGCAGTTGCCTCTACGAAAGCTTATACAGCACAGCTTACGGTAATGTATCTTTTGGCAATTCATATAGCGGTACAGCTTGGAAATATAAGCACTTACGAATTTGTAGAACTTAGGGATGAACTTCACAGACTTCCTTATAAGATAGACAAAATTTTAAAAGTATCCCATAGAGTGAAAGATATGGCAGAAAAATACTTAGATGCAAAAAATGTTTTCTATATAGGAAGAGGTTTAGATAATCTTGTATCTTTGGAGGGTTCGTTGAAACTTAAAGAAATAGCATATCTTCATAGTGAATCTTATGCGGCTGGAGAACTTAAGCATGGACCGATAGCACTTATGGAAGAAAAGACACTTGTAGTAGGTCTTGTAACTCATAAGGAGCTTATGGAAAAAACGACAAGTAATTTAAAAGAAGTAAAAGCAAGGGCGGCAAGGGTGCTTGCAATAGCACAAGAGGGTGACACTGATATAGAAAAAGTGGCAGATGATGTTATATATGTACCTCAGACTCATTGGCTTTTTACTTCGGTACTTGCGAATATTCCTCAGCAGATTTTTGCATATTATATGGCAGTAGGATTGGGAAATGATGTGGATAAACCTAGAAATCTTGCAAAGAGTGTAACAGTGGAATAAAACATATTTTTAATTAAAACATCTTAGGAGA